>NZ_JBJHPB010000017.1:0-101917 GCF_059412285.1 Vibrio sp. CB1-5 | reverse complement strand
TACGTACGGTTCTGTAAGAGGGATGAGGCGGTAACGCCTCACCCTACTTGATATGGGTTTAGAAAACGACAAGCAAAAAAAAGCCCAAGCCAACAAGGGGTTTGGGCGGATACAAATAGGAGTTAATAAGAAAAAAGCAGCATGTAATCAACAAAAAGGAAAAACAGTGGCATCAGAAACTCATTCTTTGCTGACTACACTTTAATAGACCCACCAGATCAAAATTAGTTCACACAAAAAGCAAAAAAATATCGAAAACTTCAAAGCCCCTTAAAAACAGTCTCTTGAGAAAGATGTCCGACCAGTGTGTGAAAGTTTGATGTTAATCACTTGTTATCTTGGTGTTGCGGGAGTATATTCAAACATATGTTTGATACGGACGATTGAAATGACGACGAGACTTACCACTAAAGACAAAATTCTGGACGTCGCTGAAGCGTTATTTGCAGACGGCGGCTTCAACGACACATCATTGCGTGCCATCACCAGTAAGGCGAACGTGAATCTAGCGTCCGTTAACTACCATTTTGGTGATAAAAAGACACTGGTTCGTGCGGTGCTAAATCGTTACTTGGAAGCGTTTATGCCGGCAGTGGAAACGGCGCTGTACCAACTTAACGAGCGAGAAGACTATGACATGGTTGACGTATTCCAGTCTCTCAAAGAACCACTGTTAGCGCTTAACGATCTTAAGCCGGGTGGTGCGAGTCGCTTTATGTCGCTAGTCGGGCGTGGTTATACAGATGTGCAAGGGCACCTACGCTGGTTCATTACGACTCGATACACAGAAACATTGGCGATGTTTACTCACTCAGTCATGCGTGCCAATCCTAAATTAGATGCTGAAACCCTGTTTTGGCGCCTGCACCTAACTCTTGGTACCTGCGTATTTACTATGGCATCGAGCCAAGCTCTGTCTGAAATTGCGCTGAGTTCATTTGAAAAAGAAGTCAGCGCAGAAGCGATTATTGACCAGATTATTCCTTACCTCGCGGCAGGTGTTGCTGCGGAGTAAAGCTTTAAAACCAAAAACGTATATAGAAACCAAATAATAAAAATACACCTGAACAAAAGGATAGGTATCATGAGCTCTCTACGAAGAAAATGGATCAGCGACCCAGCGTTTAAATTGTTTAAAAAAGTGCTACCGCCATTGTCCGCAACAGAGCGTGAAGCAATGGAAGCGGGTAGTGTTTGGTGGGACGGAGAGCTATTCTCTGGCAAGCCAAACTTCAAAACACTGCATCAATATCCTAAGCCAGTTCTTACTGCTGACGAGCAGTCCTTTATGGACAACGAGCTAGAAACTTTGCTTGCAATGCTCGACGACAACAAGATTGTTAAGGAAGATCGCGACCTACCCAAAGAGGTCTGGGATTACCTACGTAAAGAGCGTTTCTTCTCTCTTATCATTTCTAAAGAGTTTGGTGGACGTGAATTCTCACCACTGGCGAACTCAACGATTGTGACCAAGATTGCAACGCGCAGTATTAGTGCGGCTGTTTCAGTCATGGTACCTAACTCACTCGGTCCAGGTGAGCTGCTATCTCACTACGGTACCAAAGAGCAAAAAGATTACTGGCTACCAAGGCTTGCCGACGGTACAGACATTCCATGTTTCGCTCTGACAGGGCCTGAGGCGGGTTCGGATGCGGGCGGTATCCCAGATAAAGGTGTGGTTTGTTACGGTGAGCATGAAGGCAAAGAAGTGCTTGGTATCCGCCTAAATTGGAACAAACGTTATATTACCCTTGCCCCGGTTGCGACAGTGCTGGGCTTGGCATTTAAGCTTCACGATCCAGACCAGTTACTGGGTGAAAAAGAAGACATTGGTATTACCTGTGCGCTTATTCCAGCAGACCATAAAGGTGTAGAAATTGGTGAGCGCCATGACCCACTTCACCTTGCATTTATGAATGGCCCAACACGCGGTAAAGATGTGTTTATTCCTATGGAATGGCTGATCGGTGGCCAAGAGTACGCTGGACGCGGCTGGCGTATGCTCGTTGAATGTCTATCTGCTGGTCGTGGTATCTCACTTCCTGCGTTAGGTACGGCAATTGGTCACCTAACGACAAGAACAACTGGCGCGTACGCATATGTTCGTAAGCAGTTTGGTATGTCGATTGGTAAATTCGAGGGCGTGGCAGAAGCGATGGGTCGCATTGGCGGTCTTACTTACCTACTTGAGGCGACACGAACGTTAACGACCACATCACTGGATATGGGTGAGAAACCTGGGATTGTGACAGCAATTGCCAAGTATCACATGACAGAGATGGCGCGTACGATCCTAAATGATTCAATGGATATCCATGCAGGTCGCGCTATTCAAGATGGTCCAATGAACTATCTTGCCTCAAGCTACCTCGGTATTCCTGTCGCGATTACGGTTGAAGGTGCGAATATCCTGACTCGTAACTTGATGATATTTGGTCAAGGCGCGACACGCTGTCACCCTTACGTTCTACAAGAAATGGAAGCAGCAGCGAATCCAGATGCTAAGCAAGGTGCTGCCGACTTTGACAAGCTATTGTTTAAGCACATCGGTCATGCCACTAAAAATACCTTTGGTGCATTCGCTGCGGCTCTGACTGGTTCTAAATTTGTCGGTGCTCATATGAGCGGTCCAACCAAGGTTTACTACAAAGACTTAACGCGTTTGAGTAAAGCGCTTGCAGTCAGTGCAGACTTTGCAATGCTGACATTGGGCGGCGATCTAAAACGTAAAGAGATGATCTCTGCTCGCTTGGGTGATGGTCTAGCGTATCTATTTATGGCGTCAGCGGCTCTGAAGAAATACGAAGATGATGGCCGTCAAGCGTCTGACCTAGACTACGTGCATTATGCGGTTCAGCACTGTTTCCATAATGCGGCTAAATCGCTAAACGAGGCGTACAAAAACTTCCCAGCTCGTTGGGCAGGTGCCACGCTTAAAGGGCTGTTGTTCCCTCTAGGTAACCACTTCGAGAAACCATCTGACAACCTAACGCTTGAATTGGCGAAGAGCATGATGGTACCGGGTGCGCATCGTGACCGTTTGACTCACCTTTGCTACATCGGCGAGCAGCCAAACGACAAGATCGGCTTGATGGAAAATGCGTTCCTAGCGATGTACGACATTCGTGACCTAGAGAAGAAACTATTTGTCGGTGTGAAAGAAGGCAAAATTGCTAGAAAAGGTCTATTGAAAGATCGCTTACAGCAAGCGATTGAAGCGAATGTGCTAACACAGCAGGAGGTCGATAAAATCCTTGCCGCTGATGCTCTGCGCTATAAAGCGATTCAGGTTGACCACTTTAGCCACGACTTTTCTGAAGTGAGAACGGATAAAGTTGATAAGCCAAAGTTGAACAGCGTAGCATAAAGCTGCACTGTGTCGCTTAACGCGAACTAACGGTTCAAGCGCTCTAGTTACTAGAGCGCTTTTTTTTTTGTGCTATAAGTGTGAAAGTGCTCCAACCACTTGGAAAAATCAGAGAAATTGACAGAAATAGGGTGCGAACTGGAAGTGAAACTCTTATCCTACTAGGGATTTTTTGAGGAACTGAATATGATCATCAAACCAAGAATTCGTGGATTTATTTGTACTACTACACACCCAGTTGGTTGTGAAGCTAACGTAAAAGAACAAATCGCTTACACCAAAGCTCAAGGCCCAATTGCAAACGCACCAAAACGCGTTCTAGTGGTTGGTTCTTCTAGTGGTTACGGCCTTTCTTCTCGTATCGCTGCGGCGTTCGGTGGTGGTGCAGCAACAATCGGCGTATTTTTCGAAAAACCAGGGACAGAAAGAAAGCCTGGCACAGCGGGTTTCTACAACTCTGCTGCTTTCGACAAGCTAGCGAAAGAAGAAGGCTTGTACTCGAAAAGCGTAAACGGTGATGCTTTCTCTCACGAAGCGAAGCAGAAAGTTATCGACCTAATCAAAGAAGATCTAGGCCAAATCGATATGGTTGTTTACTCACTGGCTTCTCCAGTACGTAAGCTACCAGAAACAGGCGAACTCGTACGTTCTTCTCTAAAGCCAATCGGCGAGACATACACATCGACAGCGGTCGACACTAACTCTGACAAGATCATTGAAGCAAGTGTTGAGCCAGCAACAGAGCAAGAAATTGCTGATACTGTGACTGTGATGGGTGGTGAAGATTGGGAACTTTGGATCAATGCACTATCTGAAGCTGGTGTTCTTGCAGACGGTTGTAAGACAGTAGCTTACTCGTACATCGGTACCGAGCTAACTTGGCCAATTTACTGGGAAGGTGCGCTAGGTAAAGCGAAGATGGATCTAGACCGTGCAGCGGCAGAGCTAAACGCTAAACTGTCTCAGACTGGCGGTAGCGCAAACGTTGCAGTACTTAAGTCTGTTGTGACTCAAGCGAGCTCAGCAATTCCAGTTATGCCACTGTACATTGCAATGGTGTTTAAGAAGATGCGTGAAGAAGGCATTCATGAAGGCTGTATGGAACAGATCTTCCGTATGTTCTCACAGCGTCTATACAAAGCAGATGGTAGCGCAGCTGAAGTTGACGACAAGAACCGTCTCCGTCTAGATGACTGGGAACTTCGTGACGACATCCAGAAGCATTGTGCTGAACTATGGCCACAAATCACGACTGAAAACCTGAAAGAGCTGACGGACTACGTTGAGTACAAAGAAGAGTTCTTGAAGCTATTTGGCTTTGGTGTTGAAGGCGTTGACTACGAAGCTGACGTTTCGCCACTCGTAGAGTTTGACGTTATCGACCTATAATCGAAATTGGTTGAATCGAAAAGAATAAGGGGCGCATGATGCGCCCCTTTATTGTGTCTACTAAACAGTTGTATCGAGTGAACCTGATGTGTTGAAGATCAGGAGAGAATGATGAGGATAGTACCTGCTAATGTCATCAAGATGTTGGCTATCGCATAAGTGCCCGCATAACCCAAAGCAGGTATTGTCGAGCGAGCGTGCTCGTTGATCACATCCATCGCTGGTGCACAGGTTCTCGCGCCCACAATAGCACCAATAAGTAGTGCGCGGTTCATCTTAAGCACATAGTTACCGACTAAGTAGGCGAGTACGACCGGCAGTACACTGACTAAGAATGCGATCAAAATAACCTGAGGGCCGACTTGCGTTAGGTGTTCAAACATTTTTCCACCCGCACTTAATCCGATACCCACCATAAAGAACATAAGACCGAGATCTTTCACCATGTTCAGTGCCCCTTGCGGTACATAGCCGAAAGTAGGGTGGTTGGCACGCAAAAAGCCCAGGGTAATACCAGACAAAAGAAGACCAACAGCATTACCTAATCCAAACGATACTTGACCAAAACTCATGGTAATCAGGCCAAACATGATGCCAAGAATAAAGAAGCTACAAAATGCTAACAGATCGGCCATTTGGCTGTGGATCGAGATAAAACCAATTTTCTCTGCTAAGCCATGCACACGGCTCTTTTCACCACTCACCTGGAGGATATCCCCTTTGGCTAGTACGATGTTGGCGTCCATCGGCATTTCAATTTGAGCGCGAACTACGCGGTTCAAGAAACAGCCATACTCTGACAAATTCAGGCTAGAGAGACTCTTACCGGCAATGTTGTCACTTTTTACTACGATCTCTTCTTCAACAATGCGTAGGTCGAGCAAGTTGCGGTCGAAAACTTCTTTGCCGTTACGAAAGCTCGGGTCCAAACGCGCGTGACTGTCTGGGAAGCCAACTAGCGCTATTTCGTCACCTTCTTGCAAGATAGCATCGCCATCTGGATGGGCGAGAATACCATTGCGTCGAATACGCTCAATGTAGCAGCCGGTTTGACGATAGATGCCCAGCTCGCGAAGGTTCTTACCGTCGGTCCAATCAATCAGCTCCTGACCAACTCGATAGGCACGAATGATGGGTAGATACACCTTACGTTGCCCACTGCCGCCAAGGCCACGCTCTTGCGCAATCTGTTGTGCAGAGTCATGAAGGTTTTGCTTTTGAAGCTTAGGAAGTAGCTTCGCGAGCATGATCATGCTGATAAGACCGATCAGGTAAGCCATCGCATAACCAACCGAGAGGTTTTCAATCACTAGACCGAAATCCATACCGCGAGGAATCGTCGCAAGACCGGAATTGAGCGCATCTTGAGCACCCACAAGCACAGGCGTTGCTGTTAATGCACCAGCCATCACACCCGCTGACAGCCCGTAATCCAAGCCCAGATAGTGGCTCGCGAAGTAGGTCACCGTGAGAGCTGTAACCAACACCGTCAAACTTAAGATCAGGTAATGTTTGCCATCCCTGAAGAAGATACCAAAAAAGTTGGGACCTGCTTCAATGCCAACGCAGTAAATGAACAGCATGAACCCTATCGTTAGTGCCTCGGCATTAAAACTGAAACCTAGGTGTCCCATGATGAGGGAAGTAATGAGAACCCCAATAGAGTTACCAAGTTGAAGGTTACCGAAACGAATTTTGCCAAAGGCTAAGCCAATCGCAAGAACGACGAAGATTAGGAGGATCGGGTTTTGGTCAAGCAAGTTGACGACGTCTATGTTCACTAGTACGACTCAAACAGACAATGTGAAAGAATGATTAAAGTGTGGCGATTGTAGCGGAAATTTTCAAAAAGATAAGTGAATTTTTTTCGGATTTGACATTAGTTCAATTGTGGGGATTAACAAGATATAAATCATAATGTTACCTAGTAAGTCCTGTTTGATTTATACCAAAGGTGTTCAGAGTCGCAAAAAAGAAAGCCAGCGCGATTGCGCTGGCTTTGAAGTTGGATTCGTCAACTATACTTGAGTTGACTGTATGGGCGTATTAGTCGAATAGACCCAAGTTTGCTTTTGCGTAAGCTTCGAATTCAGTGCAGCCACCGATGTGGTCTTGGTCGATGAAGATCTGTGGCACAGTTTCTACTGGCTTACCAACTGTCTTTTCGAGGTCTGCTTTTGTAATGCCTTCAGCATGGATGTCAACGTAACGATAGTTAAAATCGTCGCGTTTAGCTTTTAGCGTTTCAGCATGCTCTTTTGCACGAACACAGTAAGGACAACCAGGGCGACCAAAAATAACAACGAACATTCAATTTCTCCTTGAAGACTAAACTTTTTGTGTGAACCTGCAGTACCAAAGTAAGGGTTCATCATTTTGTTGAAAACCACTATGCCTCAAGATGAGAAGGAAATAAAGCGTCATTTGTCTCTTGATGCGATAGGCAAAACCTTTCAGCGCAGAAGTTGCGCAAATCGCCGTGACGCTGGATGAAAACAAGGTGTGATGCTGTGCAAAAGTTGAGTATTTAATCGGGTGACATGCGCTAATTGCTTGGCATAAATCAAATACAGTCGCCAATGAACGTTGCATGCTGACGTTAGCTTTGTATGTTTGCTCTACCGAAAAGACTCACTAAGGTTTGTTTTTGTATTGCTGGCGGTATAGGCAATGATTCGAATAGTGAGGTGACGGTGTACCTAAAGGAATCCGGTATGTTTCAGTTTATGACTTCGAGTCGCATTATCTTTGGTGAAGGGGCGCTTCAGTCTTCTTTGTCTATTATCAATCAGTTTGGCTACAGCGTACTCCTCGTGACGGGACAAGACCGTCAGCGTGCTGAACCGGTCATTCACTATCTTCATAATCAAAACATGCGCTACCAGCATGTCGCTATTCGCGGTGAACCTAATATTACTATGGTTGAAGAAACTGCCATTATGGGCCGTCGTTTCAAACCCGATATGGTGGTTGCTATTGGTGGAGGAAGCGTTCTTGATATGGGTAAAGCGCTGGCTGCGATTATTCCTAACCAAGGAGACGTTTACGACTATGTTGAAGTGGTGGGGCGCAATGTCCCTCTCAAAACCAAACCGATTCCAATGATTGCCATTCCGACGACAGCGAGTACTGGGGCGGAAGTGACTAAAAATGCAGTGCTTAAATCGGGACAAGATAAGGTGAAAGTCAGTTTAAGAAGCCCAGATATGTTGCCTGATGTGGCCATTGTGGATCCTGTGTTGACTTACGGTACTGATGTTTATACCTCAGGACGCGGCGCTATGGACGCCTTTACCCATTTGATGGAAGCTTATGTGTGCGGAGAGCCCAATCCGCTCACGGATATGGTGTGTGAAGAGGGGCTTCGAAGACTCAGCCATTCGATCATTCCAGGTTGTAAACAAGACAATCCAAAGTCACGCGCAGATCTCTCTTTTGCAGCGATGTTAGGTGGAATGGCGATTACCAACGCAAAACTTGGTGCTGCACATGGCTTGGCATCGGCATTGGGTGGAAAGATTTCGGCGCCGCATAGTATGATAACTGCACGCCTTGCACCTCATGTCATGATGGAGAATATTAAGGCGGCTAAGCGGGCAGGGCGCAGCGACGTACTTAATCGCTATAGAACCATGGCTCAGCTTCTAACGGGTAGAAATGACGCAAGCATTGAAGACAGTATTCAATGGGTTAACATGATTTTAGAGCGTTTGTCATTGCCACATCTTTCAGATTTTGGCGTTTGTGGAACGTCGTTTGAACAAGTGGCCGCGGATGCCATGAAGTCTGTAGCGATCAAAGGAAACCCAATCCCGCTGACGGAGGATAGGCTTATCCACATCCTTAATCAGGTGTGTCAATGCCAGTGTGATAGCCATACAGAGTCTCTGGAGGAGGCAACAAATATAGAGTACCGCAATAACCCGGTAGAGACCGACTAAGAACATTTAAAACGGGCTTTAAATAGAAAAGGGAGGTCAATTGACCTCCCTTTTGAGTGTGCCGATAGACAAGCTCGAACTCATCTACAGATAATTACTAGTAATTTGGTGCTTTGTTGTAGCGAGAATCTTTAAGCGCCTCTTTAACTCGCTTAAGGTTATCTCTGAAGCCACTACCGCGGCGTAGGGTAAAGCCGGTCGCAAGCACATCGATGATCGTCATTTGAACAACGCGACTTGCCATCGGCATGTAGACGTCGGTGTCCTCTGGCACATCAACAGTAATAGACAATGAACTCGCTTTATCTAGCGGCGAGTCTTTAGCTGTAATCGCAATAACTGTCGCACCATTTTCACGAGCAAGGTGGGCGACTTCTACTTGGCTCTTAGTACGGCCCGTATGCGAGATAAGAACGATAACGTCGTTATCTGAACAGTTAATACAGCTCATGCGCTGCATAACCACATCTTCATAGCACGAGATTGGAATGTTGAAACGGATGAACTTGTTCTGAGCATCACGTGCGACAGACGATGACGCGCCTAAGCCGAAGAAAGAGATACGTTTCGCTTGAGTCAACAAGTCAACAGCGCGATTGATTTGCATTGAGTCCAAACTGTTCTTCGCCACATCCAGACATGCCATAGTGGATTCGAAAATCTTATGGGTGTAGGCATCAGGGCCGTCGTCTTCTTCTACATTACGGTTTACGTAAGGTGTACCGTTGGCAAGACTTTGTGCTAAATGCAGTTTGAAGTCTGGGAAACCTTTTGTATCGAGTCGGCGGCAAAAGCGGTTTACCGTCGGCTCACTTACATCCGCCATTTTGGCTAGCGTAGCAATGCTGGAATGAATGGCCGTCTGGGGGGACGCCATAATAACTTCAGCAACCTTACGTTCAGATTTGCTGAAATTCTCTAAGTTTTTTTGGACTTTCTCTAGTGTATTCATAGTGTTCACAGGGTAAAGAGAACAACTTGCTGACGTTGATTATCCGATAACTTGTCTTTTCATTTTTCATAATCATTCCAAATGAAAAGACAAGGTGCCGTGATGTCGAGTTTTTTATAATAGGTCGATCAACGCCAACTCCATAACCTCAGTATAAACGAAGCACTCGGTTAGCTGTAACAAAAGCTCACATGAAATCTTTAGAATATGACAGGCATCAAACAAAAAACTGGAAGAAAAAAACAATTGAGTGAAAAATGGTCGCTATTTGCCAGTTTCTAGCGCAACTTTACCGTATCACTCCCACAAAACAGAAAGAAAGTTTCATAAGTGTGAGAGTGAGATTGATTTCATACATTCGAGGGTGAGCAACCTTAGCTGCAAATTTTGCTCGCCAACGCATTAAGGGCGGACATTAATGCTGAGGCAGACAGAGCGATTTCTCGTTGCTCATCGAGTACATTGTTGAGCACTTCGATCGAAGTGAGTGGGTTCGCCAGTACAACTCGGAATACAATGGTATCGCGGCCAGACCAACGGATTGGGTTAAGTTGAGTACGAGACACGAAGGATAAACCGGTTTCGCGTTGTTTCTTTTGAACAAACTTTGTTAGCTGGTTAAGCAGATCGTGAAGTTCGTTTTTTTCACTTTCTGAAGCCAGCGTTAATGCCTGTTTGACGTTCTCTGGTACATAGCGATAGGTCAACAAACACAACTCAGGTTGACTGACGAGTTCGTAATCACATTGCTTCTCGATTAGATCGGCAAAATAGCGCGCTTTTTCAATACTCTGATTGATTAATAGCTCGTAACCGGGTCTGCTGATAATGTGCATTGCCGCGTACACCAACATCGCCATACCGGAACGAGAACCTTCAAGCGTATGACGCCCTAAGTCTTTGGAGCCTTTGCGCAAAATATACTGAGCATGGTGTTGAATGTTCTTCATCGCTTGCGGATCTTTGAACAGCACCATACCCGCACCCATAGGGATATACAGCTGCTTGTGAGCATCAATAGTGACAGAGTCTGCTAGCTCAATACCGTCCAAAATAGAGCGGTATTTATCAGACATAAGCGTCGCACCACCCCAAGCCGCATCGACATGGAAGTGACACGATTCCTCTTCACAAATAGCGGCGATGTCACGCAGTGGGTCGACGTTACCAGTTTCTGTTGTGCCCGCGACGCCAATGACGGCAAACGGATGGATATTTTGCTGTTTAAGTTCAGCAAACTTTAGTTTGAGGTCTGCCGGACAAATGCGATTGTATTCATCGGTTTTGACAGCAACCAGACCTTGTTGTCCGATACCCAACAGATCGGCTGCTTTTTTCAAAGAATAATGACCACGCTCGGAGACCAAAATGGCAAGTCCTTCATAGCGATAGTGTTTCATGGCCTTGAATAGACCTTGCTTCTCCACACCTTGAAACTCGCCATCCGCTTTGAGGGCGCGGTTTCGTGCAACCCAGAGTGCGGTGATGTTCGCGATCGTGCCACCGGAGCAAAACGCGCCTAGAGAATGCTCTGAGCTATGCATCCACTTATTGTAGAAAGGTTCAGACTCGGAATAGATTAGCTTGTGAAGCATCCCAAGAACTTGACGCTCAAGTGGCGTAAACGCTTTCGATGTCTCTATTTTCACCAAATTCTGGTTTAGCGCGATCATGATTTTTGATAATGGCATCAAAAAGTAGGGCAGCGCTGAAGTCATATGACCAATAAAGCTTGGTGAGGAAGTGTGTACTGAGTGTGAAACTAGGGTATCTAATAGGTGCTCAGTATGTGCCGATACGAATTCCGGTTGTTCAGGAATTGCGGCACTTGAGAAATCTTTCTCTATTTCATGAAGAGGTTTTTCTTCGGCAACAATATGCTCTCGCAAAAACTGGTTCAAGTTTTTGGACAAACTTTCTTCAATTTGGGTCAGCGTAGAGTCAGGTCCTTCTGGGATAGTGAATATTCGAAGGAGGCTCTCAAAGCTGACATCAGCAATTTTTTGCTCAGATACCATATCGCTATCTACTATTATTCCGTTACTGCAAGCGGCACAATCTAAACCAAATGGGCTTGAATGTCTCGCAAAAAAGTCCGGAGACGCCGATTTTTTGCCGTGCCACAGGACATTGTTACACCATTTGGTTACTTACAATGCAACAAGCTGGCGTAACAGCCAGCTTGTTGAGCGATTATACGGTGTTTTGGTCATGAGTGAATCAGTGTCGCTGACTTATCAATGGCTGATTACTTGCAATCCATCTTTTCTACTTTTTGAATCGATTGATTGTAGCGATTAAGCGCAGTTTCGATTTTCTTTGGATGACTAAGCAGGTCAGCAAATGCGCTGCGCAGTTCGTAGTTTTGTGGATGAGGTGCCGCTTGACGATCTGCGAAGCTCTTAGCCGCCATCTCACCTAGTTTGTCATCGCGTTGTGATAGCGATTTGACATCTTGCTGCTCGAGCTGAAGCCAAGTCTCTACTGATTGCTCAGTGGCGACTTTCGCTGGTTCATTACTCAGGTAATAGTGAACCGCTTCTCGATTAAGCTCAAAGTGATGCTTACGGCCTTCTAAAAACCATTGGCTTACTTCGTCGAGTTGAGGATATTCATTAGTGGTCATTTGTGCCAAGTCCTGATACCACTGGATAGAAGCGTCGATATAAGCGTCATACTTATCAGCATGGCATTGAGTTGCGTCTGCAGACATAGCGCCAAATGAAGTGCCAATCAGTGCGGCAGCAGTGAGCCATTTTTTCATTATTTTAATCCTTTGGTGGGCTAACGGGTGTCGGTACTTGTTATTATACCCAAGCAGGACGAAAGTTGAGTCTGCCTAGGAAGTGTTTGCAAGCAAGAATACAGTAATGGATTTGTATTTCCTGAGATCTAACCTGCAAGAGATACAAAAAACAGCATTAAAACCGGAACTAACAGGCTCAAAATGAATCCACTGACGATGGCTACGGGTACACATCGTACGCCGCCACTGCTTTGAATGATGGGGAGAGTAAAGTCCATAGCAGTCGCTCCAGCGTAGCCAATGGTCGTGCAAGGGCGCCGGCCAATCAACATAGGTATCATCACCAATGCAACTAGCTCGCGTAGTAGTTCGATCATAAACGAAGCGCCGCCATAAACAGGTCCGAATGCATCCCCAATCAATATTCCGGCAAGCGAATACCAACCAAAGCCAGATGCGATGGCAAGGCCCTTGTAAGGAGAGATATCAAGAATAAGTGCGCCAAGAATGCCGCCAACCATTGAGCTTACGACGATGACCGCGGCAATGGTCATTCCTTGCTTGTTGACCAATATCTGTTTGAGCGTCAATCCGCTGTTGCGAAGTTGAATACCTATAAAGAAGAGTAGAAGGATTAAGATCCACTCGCTGGCGGTTTCCACCCAGCCAAGCCCTAAAGGGAGGAGCAAGCCAAGTACTAAACCAGAGCCGACGACTGCTATTAGCTTCAGTGACTCCATTGCCATGGAAGAGAGGGGTAATTGGTTTTTGAGCTGCTCCGTTTGCAAGGGCATAAGCCTGTCGATCAGCGGAAGACAGAGTAAGTTACACCCCCCGATGACAATGAAGAACGTCACGGTGACTGTCAGGATAGTTTTAAAGTGACTACCAAAATTATCAAGAGCAGCAAGGCTTAGACCCATAAGAAACAAGATGACATAAATCAGCCATGACGTGGCTCGGTTGATGGCATCGAGTTTTCTTGCATTGGAAATGGGGAATAAGTAGCCAATACATAGCGGCGTAAAAATAAACAACATCCCTGAAAACATCGCGTTGAGCCTCTTTTGTTATCCCTAGTAGTCGCCGATAGTGGCTAATTGTCGGTATACCTTATGGTAGAAACACCAATTGGTTGAGTTACATGCCGGTGGAGTGGATGACTTCAGCAATCATGTCTTGAAAATCCTGTTCGCTCAGTGAAGTGAGTTGATACATCACTTCTGCACCATCGACGTTAATTTCCACTTCATGTTCTTCTAGTGCATCGTGATCTTGTCTACGGAACAGCAGAATATGGTTGGCAATGCGAGCCACGTCTAGATAGGACACCTCTGGACGCTCAATATGTTTAACGCGGTTGGATGCGACTTCGATAAAGTCACAATCAAAGCCCCAAGTATCAAGAACTTGTTCACTCGTTAGTGGGCAGCGTGATTGGAAAATCTGCATAGCAAGGTCAGGGTTTAAGTAGTTGCCCTTTTCTAGATAGAGGTGATACTCGTTGACCAGACAAAATAGGCCAATATCAGCAAGGAAACCGACCAATAAGGACTTATCTTGCTCTAGATGTGCATACTGCTCATTGGAAATCTCTTGAAACTTCCTTGTTACCAACACCATCACAGCCGCCAGTTCGCGCGATACCTTTGCACTATTGACCAATACTTCGTGGCATTCATCCGTTAAGTGAACAGAGTGTTTGAGTAGTTCGATGGACTGAGCTGTAACAATGTCGCGAACGCGGTAGATACCAAGCCTTGAAACCGCGGTGTTGAGATCATTACAAGTAATGTTACGGCGATTAAATATGACTGAATTAGCAACTTTAAGCACAGTTGCCGCAAGCCCTGGATCCTCGAGTAGGCATTCCGCTATATCGGGAACACCAGTGGATTCATCGTTACAAAGAGCTTGTATCTTTAGTACGACTTCAGAGATAGGTGGGAGAGAGATCTTCCCAGTATTAATTGATTGCTCGACTAAGTCTGCAAATTCCGTTTCGAGGCTTTCGATGAACAGCTGTTGGTTCTCTGGTAGCCAATAAAAAGATAAGTGGTTCATAAATATTCGAGAGGTTAAGCGATGCGGTCAGTGTACCTGCGCCAGTCCGCAATTGACAATAAGATTAGTGATTTAAATTGGCAGGGGCAACTTGTTTGCTGTTTAGAACATCATTCAATTGCCCATAGAAGTGCAATTGGTTGTGTATAGTGAGAATCTGTGAAGTGACTCGCAAATGTTTCTAGGCTAACTCGCACAACTGTGACATTGAGCCAGACTTAATTTGCAATGTGAACTATTATAAAAACATATAAAAAAGCACGGCATCTTATACCATTATAGATTGACCGAGCTGATAACAAATTTGATTTTTTTAGCTGCTATTTCTGGTGATCGATTAATCGGGGTTAAGATTAAGGATCAAAGGAAATGATAGAGCAATCTTTTTACGACTACACGACTCAATTTGGCGAATCTCAAAAACGTTCGATGTTTGGTGGCACTGGGCTCTTCAAGGACGGCGCCATGTACGCATTGATTAGCAACGATAAAGTGTTTATCCGTGGAGGCAAGAGCTTAGATGCCAAACTTCATGAGCTACAATGTGAGAAATTTCGTCATGTGAAAAAACAATCAACAGCGACGGTGAACTATTACGACATAACTCACTTATTTGAACAGCAAGCTCCTGAGCTCTGCGACTTAGTTCGAAGCTCAATCGACAACTCAGTTGATCAGCATTGCAGTAAGAATGCGGTCGAAAATCGCCGTTTGCGAGATTTACCAAACATGCAACTCACGCTAGAGCGCATGGTTAAGAAGTCGGGTATTCAAGATGTGAAAACGTTTTTGGAGCTAGGCGCACCAAAAGTATTTAATCGAGTGAAGCGCACTTATGGCAACGATGTCGATGTTAAGCTGCTGTGGAAATTTGCAGGCGCAGTAGATGGGGTGCATTGGAAGTTAATTCAAGACCCTATGAAGCAACGTTTATTGGAGCATTGTTCGAAAATAGACCAGTGATTGGTGTGGCGTAACGATGCGCAGCTATCCAGTAATTATCCCCCTTATTAAGGGGGATAACAATTGGCTCAATGCGCATTGACCGATAAATATCAAACACCCAACTCAAATCCATCATCTACACGGCGAATCAAAACATCTTTCGGTGCCGTCACGTAACTATCAGCTTTAGGCTACTGCTCTTTAGAGGTGTGGCTTAAAACCGCAATGGTCATGCATCCAGCACCAATCCCCGACTCTAAGCCAGCAGACGCGTCTTCAAAGCAAAAACAGGCATGTATCGAGCAAAGCAGTTACAAGGTGGGAAGTTAAGCCTGAGAAATGATAAAAGCGCTGAACAAGCTTACAGGGCTTGGAATGCCTTATACTTAGTATGGTGTATAAGAATTACTCAAGTCCAGGCAGTTTGGTTTTCTGACCGAACTACGCAACAAAGCCTAAGACTCAATAAGGCTCAAATGCGATTGTTGAACATATAGGTACAAGCGGCCACTAAGAGATTTGGTTCTCCTAAAAATTGGCTATCTGCCTTGAAGTTGTAGATAGCCGTAAACTGTACATCTCTGGATTTGTGACTATCCTCTAAACTCTCCGCTCAAATTAACCTTGCCTTTAGTGAGTGAATTTGCTCACGTTATTTTGCAAAGCCCCACAATGAGACATATTGCGACGCGTTAAAGGGCAAGTATTTCCATTTTGTAATGATATGTTGTAATAATGTAAAATATTAAGTCGTTAGCTCTATTTTAATAGTGTTGAATTTCAGAGAGTTAATAATAACGTTCGACAATTAGGTTTTGAAAATACGTTATTATGTTGATACTTAATTTACAAGTTATTGCACTTTTTTAGTGCGTAGTTCATTGATCATATTTATTGACAAAAATACCATTTGTATAATTTAATTCGTTATTTCAGTGAGTTATATTGTTGTTGGTGGTTTTAATGTTTGCTTACATTGTTTGTTGTTGATTACATGTTCATTTGTGATAGTGATCAACTTTATGGCTCGTTACCTAAATAATCGATGGTGAAATATTAAGTTTCCTTTAAATTTATATTTAGAACTTAAAGCGTAATAAAAGCTGTGTAATTTCAATAATAAAAGTCAGCTAAGTAAAAAAGCGTACTAGGTCGTCTTGTTTTAATTTTAATAAAATAGCTAATAAAGCTAGTTGCTAGGAATGGAGTCACCAATGAAAAAGCTCGCAATAATTACGGGATCAAAAGGCGGAATTGGTTCTGCTATCTCTTCGAAACTTGTCCAACAAGACTATCGTCTCATTGCAACGTACAGCACAGGGAATTACGAATGTGCTAAGCGCTGGTTTGATGAAAAAGGCTTTACAGAAGATCAAGTTCGTTTGTTCGAACTCGATGTGACGAACACGGAAGAGTGCAAGGAAAAGCTAGGATTGCTGCAACAAGAAGAAGGTACTTTTGACCTTGTTGTAAACAACGCTGGTATTACTCGCGACGGCCAGTTCAAGAAAATGACCTCAGACAGCTGGTTTGATGTCATCAATACCAACCTAAATAGCGTGTTCAACGTTACCCAACCTCTCTTTGCTGCTATGTGCGAAAAAGGCAATGGTCGAGTCATTAACATTTCATCTGTCAACGGACAAAAAGGCCAGTTTGGTCAAACCAACTATGCGGCAGCGAAAGCGGGCATGATTGGTTTTACTAAAGCTCTGGCGGCGGAAGGTGCGCGTTCTGGCGTGACCGCGAATGTTGTCGCTCCTGGTTATACAGGTACTCCTATGGTTGAAGCTATGCGTGAAGAAGTATTGGACTCAATTAAGAGTACTATTCCTTTAAAGCGTCTAGCTAAACCAGAAGAAATCGCCGCATCAGTTGCTTATTTGGCAAGTGAGGAAGCGGGTTATATTACAGGTGAAACAATCGCTATCAATGGCGGCTTATACATGGCGTAAAGCTAATAAGGGATAACAATGGAAAAAGTATTTATAGTTGCAGCAAAACGAACTGCAATTGGTAGTTTTGGCGGTACCCTTAAAAATATTTCAGCAGGTGACTTAGCGGCAGCAGCAATTAAAGGCGCTCTAGAGTCGACAGTAATACCCGTTGACGAAATTGATGAAGTTATTGTTGGTAATGTTGTTAGTGCAAGTCAAGGTATGGGCATTGGCCGTCAAGCGTCAATTAAAGCCGGCATTCCAACAGAGGTGCCAGCATACACACTAAATATGGTGTGTGGTAGCGGCATGAAAACCTTGATGGACGCGGCCTCTCATATTAAAGCGGGTGAAGCTGAGGTCGTTGTAGCAGCAGGTGTTGAAGTGATGTCGCAAATTCCATTTGCTATGCCAGCGACAGCGCGCAGCGGTCATAAAATGGGTGACATGACCGCAAAAGACCTATTGGTTTCGGATGGTTTGACGGATGTTTTCAATGCTTATCACATGGGTGTGACGGCAGAGAACATCGCTAAGCAAGTCGACATATCACGCGATGATCAGGACGCTTATGCGTTAAGCAGTCAGCAAAAAGCAGTCGCAGCTATTGAAGCGGGTAAGTTTGAACAAGAGATTGTTCCTGTAGAAGTCAAAGTACGTCGTAACGTGCTTGAGTTTGCTACAGACGAATATCCTAAAGTAGACGCAACCATGGAAGGTCTCGCCAAGTTAAGGCCTGCATTTGACCGTGAAGGATCAGTGACCGCTGGTAATGCATCAGGGATCAATGATGGTGCAAGTGCTCTGATTGTGGCGTCTGAATCTGCAATAAATCGTTTGGGATTAACACCACTTTGTGAGCTGGTGGCAAGTGCTCAAACGGGGCTAGATCCTCAAGTGATGGGTTTAGGTCCGGTGCAAGCGGTGACCACTGCATTAGCCAAAGCAGAGCTGACGATTTCTGATGTAAATGTGTTTGAGCTAAACGAAGCATTTGCGGCACAAGCCCTTGGTGTTATTCGTAATTTAGCCTCTGAGCATGGCGTATCTGCCGAATCAATTTTGCAACGCGCAAACCCAAATGGGGGCGCGATTGCCCTTGGGCATCCTTTGGGTGCTTCAGGTAACCGTATCATCGTGACTTTGATTCACGAGATGCTAAGAGAAAACAAAGATCTAGGTGTCGCCTCTTTATGTATTGGTGGTGGCATGGGAACTGCAGTCGTTGTTAAGCGCTGTTAATTGTGTTGTCGGAAGCCCAATTTACTGGGATAGATTTGATTTAGAAACTGGAATGTTTATTTCTTAGGAGAAATGATTATGTACACGGATATTTTCAAAGTAATCAACGAGCAGTCTGAAAAAACGTTTGAACCTTACGCAAAGTTCAACAAGCTCATGACAAAAAATGTTGAAACACTCACTGAACTTCAACTAAATGCTATGCGCGCATACAGTGAGCTAGGCGTTAATCAAATGAAAGCAGCGACTGAAATCAAAGATGTCTCTTCACTCGCGGTTTTCAATAGCCAGCAGCTGAGCACGATGTCTCGTCTATCTCAACAAATGATGGATGACAGCAATAAGCTTCAGCAAGTAGCAAAAGAGTTTAAAGAAGATCTAGAAGCGATCACTACTGACGCAGTTAAGGCGAGCACACCTGCTTAACATCAGTTTTAGGTAGCTTTAGTACCTATATAGATAGAGGGTTGCGGGGGCACTCGTTCCCGCAACCTTTTTTGTTTCCAAGAAAAGGGTTTTAGCTATGTTCCAAAACTTCTTTTCGGACTACCTTGTGAAACTGCAGGAGAGCAACCAGCAATGGTGGAAAGACTTCGAGCAAGGCAAGGCAGCCGTAAATAGCCCTCTGACTAAAGCGATGCAAGAACTCAATGCTGAGGATACTGCAGAGTTTATGGATAAGGCATCCAAGCAACCCGCCGCTATGTTGGATATGCAAACCAAGTGGTGGATGCAGCAACTCGAAATATGGCAGCGTGTTGCGCTGCAATCCAGTAAAGAACAAGTTGTTGACGTTGAAAAAGGCGATCGTCGATTCCAAGACGACGCGTGGAAAGAAGAAGCGTTTTATAACTTCATCAAGCAGTCTTACGTTCTGTTCAGCAAAACGTACCTTAATACCATCAATTCGGTTGAAGGTGTGGACGAGAAAGTCAAAGAGCGTCTCACGTTCTTCTCACGTCAAACCTTAAACGCACTGTCGCCAACCAACTTTATCGCGACTAACCCTGAGCTTTTAAAACTCACGCTTGAGCAAAATGGTGAAAACTTGCTAGCGGGTTTGCAGCAGTTTCAGGAAGACATGGAAGCGAGCGCGGACGTACTGAAAATTCGCATGACGAACACAGAAGCGTTCCAGATTGGTGAGCATGTCGCGAACACGGCCGGAGATGTAGTATTTAAAAATGAGCTGTTTGAGCTTATTCAATACCGTCCGTTGACTGAAAAGGTGAATGCCACCCCGCTATTGATCGTTCCACCGTTTATTAATAAATACTACATCCTCGATCTTCGAGAGAAGAACTCGATGGTGAAATGGCTGCTAGAACAAGGTCATTCGGTATTTATGATGTCTTGGCGAAACCCGGGTCCTTCACAAGCTAAAGTCGAATTTGGTGACTATGTGACGGAAGGGGTAGTCAAAGCGGTAGCAGCGATCGAGTCGATTACAGGTAAAGATCAGATCAATGCTGCGGGCTACTGTATTGGTGGTACGGTATTGGCGTCAACCGTGGCTTACTATGCCGCTAAACGTATGAAGAAGCGCATTGTATCAGCGTCATTCTTTACGACGTTATTAGACTTTAGCCAGCCTGGTGAAGTCGGTGCCTACATCAACGATACTATCATTCGTGCTATAGAACTTCAGAACAATTCTCTGGGTTACATGGATGGTCGCTCTTTGAGTGTGACCTTCAGTTTACTGCGTGAGAACAGTTTGTACTGGAACTACTACGTTGATAACTACCTCAAGGGCAACAGCCCTGTCGATTTTGATTTGTTGTACTGGAACAGTGATAGCACGAATGTCGCCGCAGCCACACACAACTTCTTATTGCGCCAACTGTACTTAGAGAACAAGTTGATTGCTGATAAAGGGGTTAAAATTGGCGGCGTTTGGATTGACCTGGACAAGATTCGTATTCCAAGCTATTTCATCTCCACAAAAGAAGATCATATTGCTTTATGGCAAGGCACGTATCGCGGTGCTTTGAAAATGGGTGGCAATAAGACCTTTGTACTTGGTGAGTCTGGGCATATAGCTGGTATTGTTAATCACCCTGAAAAAGAGAAATATGGTTTCTGGACAAACTCTACGCTGGATGAGTCAGCAGAAGAGTGGATTAACAACGCTGATCATCATAAAGGGTCTTGGTGGTTGCACTGGAATGAATGGCTCGGCCAATACATTCCAGAAGAACAAGTTGACCCATTCCCAGTGGGCAATGAGGACTATCCAGTTTTAGGCACAGCACCGGGTAAGTACGTTGCTCAAACCTTGCCTATTATCGAGCCTATCGATGCGAATGAGCAAACCGAGTCCGACACGTCGGAATCTCAAACTGCATAAATAACTAAGGGTCCACTGCGGCCCTTAGCTTTTTTGATGAGTTCGAGTATCCGTAACATACTTTTTTTTTCTAGGTTGATACGTATGATAAATGCATAACCAGAATCCAAGAGGTTGTTATGGAAATCGAAACACTAGAACAAAAAGTAAGCTATATCTACGGCCGCGAAATTGCTAAAGAGCTTGCTCAAAAATCATTTCCAAAAATGAACATCAAGATCATTCAAGAAGCGATCATGGAAGCGTTTATGCAAAATCCATGGCCTTTTGACCCAAATGAAGCGGAAGCGCTGAAAAAGGAAATGGAAGAGCAGCGCAAACGTGCACAAGCTGAGCATCTTGACCAAAAACAACAGTTTGAAGCTAAATTTTTTGAGCGTAACGCCGCCCGTGAACAAGTTGCGACTCACAGCTCTGGCATCCAAATCGAGATCATTGATGAGGGTGGGGTACGAGAAGAGTCAGATCCTAGCAGTCAGTTCCTTATTCGCCATAAAACCTGGCTTCTGAATGGTCAGCAGGTGGATGGGTCGGCTCACCTCCCTGAGCCAATGAGTGTCATGCTGCATCAAGCGCCCGTTGCGTGGATCGTCGCACTCAAAGAAATGCCAGTTGGAGCGACTTGGCGCCTATATGTACCTGCACACCTTGCGTACCAAGAAGACGCTCATCCGACGGTTCCAGCGGAAACTGCGGTTATTTTTGATATCAAGTTAGAGTCGATAAAGACACAATAGTATAAACGTCTATATTGTTAGAGAGACCAGCATTTAATGCTGGTCTTTTTGTTTGGGATGACATTCAATTTTGACATGATCTTTAGTTATAAATAAAACTTATCTGAAGTTGAAGAGAATATAATGCCCAGAAAGTTAATTTGGGTTGTATTTTAATTTGCTATGTGACCATTTTGTAGCGTTTGTGTTGGCTCTGGCTTTTGGTTGATAACAAGTTTGGTGATCTGTGTCACGCCGTGTGATCGGAAAACAAATTTGTGATTCTAATCGCCTAAAGGGTACTGCTAATCTGCTCCGGCTTTTGATGTCTCCATCAACAAGCAATATAAAAAAAAGGAGTAATTATGACTAATGCCAAGAAACCAATGTCACTGACGAGTCGTGTGATTATCGGTATGGTTGCAGGTATTTTGACGGGCTTCGCTATTCGAGGTCTATTTGCTGAGAACGGATTTGTAGACGCTTACATTGTAAACGGCCTTTTTGAGGTTGGTGGTCAAGTCTTTATCGCCAGCTTGAAAATGCTCGTTGTTCCACTGGTTTTCGTGTCGCTTGTATGCGGTACCAGCTCTCTTAAAGATGTCACCACTCTAGGCCGTTTAGGTGGTAAGACAGTTCTATTCTACGTTGCTACCACAGCAGTTGCCATTACACTGGCATTGACTATGGGCACGGTATTCCAGCCAGGTGCGGGTGCTGACCTAACTGCAGCAAGTTCATTTGCGGCGACAGAAGCGCCATCGCTGGGTCAAGTCATCATCGATATGTTCCCAACGAACCCAATTAGCGCAATGGCTGAAGGTAAGACCCTTCAAGTTATCGTGTTTGCCGTGCTATTCGGTATCGCGATCAGTGCCGCTGGTGAGCCGGGTGAGCGCATTGCTGCGACATTCCGCGATCTGAATGACGTTATCATGAAGCTTGTTGCGCTATTGATGAATATCGCCCCATACGGTGTGTTCTTCCTAATGGCAAAACTGTTCACAGGTCTTGGCTTGGGTGCCATCTTAAACCTAGCTGAGTACTTCCTAGTACTTACAGCGACGCTATTGCTACACGGCCTAGTTACCTACAGCGTGATGCTTAAGTCTTTCACTGGACTAAGCCCAATCACCTTCCTTAAGAAGATGGAAGATGCGGTGATGTTTGCGTTCTCGACCGCATCATCAAACGCAACCATCCCAGTTACGATGGAAACTGCGCAAAACCGTTTGGGTGTAGACAATAAAGTATCGTCTTTCACCATTCCTCTTGGCGCGACCATCAACATGGATGGTACGGCTATCATGCAAGGTGTTGCGACTGCATTTATTGCTCAGGCATTCAACATCGACCTAACTATGGGTGATTATCTAACTGTGATTCTAACGGCAACGCTAGCATCGATCGGTACTGCAGGTGTTCCTGGCGTAGGTCTAATTATGCTAGCTATGGTACTTAACCAAGTTGGTCTGCCGCTAGAAGGCATTGCACTAATCATGGGTGTTGACCGTCTACTTGATATGATTCGTACTGCTGTCAACATCACTGGCGACAGTGCAGTAACTTGTATCGTTGCTAAGTCAGAAGGTGCATTGGATCTTGAGAAGTTCAATGACCCAGCTGCGGGTGAGAAAGAAGAAAAAGTGGAATTGGCGCGTAGCTAGGCTTCTAAACCAATAAGCTATAACAATCAAAAAGGGGTCAGTGCTTAGTGCGCTGACCCCTTTGTTTTTTGTAGTGTCCTAGCTTACCCAGCAGGTTGGCAACGATACTTACTAAAGCAGTAAGTAGCGAGTGCGCCCCAAATGGCCGTAAGCAGCCATAGATGATTCCAATGCTCGCGAATCTGATACCACTCCGCACCCATTTGATTTAGCTTCAAAAAGCCACTGATAGCAGCCTGAGTAGGGAATACTGCCGCAAACCACTGCATCGGTGCAGGCAACATTTCTACTGGCCATATAAAGCCTGCAGAGAAGATAAGAGGCATTGAGCTAATGAGTACTAGCACGGTAACTAACTCTCTTCTTGGAGTGATGGCTCCAAGAAAAATGCCAATAAAGCATGACGTCAAAAAGAACGGTAGCATCAATGTCAGCATTTCAAACGGGTTGGCGAGCTTACTGATCCCGTACATATCGAAGCTGGCACCGAAATAAAACATACCAAGTAAGTAATAGATCGCAGTGAGCACTAAAGTTCGGACTGCAACGACGCTCAATACAGGGCGTAAGCTCCAGTATCCTTTACCTTGGCGCTGAGTACCGCCAACCAAACCCGATGCCATCGCCAGTGTTTGTTGAAGGATCAGAACAAATACCGCGGGCACGACGTAATCGACATACCCCATACGAGGGTTGAATGTCGGCTTAGTATTCAGCTTGGTTGCAGAATACTGCTCACTAGCCAGTTCGAGCGGCACACCATCAATAAGTAGTTTAGAAACTTTAGCTTTTGCGGCTAGCGTACCACCGGCTTGTGCCAAACCTTCAACAACCGTTCCGTAAACTAGGAAGAGTGAGGCGTCGCCAGCGTAAGCCAGCACTGGACTTTTACCTAGCATCAAATCCTTATAGAAGTGCTCGGGTATCACTAAAAATCCGGTTATTTCACCTTTTAGAAAGGCCTGTTTAGCAGCTTCAATTGTAAAGTCACGCTGGACAACATGGACGTTCGGAGTGGCGTCTACCATTCTCTCAAGTTGGAAGCTGGTTTGGCTTTGATCGAGGTTGACCACGGAGATAGGCTGCTCACGCGGCGTTTGGTGGCTATAGGGAAGCGGGTATAGGAACGAGTAGAAAATCACGCCGCCGAATACAGTTAATACCACGACTGGATTGGTTAAAATAGCGCGAAGCTCGAGTTTGATGTGATCCAGTAATGTCATGATGACAACTCCTTACTGAGATGCTTTTTGATCAGTAACACGGTAAGCGCAAGTGGGACTACATAGCCCAACATTGGAGCCAGATGCACCAATGACTGAGCCGCGTGTACGCCGTAACTTGCTTGGCTTACTTGAACCTCAATATAGTGACTGATCGGTAGAAGCTCACGCCAGAACAGCGCTAGTGGGCTCATATCAGTAGCAGGGAAGGTGATACCCATAAAAGCAAAACTCGGTGCTGTAAACGCACCCGCAAAGCTCATCGCTCGTGCTGCGTCACAGGTAAGGAAAAAGAACAGCGCACCCATTATCATACAAGCAATCGTTGTGACAAATTGCGCGATGATCAGCACCATCCAGCTTCCTTCCATAGGCCAGCCAATGATGTCATAGAACCAAATTAAAAAGGCAAACCCGAGTAAAGAGAACCAAACAAAATAGGGCATCAGTGTTGCTGCAAGGTGACGAACCAGATTGGTTTCGCCAAGCCAAGGTTTGATTCCTGCGACTCGGTAATTGGCACTGAGCACTAATACCGTGAACGAAACGATAGCGATTTGCCAAATCGCTGGCACAATTGCCGTCACTAGGAACTGAGCGTAGTTCGTGCCTTTATTGAACAGCGGAGTGATTTGGGTTCTTACTGAGACAGCTTTACCCACTGCAGCGGCGCCAGTGGTATTGCCTTTGGCAAGTGCCTTAACCACTTCTACCTGTGCGTTGAATGTACCTTGTGCCTGCAGTGCAGCGGAGTTAATCAGCCTACCAACCAAGATATATTGACTGTTATAAAACAGCGTCACTTGCGGGGGCATAGATTTCATTACCGACTTATCAAAGCCATGGGGAATGTACAAAATGGCGTAGATATCGCCGTCTATCATTGCTGTCTTAGCTTGACCTATGTCGCTGTACTGATGATCGACGCTTAGCATCGACGTCGCATCATAATTACGAACCAGTTTTTGTGACAACGTACTTTGGCTAAGGTCGACAACCCCAATAGGAAGGCTATGTGCTATCCCTTGAGAGAATATCCAGTAGATGGATAGACACAATACGATGGGCAGCCAAGTCAGGCACGACAATAACCATTTGTCGTGCCTAAGTAGATGCCACTGACTCCGAAAGTGGCTTTTCACCAACTTTCGCCTTGTGGCTATCTTCCCTAGAGCATGAGTCTGCTCTAGGGTTTTAGCTGAAGTATGGGATGATTCTTGTGGCATAGTCGTTCCTACAGTTCCACAACCAAGCTCATGCCCATTCGAAGCGGAGCCTCATCCACTGGGCGAGCTTCTACTTCAAACGTACGAAGATCAAATCCTTGCGTGGCATCGGTAGAACGCCAAGTTGCAAAATCACCCATCACTGCCACATGAGTAACTTTAAAAGTGACTGTATCGTCTAGAGCAGGGACGTAAGCGTCAAACTCGCTGCCTTTTTCAAACTGGCTCAGCGCATCTTCACGAACATTGAGTACAGCCCAAGTATCTTTGGTATCGATAACGGTCACGACAGGGAAGCCTTGCGGGGCAAGCTCACCACTATGAAGGAGCACTTGAGAGACTTCGCCGTCAAACCAAGAGTGGATTTGAGTATCGGCAGCATACGCTTCAACTTCCGCCACCGCACCGGCTGCCATACGTGCTTTTTCTGCCGCTGCAAGTTTGGTTTCGTCTCGTGCGCCTTCTTTGGTCATTTGGAACATTTGAAACGCTGCGCTTTCAGTGTATTTCGCGGCTTGCCATTGGGTTAGCGCTTCATCACGCTTTTGCTCGGCCACAACGCCATCTTTATATAGGTTGTTAACACGAAGGTAGGTCTTTTCCATTAGCGAAGCAGCGGCTTTAGCTTTACGCCATTGGTCTTCTGCGGCTTTAATTTGTTGTTGTCTCGCGCCAATTTCAGCTTCTTTCGCGAGCGCTCCAGCGGCTTTTTCGCCTGCAACCGCTTGTTCCAGCTTGGCTTCAATTTCCGGGCTGTGGATAGTGAAGATGAGCTGACCCTCAGTGACATTGTCACCTTTTCGGACGAGTACGTCATCTATACGACCAGGTACTTTTGATGAAATGCTGTATTGCTGTGACTCAATTTGGCCTTGAATATGCATTGCCGGGGCTTGGTAAGCATCGAAAAACTTATAGCCAACCCAACCAATAACGGCAACGGCGCCTAGTGTAACTAAAGTGGGTTTTACCTTGTTCATGATGCATCCTCAGATCGTAATTGGGCAGGGGTGATTGCGTTGTATTTGTAGCTGGAGAAATTGTTCATCTCGCTAGAAAGCGCGAGCAGTTTGTTTAAAGACAGCAGATATTGAAAACTCGCTGCGTCTTGTTGAGTTTTGATACTGGCCAGGTAGAGCTCAGCGTCAACCACATCGAGAGAGCGGCCTAGTCCTTGGGAGAAGGCTTTTTGACGCAGCTTCAGATTCTCTTGCGCCAGTTTGATACTGGAATTTAGCCCCTGAACTTCGTCGAGGGCTTGCTGTGCTTCAAGGTAGGTTTTTTCAACCAACACGCTCAAATCTTGGCGAGCTTGCTTGCGCAAAAACTGAACTTGAGAGACGGCGCTGCCTGCTGCTTTCATTTGTTCGCTACGACCAGAGTTTTCCAGCAGTGGTACGCTGACGCCAATACCAACTAGCCAATCGGGTTTAAGCTGGCTAGTTAAAGAGTCACCATGATAGAGACTGTAGTCACCGTACGCATAGACTTCTGGGTAGTATTTACCTTTTTCCGCTTTGATTAAGCTGCTAGCTTGTTTCTCTTTGGCATCGAGAATTGCAAGACCAGGGTAGGTATCAAGGGTTTGGTCGATAAATGCATCCAGTGGCGGTAAAGTTCGGTTAATGAAAAGTTCGTCACGTGGTTCCACTTTCTCGATTTGGCCTAGGACTTGTGTCAATGCCGCTTGAGCAATGTTTAGGCTATGCTCGGCTTTTTTACGCTCAACGACCGCTTTATCCAATGAAGCTTCTGCTTGGAGGCGCTCAACTCGGGCGATCTGTCCTTGTTCTTCCATCTTAAGGGCAAAGTCGCGATGCTTAGTCAGCCCTTTTTCAACCGCTATACGTGTATCGACGACGTTTTTGGCCAAGATGACACTGAAATAGTATTTACTGAGATCTTCATAGCGCGCTTGGACTTCCATCGCGAGCTGGCTTTGTGCTTCTTCTTGTTTACCTTCCGCCGCGGTTTGCGCAGCCGTAATACGACCACCAGTGAAGATAGGCCAGACAGCACGAATAGAGGAACTAAAAATGTCTTTGTGCTCTAGGGTAGAAGTCACGCCACCAAGCAAATTACCAAGAGCCTGCCCCAAACCAGGGATGGGAGTATTAGGTACGCCACTCAAACTGTCAGCGAACTGTTGGCCGTTCAATGTGACGTCTTGGTCAAGGCGCGTATAGTTTGCTCCCACCGTTACTTTAGGGAGGTTGAGACTGCTTGAAGCGTCTTTTAAATGGCCATATCGCTCAACATTAGCACGTTGAGCCGCTAGGGAGTTGTTGTTCTGCTGAAGCAACTGCCATGCTTCATCAAAAGAGACCTCTGCGGCTACGGTACTAAGTGAAAGCGATCCTAGTAAAACGCCCATGGCCAATGGCAGGGACTTGATCTTCATGAATGCTCCAAACAGGTGTTTATAAAATCTTTCTAGAGTATATGCTCTAATAAAATAGTGTGCAATAACTTAACTATAGATGCTTTGGTGAGAATTACGCATGTATGTGTTTGTTTTTCTGAAATTATTGATGTGTTTTGAAGTGGCGAAAAAAAGCAACATCCGGGGAGATGTTGCTTTTTACCTAGCTATTGTTGTTAGTTACCTTTAGATGCTCGTTATTACACTAGTCATGAGAAGGGCAAAGATAGCCCGCTCGCCACAACAAGTGTTTTGATTGTTTCAGCACCTTAAGTACTTCGTTGCCTGACATTTGAGGCGATGAGAACGAGACGACAACGTCTTGTTCTAAATCGTCTTCCAAAGAGGTTGTGGTTTGATAAGCCCTTACGTGAGTAAAGGTGGCTCGTCGGTGTTGCGACAGCAAAGCCTTATCAAGGCAAATTCCAAAACAGTCACGTTCCATAATCATTCCCTTATCAGATACCTAATATTGCTATTAGTTACGGGTACTACTGCTTCATTGCTTATTGTTTTTGTTGTTGCGCCAACCAGTATGATTAAAGTCGTGGGCAATAAGACATGCTTGCTCTTCTGTTTTGTACTGGGGCACTTTTCATACTATACGAAAGTGGTAGTCAAGAGTTCTAAATTTAACCTAAAAATGGTGTGATCTTAGTCAGGTTACAGAATGAACACGATTGCAACATAACGAGTGTGTAAACTGATGTAAAAATAGACAACACAATGATAACCATGTCAAAACAGTTGAGCAGTTCACAGATCGCTTTCGGTGTGGATGCTGGCATGTTGCAATACTGTTACATTGGCGTTTTGGGGAGTGTGGTAATGAAATGGAACCAGATAAGTTTTCGATACCGAATGCTGATCATCATGACAGTGTCGGGATTGTTGCAGTTGCTTGTCCTAACGCTCGCAGGCTTTAGCTATATCAAACAATCTCAAGAGCAGGAAGTAGGCTTAAAGGCCAAAGGCGTGGCGACATTTCTAGCTCAGTCTTCTGCTGTTATCCACATGATTGAGTACGATACGGCGTCGCTTATGCAAGATCGCTATCGTGGCCTCACTGAAATGATCGGTGCGGCGTTTATTGTGATTGGTGACAAGCAAGGTATCCGTCTTATACACCCAGTGGATGAGCGTATTGGCCTGCCTATGAAAGGGGGCGACAACGACCTGGCTCTGGTTCATGGTCAATCTTATGTGTCTTTTGCTGAAGGATCATTAGGTAAATCTGTTCGCGGGAAAGCGGCTGTCTTTGATCAAGACGGCAACATCATTGGTGTGGTTTCTGTCGGTTATTTGTTAGATAGACTGCAAGATCGCATTGAGCCTTACTTGTTGTTCTTATTAGGAATGGCGGTATTGGTGCTCATAGCTAATGCGATTGTTTCGTACTTCATTTCAAGACGTTTTCAAAAAGCCATTCTTGGCTTTGAACCCGAAGAGATAGGCCGCTTGTATGGTGAGCTCGATGTGACTATGAGTACCATCAAAGAAGGGGTCATCAGTATCGATACTCACGGTGTGCTGCGTTCTATTAATACCAGTGCTTGTGACATATTAGGGCTGGAAAAAGGGAAGGTCATTAACCGACCGCTGAGTAAAGCGCTACCCAATTCTGATCTCCAGTCTTTGATTGATAGTCAAGAGGCAGATCACGACATAGAACTCTATCTCAATCAGCAGCGTATCGTGGCCAATCGAAGCCCAATTGTTGTTGATAATAAGGTGGTTGGTGCCGTTTCAAGTTTCCGTCGCCGTGATGAAATTAGTGAGCTGACTGACCAACTGTCGCAAACAAAAGCTTATGCAGAGATGCTGCGCTCCCAAACTCATGAACATCGCAACAAACTCAACACCATAAGTGGTCTGGTTCAAATGGGCGAGGTGGATGCAGTACAAAACCTGATTGGACAAGAAACTGCGCACTATCAATCCCTCATTGAGTTTTTAAGAGAAACAGTCAAAGACCCTCTAATAGCGGGTATGTTGTTGGGCAAAACTGAGCGAGCTCGTGAGCTAGGTTTAACGTTAACTGTCGATGAAGAATCTCGATTAGAACCTTTGGCTGACAGCATCAATGCTGACGATCTGGTGACTATATTGGGTAATTTGATCGACAACGCGTTTGAGGCAAGCTTATCGGCTATCAAACAAACCCCGAATCAGCGACCAGAACGCTCAACAGTCGACGTATCAGTCAGTGATTTTGGCAACGAAGTCATTCTAGAGGTTATCGACAGGGGGTGTGGGCTGCCACAGCACCTTGATGTTGATGCCTTAACCACCCGAGGCGTTTCAAGTAAATCAGCCCAAAATCGCGGCGTTGGCTTGTTTTTGGTGAAACAGCTGACTGAGCGTTACCAAGGGCAGTTAGAGATGATAGACAACGACACTATGGGAACCCGTGTTACCGTATACATTCCGAAGGATGGATTAGTATGAATGACTTCACTCGAGTCATGATAATAGAGGACGATCTCAAAATTGCAGAGCTTCATCGCCGCTATTTAGACCAGATTGGTGGTTTTGAGGTTGTAGGTATTGCTACCTCAAAGCTAGAAGCAGAGATGCAGCTCGAAGTACTGGAGCCTGATTTGGTGATGCTGGATGTATATCTTCCAGATGGCACTGGGATTGAAATACTGGGTCATATTCGTAGTCTTAACCAAAAGTGTGATGTGATTCTGATTACAGCAGCTCGAGATGTCGAGACTTTGCAGCATGCGATGCGCGGTGGCGTGATCGACTATTTACTAAAGCCAGTCATGTTCCCAAGGTTAGAGGCGGCGCTTAAAAAGTATCAAAAACGTACAGAGCAGCTTCATCATGCTGACGATCTTAATCAGTCACTCGTTGATGAAATGATGCAGCAGAACAATAACGCAGATACTAATTCTGAGGCACGTCTACCGAAAGGGATTGATGGTGTTACCTTGGAAAAAATTCGTGCCCTGTTTAAACAAGATAGCCGTTTTACTGCGGATGAAGCGGGGGATAGCATTGGTGCGAGTCGAACGACTGCGAGGCGTTATCTTGAGTTTTTAATCAGTACTGGGGAGTTAGAGGCAGATGTCAATTATGGCACTGTCGGACGGCCAGAGCGGTGTTATCGACGCCAGCAACGATAGGTGTTAAAAAGCAAAGCCCCTAACATGTGTTGGGGGCTTTGTGATATTGAGAATATCAAACTGGGCTACATTTTAGGATTCAACCTTCTTCGGCTGATAGAACCACTTCTTCATCAACGAGAAAATTGAAGGTCCGATTAACACCAAGACAGCCAGCACTGTAAATGTCAGCGTAATTGGACGCTCCCATAAGAAGCTAAGCTCACCATCACTAATCATAAGCGCACGTCGAAGGTTCTCTTCCATCAAGCCACCAAGGATGAAACCGAGTAGTAGCGGGGCAAGTGGGAAGTTAGCTAGTCGCAGCGCTATCGCAGCCATTGCAATCAATAGCATGATAAACACATCCATAGTGTTGAATGAGACCAGATAAACACCAGTAATAGAGAAGAACAAAATCATTGGAAGCAGCACGGTTCTAGGAACCGCTAACAGTTTCGAGATATAAGGAATTAGTGGCAGATTCAAAATCACTAGAACAATGTTGCCAAAGTACATCGAAATAATAACTGACCAGAAGACGTCTGGGTGTTCTACAAACAAACGTGGGCCTGGCTGGATACCATAAGCGATCAGTGCACCGAGCATGATTGCAGTTGTACCTGAACCCGGGATACCAAGTGTTAGTAGTGGCACGAACGAACCACTTGATGCCGCATTATTTGCTGACTCAGGAGCAACCAAACCGCGAATGCTGCCTTTACCAAACTCTTCACGCTTCTCCTTTGGCGCAAGGTTACGTTCCATACCGTAAGAGAGGAACGCTGCAATCGTCGCACCGGCACCCGGAAGGACGCCAGTAAAGAAGCCGAGAATAGATGAGCGTATAGAAACAGGTGCGACTTCTTTGACTTCTTCCTTGGTAATTTTCATGCTACCGATATCACTGAGCTTTTTCTGCTCATCTTGGCGTGTATCTTGGTCTGGTTTTAGAATACCCATTAAGGTCTCGCCAAGCGCGAATGTTGCCATTGCCAGCAACAGGAAGCTAAAGCCATCCATAAGATCAGTCAGACCAAAGGTAAAACGCTCAACACCTACGCCTTTGTCGATCCCAACTGTAGACAGCATCAGTCCGAGTACTACCATCATCCAAGCTTTTAGCACTTGGCCTTTACCCGCGAACGCTGCAACTGCAGATAGACCAAGCAGCATCAAAGCGAAATAGTCAGAAGACTGGAAGCTCAGAGAGACTTTTGCCAATGCAGGAGCTGCAAACAGCAACATAATGGCGGATAACGTACCACCCGTGAATGAGGAGTAGGCTGCCAGTGCTAGTGCTTTACCCGCTTGGCCTTTTTGCGCCATTGGATAGCCATCGAAAGCAGTTACTACCGTCGATGAACAGCCTGGAGCGTTAATCAAGATGGAGGAGGTTGAACCGCCAAAAACGGCGCCGTAGTACACGCCTGCCATAAGAATGAGTCCCGATGAAGGGTCAAGTCCGTACGTGATAGGGATCATCAGCGCTATTGCTGAAATTGGACCAAGTCCTGGGAGCATGCCGATAAAGGTACCGACAAAACAGCCAACGATCACCATCATGATGTTCATAGGCATCACGGCCGTGGAAAGGCCTTGTAAAATTCCGTCTAACATAATGGTGTCCTACCAGATCGTAAAGATGATTCCAGGCTCAAGGTAGATATCCAAACCTTGAGTGAGTAATAGATAAAATGCGATAACAAAAGGGAATGAAGCGCCAAACAACACGGCTTTACGACGCTCGCCCAACAGATAGAACCCTGCCAAAAGGAAGAAGCTTGTCGCGAGTACAAATCCCAGATAGGTCAACCCTAATCCGTATCCAGCCATCAAGACTAAAAATCCAATGAGCAGTTTCCAGTTGAAGCGTTGCTCGTCATTACTTTTCTGGTCAGGCTGGCCAGTAATCAGCAGTAATATCGATAGGCCGATGCCGACAAACGTTAAGATAGTAGGCAAGGTACGTGCGGTGAAGGGTTCATATTCATCACCTGGAAACATAGGGATCAGCGATGTTTGGTAGCCGTAGCACAAACACAGGATCAAAAAAATCATCGCACCTACACGATCACGAGACAGCAAGTTCTCTTTTGTGAACAGCTTAGAGGTGAAATCGGACATAACTCACTCCAAATAGTGAATAAAGAAAAAGCCGTATATAAGGGTCGATGAGCGGCGACCAAGTGGATAAGTTGCCTAAGGACAAAGAGCGTTTACTCGAATAAATCTTTCCCCAGGAGATTAAGGGGTCAGTACTGCTAACGTGAACAATCCAGAATTGAAGGAGTCGAGATTGTCGCTTATATACGGCAAAAATTGGTGCACGTTGAATATACGTACGTGTTTGAATCGAGGAGGGGCGAACCCCTCCGGTATGGTTACTTTTTAAGGAAACCAAGTTCGGTCATGAGCGTACCCATTTGCTTCTCTTGGTCTTCTAGGAACTTATAGAAGTCTTGATCAGGTTTGTAGTTGTCAATCCAACCATTGCGGTCACGTACCATTGCCCATTCATCGGTGCTGTACATTTTAGTTAGCGCTGCGTTCCACTCTTTAACTTTCTCTTCACTCGCACCAGGTGCTGCGAAGAAACCGCGCCAGTTAGCAAAGACGGTTTCGTTACCATATTCTGTAAGAGTTGGAATATCCGGAGCCGCTTCAAGGCGCTTAGGTGCAGTAACGGCAAGTACTTTAACTTGTCCTGACTTAGACATTTCAAGCACTTCGCCTAGACCTGTCGACAATAACTGTGTCTCGCCTGAAAGCAGCGCAGCCATGGCTTTACCGCCTGCATCATAAGCGATGTAGCGAACTTTCTTTGCATCAAAACCTTCACCTTTAAACGCAGCCGCTACTACTAAGTGATCCATGCTGCCTCGTGCAGAGCCACCGGCGATTTTGACTTTACGTGGATTCTCTTTGAAGTCCGCGACCACATCTTCCCATGTGTTATATGGAGAATCGGCAGGGGCGACAATCGCGCCGTAGTCAGCAATCGTCGCAGCAACAGGCGTTAAATCGCGGAAAGATTGAGGGAATACACCAGTGAGTGAGCGAACCACAATCGGGGTGGAGTTGACCATTAAGGTATCTTCTTGACGCTTAGCGGTTTCGATTAGGTGAGCAATGGCTTTACCGCCGCCACCACCAGATAAGTTTTGAAAAGAGACATTGTCGACAATCTCTGCTTTCACTAACACATCACCCGTGCCACGTGCGGTCATATCCCAACCACCACCAGCACCGCCAGGGATCAAGAAGTGAATCTTATCCAGATCCGCAGCATAGCTGCCAAAAGATAGAGTAGCAGCGACGATAGACGCCGCTAGGGTAGGTTTCAATGCGTTAAACATGTTCACGTTCCTTATGTTGACTTTATTGTCTGCCAGCTTGGAGGGATCTGGCGTGACCTCTTTGGGTTAGTCAAAAGGTTATGTAATTGTTAATAAGGCATCAATAAAGCGGCGATATTGAGGATAAAGTGCATTAATTCAATTTTGTTCATAAAGTTCACAGCTTGACGTTAACGTTAGACATTAGTCTATATTGTCGACAATGTGGTTGATAGTTAGACGGCAAGTTGCTTAAATAGTCATCAGTTACTATTTATTGTCAACAATGTTGTTAGACGAGTGGGTAAGTGAAGAGATGAGTACAGAGTTTGCGATCGGTGACGTGGCCGCTTCTAAAGAAGCAACGAAGTCCGAAAATTTAACAGAGCAACTAATAGAAGAGATTGTCGAAGGAAGAATTGAGTCGGGCAGTAAGATCTCTGAGCCAGAGCTTGCGAAGCGATTTGAGGTCAGCCGAGGGCCACTCCGAGAAGCGATCATGAGGCTTGAAGGGTTGGGACTGATTGAACGAATTCCTCATGTAGGAGCGCGGGTCATCACACTGACTCAGCAAAAACTCGTTGAGCTCTATTCGGTGCGAGAAGCGTTGGAAGGTATGGCCGCTCGCTTAGCGGCTGCTCATATTAGTGATGAAGAAGTCGCAGAGCTAGAAGGCTTATTGGGTCGCCACTCTGAGCATATCGATGAAGTCGCTGGCGCCTCTTACTTCCACCAGCACGGTGATTTTGACTTTCATTATCGAATTATTAAAGCGAGTCAAAATAGCCAACTGGTTCATTTGCTTTGCAATGAGCTATATCACTTGCTGCGAATGTACCGTTATCAGTCGCCACGCACCCAATCAAGACCAGAGGCGGCGCTGAGAGAACACTTATATATCCTAGATGCGATTAAAAATCGTGACCAGGAATTGGCTGAGCTTTTGATGAGAAGACACATTTCAAGAAGCAAAGCCTTAATAGAACAAAATCTAATTTAAATAACGTGAATATCGATGTGCCTGACTTTCATAGCAAGCCATGAGCACATAAAAACAAAAGGACAAGGAGACTCGTATGTCACTTTCACCAGGCCAATCTTTCCGTGATGCCGTCATTAAAGGCAACCCGCTTCAAGTTGTAGGTACAGTAAACCCGTATTGCGCGATGATGGCGAAAAATGTTGGCCATCAAGCTATCTATCTTTCTGGTGGCGGTATTGCTAACGCATCTTACGGCCTTCCAGACCTTGGCATTACTACACTCAACGATGTGCTAGTTGATGTTGAGAGGATTACTAACGCTTGTGATTTACCATTGCTGGTGGACATTGACACTGGCTTTGGTGGCGCTTTCAACATTGCTCGCACTATCAAAGCAATGGAAAAAGCAGGCGCAGCCGCCGTTCATATTGAAGACCAAGTGGCACAAAAGCGCTGCGGCCATAGACCTAACAAAGCGATTGTTACTCAACAAGAGATGGTTGATCGCGTGAAAGCCGCGGTAGATGCCAAAACCGATCCAAGCTTTGTCATCATGGCGCGTACTGATGCGCTTGCCGTAGAGGGGATGGATAAAGCCATTGAGCGAGCTATTGCGTGTGTGGAAGCAGGCGCAGATATGATCTTCCCCGAAGCGATGACTTCACTCGATCACTACAAACAATTCAAATCAGCACTTTCAAGCGCGACGGGCAAAGATGTACCTATTCTTGCCAACATTACAGAGTTTGGCCAGACGCCATTATTTGGCTGCGAAGAGCTCGCCAGTGTCGGTGTGGATATGGTGCTTTACCCATTGTCAGCCTTTAGAGCGATGAACAAAGCCGCAGAAAATGTTTACCAGCATTTGCTCACTGTAGGTAATCAAGAAGCGTTGACATCGCAAATGCAAACCCGTGCTGAGCTGTATGAGCACCTGAATTATCACAGTTACGAGGACAAATTGGATCAGTTGTTTGCTGACAACAAGTCCTGATTTGTCCGATTGAAATCGAAACGCTAAAAATTAGAAAAACACATTTAATCCAATAACGAAACGCCGTGATAAAAGACCCTAAAAGGGCGACATACGGGAAAAGGAGTTCAATATGCCAAATTCAGCCATTGGTGGAGCAGGTCTACGAGGCCAAAGTGCAGGTACCACATCGCTATGTACTGTAGGACAATCTGGAACAGGACTAACCTATCGGGGTTATGATATTACCGATCTGGCAAACAATGCTCAGTTCGAAGAGGTCGCGCATTTGCTGCTGCGCGGGCATCTGCCCAATCAAAAAGAGTTGGATGATTATAAAACGATCCTAGTCGGGCTTCGCGGTCTACCAGAAGCGCTCAAACAAGCGCTTGAGTTAATTCCAGCCGATGCGCATCCAATGGATGTGATGCGAACGGGCTGTTCGGTATTGGGTAATCTTGAACAAGAGCTGGATTTTTCCGAGCAACAGCAAGCAACAGAGCGAATGCTTTCCTTGTTTCCTGCGATCATTTGTTATTGGTATCGCTTTAGTCACGAAGGTGTGCGCATCGATACCGAAGATCAAAGTGAAGATTGCATTGGTGGTTACTTTTTGAAAATGCTCACCGATAAAGCACCATCTGCACTGCACAAGCAAGTCATGCACTGTTCACTCATTCTGTACGCGGAGCATGAGTTTAATGCCTCTACCTTTGCAGCCCGAGTCTGCGCTTCCACACTATCCGACATTCATTCGTGTATCACTGCCGCTATCGGTACGCTTCGAGGACCACTTCACGGTGGTGCTAACGAAGCAGCAATGGACATGATCCAAGATTGGAGAACTGCCGATGAAGCAGAGGCGAACATCATGCAGATGCTTGCGAATAAAGACAAAATCATGGGCTTTGGTCATGCCATCTATAGGGAAAGCGATCCGCGTAACGCGCTGATTAAGCGCTGGTCAAAAGAGCTGTCTGAGACGGTCGGTGATACTTACCTCTATGACGTTTCTGTGCGTGTTGAATCGGTAATGAAGCGTGAAAAGGGGCTGTTCTGTAATGCGGACTTCTTCCACGCCTCTGCTTATCACTTCATGGATATCCCAACTAAGCTATTTACCCCCATTTTTGTAATGAGCCGCTTAACAGGCTGGGCTGCACACGTTTATGAGCAGCGTGCTAACAACCGCATCATTCGCCCTAGTGCGGATTATGATGGTCCTGAGGCTAGAGAGTGGACGCCGATCGAAGCGCGTGATTAGTGCTAGGGAAGGATGTGAATATGTCGAATAACACTATGAATTATCAATATCGCAAACCGCTTCTTGGCACTCAGCTTGATTACTTTGATGCGCAAGCGGCCGTTAATGATATCGAACCAGGCGTGTTTGATCGCCTGCCATACACGGCGAAAGTACTGGCTGAAAATTTAGTGCACCGCTGCGAGCCTTCGGAGCTAGAAGCGTGTTTATCTCAGCTTATTTATCGCAAACGTGATAAAGATTTTCCTTGGTATCCAGCGCGCGTGGTTTGCCACGATATTTTGGGGCAGACCGCATTGGTAGATCTAGCGGGTCTACGTGATGCTATCGCGCTTCAAGGCGGCGATCCGGCGGCGGTAAACCCAGTGGTAGAGACTCAGCTGATTGTCGATCACTCCCTCGCGGTTGAGCATGCAGGCTTTGATCCTGATGCCTTTGAAAAAAATCGTGCTGTCGAGGAGCGCCGCAACGAAGACCGTTTCCACTTTATTGAGTGGTGCAAAACCGCGTTTGAGAATGTCAGTGTGGTGCCGGCTGGTAACGGGATTATGCACCAGATCAACCTTGAGAAATTATCCCCAGTGGTACAGGTGAAAAACGGCGTCGCGTTTCCTGATACCTGTGTCGGTACCGACAGCCATACGCCTCACGTCGATGCGTTGGGCGTAATTGCCATTGGTGTCGGTGGTCTAGAGGCAGAAACGGTGATGTTGGGTCGACCGTCAATGATGCGTCTGCCGGATATCGTCGGTGTTAAGCTTACAGGGGAGCGTCAACCGGGTATTACCGCGACGGATATCGTGCTCGCATTAACGGAGTTTTTGCGTGGTCAAAAAGTGGTGTCTAGCTATCTAGAGTTTTTTGGCGAAGGCACTAAGCAGCTCACTATCGGTGACCGGGCAACAATCTCGAACATGACGCCTGAATACGGCGCGTCGGCGGGGATGTTCTACATCGACGAGCAGACCATCAACTACCTAAAACTCACAGGCCGCGAGGAAGAGCAGGTTAAGCTGGTGGAACGGTACGCCAAACAAACCGGGCTTTGGGCTGATGAGCTGGTTAATGCGGAATACGAACGTGTGCTGGAGTTTGATTTATCAAGCGTTGAACGTACCTTGGCGGGGCCGTCTAATCCTCATCGCCGATTACCCACCGCGCAGCTTAGCGAGCAGGGCATTGCAGGTGCGTGGGAGCAAAAATCTGACACCATGCCAGATGGCGCGGTAATCATTGCCGCTATCACATCCTGTACCAACACTAGTAACCCGCGCAACGTGGTCGCGGCTGGATTAATAGCCAAAAAAGCCAATGAGCTGGGTTTAGTACGCAAGCCTTGGGTAAAATCCTCGTTTGCGCCGGGCTCAAAGGTTGCCAAGCTCTACTTGCAAGAGTCGGGATTACTTCCAGAGCTAGAGAAACTGGGCTTTGGTATTGTCGCTTATGCGTGTACAACCTGTAATGGCATGAGTGGCGCGCTTGACCCTGCGATCCAAAAAGAAATCATCGACAACGACTTGTACACAACCGCAGTTTTATCAGGCAATCGAAACTTCGACGGACGTATTCACCCGTATGCGAAGCAAGCGTTTTTAGCATCTCCGCCTCTAGTGGTTGCTTATGCGATAGCGGGTACGATTCGTTTTGATATCGAGCGAGATTCGCTGGGTGTCGATGCTGAAGGTAAACCTATCTACCTTAATGATATTTGGCCTAGCGATGAAGAAATCGATGCGGTCGTTAATGCGCACGTTAAGCCTGAGCAGTTCAATCAAGTCTACCTGCAAATGTTTAAGCTAAATGATGAAGAGGCAAGTTCAAATCCACTCTACGATTGGCGTGAGATGAGCACCTACATCCGCAGGCCACCATATTGGGAAGGGGCACTGGCTAAGCCTCGTACACTAAGCGGCATGAGACCGCTAGCCATCCTCGGAGATAACATAACCACTGACCATTTGTCGCCATCTAACGCTATCTTAGCGTCCAGTGCCGCAGGGGAGTACCTCACTAGCATGGGCGTACCCGAGGAAGACTACAACTCCTATGCGACCCATCGCGGGGATCACTTAACTGCTCAGCGAGCAACCTTTGCCAACCCCAAACTGTTCAATGAAATGGTCACGGAAAATGGCAATGTTGTTCAAGGCTCATTGGCTCGAATTGAACCAGAAGGCAAGGTCACCCGCATGTGGGAAGCAATTGAAACCTACATGCAGCGTCAGCAACCTTTGATCATTGTCGCCGGTGCGGATTATGGACAAGGCTCTTCACGAGATTGGGCTGCGAAGGGGGTTCGCCTAGCCGGCGTCGAGGCAATTGTTGCTGAAGGGTTTGAGCGAATCCATAGAACCAATCTCGTTGGTATGGGCGTATTGCCGCTGCAATTCAAAGCGGGTACCGATAGAAACACCTTAGGTCTAGATGGCACTGAAACTTACGATGTCGTCGGCGATATTGCTCCGAGCTGTGACTTGGCTCTAGTGGTCACGCGCGCCAATGGCGACAAGCTCGATATTGCCGTGACTTGTCGACTAGACACGGAAGACGAGGTGGCCGTTTATTCATCTGGCGGTGTATTGCAGCGATTCGCACAAGACTTTCTCGCGAAATAGGGGGATGTAGCATGAGCAAACAAATAAAAGTGCCTGCCACATACATGCGCGGAGGGACGAGCAAAGGTGTGTTCTTTAGCCTCGAAGATTTGCCTGAAGCAGCAAAACAGCCAGGCGTTGTTCGTGACCAACTGTTGATGCGTGTCATTGGTAGTCCAGATCCGTATGCCAAGCAGATTGATGGAATGGGAGGGGCAACATCAAGTACCAGTAAAACGGTGATTGTGTCGAAAAGTAGCCGCCCTGAGCATCACATTGACTACTTATTCGGTCAAGTGGCCATTGATAAGACGTTTGTCGATTGGAGTGGCAACTGCGGAAACCTATCTGCTGCAGTCGCACCGTTTGCTATTCATAGTGGTTTAATTGACTCAAACTTACTGCCCGAAAATGGCATAGCTGAGATTAACATCTGGCAAGCCAATATCGAGAAAACCATTGTGGCTAAAGTACCGATGGTGGATGGAGAGGTTCAAGAACTGGGTGACTTCCTTCTCGATGGCGTTACCTTTCCTGCGGCGGAAATTGCAGTGGAGTTTGTTGATCCAAGCAGTAGTGATGGGTCGATGTTTCCAACGGGGAACTTGGTCGATGACCTACATGTGCCAGACGTTGGCGTGTTCAATGCCACGATGATTAACGCAGGTATCCCAACGATTTTCATCGACGCCGCCGAACTTGGTCTCGAAGGTACTGAGCTGCAACAAGACATCAATAGTGATGCTGGTTGGCTTGAAAAGTTTGAAACCATTCGTGCTCATGGGGCATTAAAAATGGGATTAATTGACGATATTGAGCAAGCGGCAACTCGCCAGCACACCCCCAAAGTTGCCTTTGTTTCCAAACCTAAACCTTATCGCTCTTCAAGCGACAAAACCATTGAGACAGCAGACATTGAACTATTAGTTAGAGCAATGTCGATGGGTAAGCTCCATCACGCCATGATGGGCACGGCAGCTGTCGCTATTGCTTGCGCTGCGAGTGTAGAAGGTACGGTGGTCAATTTGGCCGCGGGCGGCGGTGCTCGTGAGGGAGTAACCTTTGGACACCCGTCTGGAACGCTCAAGGTGGGCGCTGTGGCTTGTCAGTCTGAGCAAGGCTGGACGGTGGAAAGGGCAATTATGAGTCGAAGTGCGCGGATCCTTATGGAAGGCTGGGTTCGTGTACCGTCGGATACCTTGCTCAACGACGATATAGCGAGCTAACGACGTTTCAAACTACTTAAGACATATTGGAGGACGCACTATGTCTGTATATCAAAAAGAGTACCAATGGGCAGAGCAACAACCGGAATCCTTCTGGCAGCATCAAGCGGAAAATATTGATTGGTTTGAAGCGCCGAAAACCATCTTGGCGAAAGACGACAACGGCATCGAACGCTGGTTTCCTGACGGAGTAATGAATACCGCATGGCTAGCCTTAGATTATCATTGTGAACAAGGCCGAGGTGATAATACCGCCCTGATTTACGACTCACCCGTCACAGGAGTTAAAGAGCGTTATAGCTATCAGGTAATGCGTGACAAAGTGGCAAAAATCGCGGGAATGCTTGCATCGCAGGGCGTCACGAAAGGCGATAGGGTCATTATCTATATGCCGATGATCCCAGAGGCCGCGATGGCGATGCTAGCGTGTGCCCGCCTCGGTGCAATTCACTCTGTCGTATTTGGCGGTTTTGCCCCTAATGAACTGGCGGTACGAATTGAAGATGCGGAGCCTAAGGTTATTATGACTGCGTCTTGTGGCGTTGAGGTCAACAAGGTTCTGCCATACAAACCGCTTGTGGATCAGGCCATCATGGATAGCCGCTGGAAACCCGATAAGGTGCTCGTGCTACAACGCCCGCAGTGCCTTGCAGAGCTAAATCAAGAGCGCGATCTTGATTGGGCAGAGCAGTATGAACGCGCACTGCCTCACGCATGTGTGCCAGTATTAGCGACTGACCCGCTCTATATTCTGTATACCTCTGGCACAACGGGCAAACCGAAAGGTGTGGTACGCGACAACGGCGGTCACGCTGTGGCAATGAAATACTCCATGAATGCCATCTACAACATGCCAACCGATGGGGTGTTTTGGGCAGCATCCGATGTGGGTTGGGTCGTTGGGCACTCTTACATTGTTTATGCGCCGATGATACATGGCTGCACGTCGATTTTGTTTGAAGGTAAACCGGTGCGAACGCCTGATCCGGGTGCGTTTTGGCGCGTTTGTGAAGAGTATCAGGTGAAGGTCCTATTTTCCGCTCCGACAGCGTTTAGAGCGATTAAGAAAGAAGACTCAGAAGGTCTAGAGTTAAATAAGTATGATTTGAGCGCCTTAAACAGCATCTTTATGGCTGGCGAGCGACTCGATCCTCCAACATTAGAGTGGGTGCAAAGCCAAACCAATAAACCTGTGATTGACCATTGGTGGCAGACTGAAACAGGGTGGGCAATTTCATCGAATCCGGTAGGGCTTGAGTCAATGCCAATCAAAGCGGGCTCTTCGACTATGCCAAGTCCGGGTTTTAAAGTCGAAATCTTGAATGAGTTAGGAGAGCCTGTTGGCGCCAACCAACAGGGTTTTGTGTCCCTAAAACGTCCGCTTCCACCAAGCTGCCTAACCACGGTATGGCGTAATCACGATAGATTTGATTCTGGTTATCTAAGTCAATTTGAAGGTTACTACGTCTCTGGCGATGGCGGTTATCTCGATGAAGATGGCTATTTGTTTATCATGGGTCGGGTGGACGACGTAATCAACGTGGCCGGGCATCGCCTGTCAACCGGTGAAATGGAAGAGATTGTCGGTGGTCACCCAGCGATTGCTGAATGTGCGGTTGTAGGTGTCCATGATGATTTAAAAGGCCAGCTGCCACTCGGTCTTGTGGTGCTTAAAGATGGCGTGAAAGTGGACAGTGGCGCGTTGGAAACTGAGCTTGTTGGTAAAGTACGTTCTGAAATCGGTGCGGTAGCGTGCTTTAAGCATGCGCTGGTTGTCGATAGACTACCAAAAACACGCTCAGGCAAGATCTTACGCCGCGTTATTAGGCAAATCGCTGATGGTGAAACCTACACGGTACCTTCAACGATCGATGATCCAGCGAGTTTGTCTGAGATAGAAAAAGCGCTTAACCCGAGCTAATTGACAAATAGGAGAGGTAAGAAACTACCTCTCGTCCATTTGAACCGAACTCATGTGCCACATTTTCAGGACATGGTTCGGTTCTTCACAAGTGCCAAATAACATTTGATATTTGGGTACAAAAGGTTCGCCAATATAGGTGGTTCGGCTGAACTTACCTGTTTTGACATCTACCTGCGTCACCACTCGCCCTTTGAAGTTTTGAAATATCACAAACTGATTGCTTTGAAACACCAATTGGTCTTGATAGAACCAAAACTGATCCGCAGATGTGTCTAAACGGCACTTTAACGGCAACTCCGCGCTTAAAGCTCCGCTAGGAAGTAGAGCGATAAATAACCAAAAACGAGAAAGTGTCATAACCAATCCTTTAGTTTTTCTGTAAGTATAGTGAGTAATTCCCTAAGCTTGATGGGCGCGCCCAATTGTTAGGTTTTTTTATTTGCACATCCCTGACAAAACCCTCACACTATGTGCACATTTGTGACCTGTTTGTTTAACCATTAAATCGAGCGTATACCGATGACTTCACCTCGCATCTCACTTCGTTCTGCGACTATTCAAGATCTCGATATTCTTAATGATTTAATGTTTGAATTGCATGAACACCACCATAGTGCGGTACCGACAGACTTCAAATCTGCTGATGAAGTACAACAAGAAAAAAGTATCGCCCGCTATTTAGATTCACCTGATTGTTTGGTGTTGGTTGCAACCGCAACAAATATAATTGATGCATCCTCTAATGCTAAAAGTGACGAAGCAACGATTGTTGGTTTCGTCACCGCTCAGTTTTGCGAACTGACTTCACCCATTAGCAAGCCGTGTTTCGTTGGCAATATCGATGAGCTGTTTGTGACACCCTCGTGGAGACAACACGGTATCGCTGAGGCTTTGCTCGTCGAGGCGCAAACACGCTTAGAACACCTTGGTGCAACACAGCTTATGGTTGAAGTTTGGGATTTCAATCAATCGGCATTGAATCTCTATAAAAAGCAGGGATTTTTCCCTCACATTCATTGTCTTAGAAAAAAAATATAAATTAGGATTATTCGTGACTCAATTATTGAGCCATTGGTTTTTTTTGTGCTTGCTCGCGCTTTTTACTGCAAATCTGAGTTTTGCTGCATCTTCAGAGTCATCTCCTGAACTACCTAGTAAGAGAGTGAACGGCCAAGCTGTGCCTAAAGCCAGCCATAACCCATTGCCGTTAGCCCCGATTGCCCCCTCGATTAGAGGGTCTTTGTGTATCGTCAGAAGTAAAGATCGTTTGTTGCTCGTGGATGAAATCATTACGGGTAAACTTTCGCTGCCTGGTGGAACGATTGAAAATAACGAAGACCCACGCCTGACTGCTCAACGAGAAACATGGGAAGAAGCAGGATTGGTTGTCGATGTAGGCAGAGAACTTGGACGTACCCACCAGGCTATATTTTTTGAATGTCATGTTGAGTCGGCCATCATCGCGTATGAAGCGACAAAGTTCTCAAAAGGAATTGAATTACCTATCTATTTCGCTCCTCACTTTGGAGTAGAAGTTCGCAGTGCAACATTAATACAGCCTAAGTCTATTGCGCCAAAGGACTACCGCTATCCAAAACAGTGGCCTTTGGTAAAAACGATGTATGAGACGGCTGATAACCAACCGATCCAGTTCATCGATAACCTCATTGAATCGGCTCCGACAATTCACCAGGTCGAACTGGGTTGGCTAGAGAACGCTCAAGAGGTCTTAATGCAAGCGCCTTTGCATATTCGCGAGATGGTAGTGTGGGGCGGACGAATCTTATATGTTCTGGTACAGCCTCTGTTTCTAATGGCGTTCTTACCTCTGTTTATTTGGCTATGGGGACGTCACTTTACCGGTCAGTTGATGTTCGCAGTGACTGCCACCTCTTTGTTTATTTTGGTGGCCAAGCAGGGTTTTGGCTTTGCGGTTCCCCATGCTTACTTGCCTTCAATCAATTACACAGATCGAAGTGGATACAGCTTTCCGGATTTGCTCATTGCAAACTGGGTTTCGATTTCCACCATCGTCATGAGTCAAATCCACACCAGATTTAGAAGTGTGTTCATGTCTGCATTTATCATTGTTAGTGTGGTGTTGGTGTTCTATCAGTTTATCAGTGGTGGTGCGTTCCTTTCTGATATGTTGGCTGGCGCCTTGCTCGGTGCGCTAGTGGGCTGGCACTTCGTACGCCATTCGTTGAGTTTAGCCGTCAGTGAAGTGTATACATTTACCCGACCTCGAGTCTGGCTGGTGCTTATGGCTGTGGCAGCGATTCTTTGCTATGTTTGGCCGTTCCCAACCTTTTTAAGTTGGCTTGGACTTTGTTTAGGTATGCTGCTGTTTACACTGGCTAGTCGCGTTCGATTACCTCGCTCTACCATGTGTTTGAAAGAGTTGCTGCTATCGCTGGTTCTTATCCTTTTTGTACTCCTTGGGTATTTTCAGTTGGAAACTGTGGTCTCACACAGTGGGATAGGTTCGTTACTGCTTCAATTAATCGTTACGCCCGTACTCATTTTGGTTCCCGCTTTAGTTATGGTGCTGTTTAGAAATCAAGATCATCAAGGTCGTGGCGTAAAAGGGTAACTACCGATAGAAATCGAGAGATAAAATGAAGGCTGACTTGAAGAGGAGGTTTTTATGATTATCGCTTTGATTGCGGCTTGTTCGGCGTTTATGTCTAGCGTAGCAGTACAGTTAAACGGCGCAGTAGATGCGGCATTAGATAGCATTGCCGACATTATGTTTATGTAAAAAAGGTCTGATAATTCAGACCTTTTTTATTCTACCTAACGATACTATGCCGTTGCTGCGACTTTGTTTCGACGAGATTGTGCGGCAAAGTAGAGCTTGGTTTCTTCGATGACGACACCGCGAAGAAGCACTAAACCGATCAGGTTAGGTATTGCCATCAGGCCATTGACGATATCGGCGATAATCCAAATCATATCGAGATGCAGAAATGCACCTGAGGCGACCAAACCAACGAAAATAATTTTGTAAGGAAGCACCGCTTTAGTCCCCATCAGGAATACTACGCAGCGTTCACCGTAATAGTTCCAGCCTAGAATCGTGGTGAAGGCGAAAAACATGAGACCAATTGATACCAGCATTGGACCAAAGTACTCAGCGTTAAGACCGGTCGCAAACGCGTGTGTGGTCATTGCTGCGCCAGCAAAGTCACTTTGCCATGCACCAGTGAGAATCAATGCAAGACCCGTCATGGTACAAATGATGATGGTATCGATAAACGTACCTGTCATCGAGATAAGCCCTTGGCGTACACAGCTGTCAGTTTTCGCTGCCGCCGCCGCTATTGGCGCACTACCAAGACCGCTTTCGTTTGAGAACACGCCACGAGCGATGCCCGATTGAATTGCGAGCATAATGCTTGCGCCGACAAAGCCGCCGGTTGCAGCTGTACTGCTAAACGCAGAAACAACAACAAGTTGCACCGCATCCACAAGCTTATCTGCGTTTATGATGATGACGCTAAGACATGCCAATACATAGAATACCGCCATGGTTGGTACGACTTTACCGGCCACCTTGGCAATTGACTGAATACCACCCAGTGTAACGAAAGCGACTAACAGCGTGAGTACTGCTGCTGAAAGCTCACGTGAGACACCAAAGGAGATCTCGCTGGCATCAAGAATGGCATTCACTTGCGGAAAAGTACCGATACCAAAGCACGCTACACCGAGGGCAAACACGGCGAACATGGTTGCGAGAAACTTGGAGCCAACACCATCACGAAGGTAGTACATAGGACCGCCGAGCATTTGGCCTTTGTCGTCCACTTTGCGGTATTTAACGGCAAGCAAGCACTCAGCGTACTTGGTTGCCATTCCGAATAGAGCCGCTAGCCACATCCAAAATAGTGCGCCGGGACCACCAAGTTTAATGGCCGTGGCAACACCGACGATATTACCTGTACCAATTGTTGCAGAGAGTGCGGTACACAGTGCAGCGAAGCTAGACACATCGCCTTGGCCAGATTTGTCTTTAGCAAAGATAAGCTTTAGTGCGGTCGGAAGGTGGCGAAACTGTAAAAGACCCAGTTTAAACGTGAAGTAAACGCCGGTTCCGACCAACAAAATAAGCAGTGGTGGACCCCAAACGAATGAGTCAATGGTTTGCAGTGTAGATTGAAGATTGTTCATGATTTCCCCTTAATAAAACAAAACTTAAGGAGAAGAGAGAAAGGGCAGTACGCGCAATCAAGCATGGCATGATCGAACAGGACTACTCGTATCGCTTAACACTGACATAGAGTCAGTTACTGAATTGAGTGTTTCAATGTTGCTATTCTCTCCTCTGTCCTTTGTACCTGAGAGTTTCACTCATCATAGAAATGAGCTTGCTCCTTCGGCGGCCGATCTAACGGCTCTCTCCAGAGGTTCCTCCAACTACAGTCCTCACTTTATCCTTATCAATTGATAAGCTCTGATTACTCAGAATAAAGCACCTGAAAGATTTACTTCTTCGGCGGGTAGTTTTAACCAAACGTTAAATTTTGGTTAATTACCACTCTCCTGCAGCCTTCATCGGAACAAATATCTAGATACTAGATAATCTGTGGGCGCAATCGTAGCGTATTTAAATAGCGATGTCATGAATAAATTTACAATTTTATTTCTGCAAATAGGGTAGCAAAGTCAACCATTTGGTATATTTGAAATGTTTCTGACGTAAAACTCGTTTAAGTAGGGTAAAGTGTCGCGTTGTGCAGTGAGCATAAAGCCCGCTCTATCTCATTTGGGACTTCCCTGAATACAAGGAGATGTATATGACTCGACTGTTAGCGATCGCTTTTCTTGTCGTGCTTGCCTTTATGCTGTTTCGCTATCGGACTAATGAGAAGGTCCAGAAAGTGGTCATAGTCACTGCCTTATCAGCGTTTGCGATCTACGTGACGACGCTGGTGATTTCAGAATTAATACGATAGTAATCGTCACTCCCAGGAGTAGGTGTGGATAAGCAACAACAAAACCAACAAGCCGAGAATGATGACGTTGTTGTCATTGAGCAAAAAGACAATCGAGCTAGGCTCTATATCGGGATTGCAGCGGTGCTTGGTATTGCAACGGGGGGGCTGATTGGCGCCTCTGTGACTCAAAGTGATTGGCAGCAGCGCTACGCTGAACTGGAATCTCGCTATCAACAAACCGTGACTCAAACCGAAGATCATGAGCAAACGTTGACTGAGCAGCTATCGATGGCAGAGTCGCAAGCACAGCTTAAACTTCGTAAAGCGGTAGAGGAGAAGGTTGCGGAACATCAAGAACAAATTGCCACTCTTGAGGAGCAAATTGCTAAGCTCGAGCAAGATAAAACTGATTTGCAAAACCAGTTGTCGAGCAAAAAGCAGCAACTGGTAAAACAAGAGAACGAAAATACCCAGCTAGTTCGTAAGAATGACATTCAAAGTTCGATGTTTGAACAGTCTCAAGAGCTGTTTAAGCGTGAGGCTGAGCTTAAAGCTGAAGTTGCCAAACTAGAGCAAGAACGAGCCCAAATCACTCCAAACCTGCAAAGGTTAAAACAGGACTGTGACTTGTATCTTGAAGGCACGTCATGGGATGCGAAGTCAGACTCTTGCGAGCGATATGATTCTGCGACCGCATCACTAAGCCAGATCGAACAGATGCTCAAAGTACACAATATGGATCTTAACCATATTGCTACTTTGAAAACTGAGTTGGGTATTCAATAAACCCTAGTTGCTTCCTTTTGCTTTTTACTATGTGTAACAACAAGTAAGAGGAAGCGTCTTGCTCGCAATTTCGGGCTGCATCAAATCTTAATGCAATTGATACGTCTCTCTGCGAATCTTCTTCACACCTAACTCGTAATTTCTATCGCCGTACGTGGCTCGCTTATTTCAAACTTCTAGACTGTCGTTAGCATCTAATTTAACGCTATTTTAATTGGAAGAATGGAGAGGCAGTTAACGTGTATAAGCCGATGGAAAAAGTATCGACACTCGTTGTTTTTGCTGCACTAGCGGTAAAAGTGGACGCGCACGGTATTCAATTTATCGATCAAGCCCCTAACGTCACCAATGCTTTGGAGTACCATCAAGATATCGACCTTGCTAGTTATTATGTCAGCGAAAAACTCGATGGAATTCGAGCAATTTGGACAGGGAAGGAGTTGGTTACACGATCCGGTCGTATTTTAAATGCTCCCAAGTGGTTCGTTAAGGATCTACCGGAGATAATGATTGAAGGCGAGCTATGGGCAGGAAGAGGAGGCTTTGGACAAGTGCAAAAAACGGTACTTGATAAAGTGCCCGATTCATCACAGTGGCAAGCGATTACTTTTATACTGTTTGATGTGCCTGGTCACTTAGGTTCATTTGAACAGCGATACGGTTACCTAAAAAACTATTGTGAGTCGCTGCCATATACTCACATTCAGTGTGTTGAACAAAAGGTGGTAGAGACACACAAAGATTTACAAGCTTTACTTACGCAAGTGACTGACGATGCAGCTGAAGGCTTAATGCTCAAAAAGCGTCATGAAATTTATCACCCTGGACGAAACAACAGCTTAATTAAAGTAAAAACCGTTCAAGATACAGAAGGGATTGTCGTTGGATATAAACCAGGAAAAGGAAAGTATGATGGCATGATGGGAGCAATACTCGTTGAGATAAACGGTGGTGTTCGGCTGTATATTGGTACAGGTTTTACCGATGAAGAGAGAGCTAATCCTCCAGCAATAGGCAAGATGATTACGTTTAAGCACAATGGTTGGACTGAAAACGGCATTCCGCGCTTTGCGCGATACCATCGTATACGAGAGGAAGAGTAGTAAAGATAAGGCTTTTATCGATTCACCACTGAGGACAAGTCGCGACCACAGCGTTTAAAAAGACGTTTCCAGTAATCGACGTGTGCTCGACTTGCTTGTTTGAAAGCGAGATGCCTTGCCTCAAGGTTGTAGCCGCTGTCATCCTTGGTCTGGAGCAGTGCCGTTACAAACAGAGTTTGAGCGGACAATGCCTGATATTCAGAATCTAGGTAAGAGAGGTAGGGTTGCACCTCCTTGACAAATACGTTGTTGAAGACGTTGACCAGATAATTAAAGCGTGAGATGTCGCGGTTTTTACCACAAGGAATGCTATCGTCATATTGATTGAGTTGCGCTGTGACCGTTTGTAACCATCTCTCACTCGCTTCCAAAGAAAAGGCCAAACGCCCAATCACGTTCTGTTTCTCTAGTACTTCTTGATAGTCAGTCAGTAGTGGCGGACGTTCAAGCGTTCCACGTTCATTGGTAGCTATGAATTTGGCAACAGCATTGAAAGCGTCTAATGGCTCTCTTATTTGTAATGCATAGCTGGCATCGCGCTTCACAATCCAATCCGAACCACTTAGTTGCAGCCGCATGGCATCACTGGTGTAAACAAGATTAAAAAAGTAGTCAGGTAAGTACTGGTACTTCACATCCAAGATTTTCTGTAGACTCTCTTTAAGCTCTGGATCAATTTGGTTTGAAGTCAAGCAGCGCTCAAGTCCATCAATAAGCTGCAGTTGGTAGTCGAAATTTCGAAACTGATCCTGAACTTTGCCAAGCACTGAGTTACGCTCTGCAATTAAGCCAAATAGATTGCATTTTCGTAGCTGATAGCTGTCCACTAGACCAAGAGTCGTACGTGGTATTTCTTTGGTAAGCTGACGCTTTGCAGGAAGCTCGACAAGCTCAAAAACTGGGGCAGGGAGTAGTTCGCGTTGCTGAATATTGGCAATGCGCTCCTGGTAATCAAGAAAGCGTTCATTCGGTGTATCGCTAAAACAACCTGTCATCACCGCAACAAAAAGCATTAATGATGACTTGGCGATTAATTTCATTGAAAGCGAAATCTCTTTAGTGCGCACGGTAACCCTGACTCCCTGAGGTGCGAGTGAACATATGTCTGCTTCAATTACCTGTTACGTAATCTTAGTGCATAGTTGATCAGTAGGAGGTTTGAGATAAATGCCTATCTTCTCACAAACCTCAAGCAATAGATCTTTTACTATGGATGGGAACTGATGACTCGAACAATGGAGCTGAAATGAGTGAGCAAGTAAAACTGGACTACGTCGAATTTGCGGCCAGTGATTTAGACAAAACAAAGCGTTTCTTTACTGCTGTATTTGACTGGTCTTTTCAGGATTACGGTGATGACTATACAGCGTTTGAAAACCAAGGTTTGAATGGTGGATTCTATCGTGCAGACTTGTGTTCAACCGCAGCGAGTGGCGGCGCATTACTGGTCTTCTACAGTGCCAACATAGAGGCAACATACAAAAAGGTTGAGGCCAACCAAGGCGTGATTATTCGCGAAATCTTTGACTTTCCCGGCGGTTGCCGCTTCCATTTTACTGAGCCGAGTGGCAACGAGTTCGCTGTTTGGTCTGAGCCACGTTAGTATCAACGTGCTGAGTCGATAGTAAAAAGCAGGCTCCGAATCATTCCAGAGCCTGCTTTTGTGCGTTAATAGAACGCGTGAACTTAGTAAATGACTTTCACCTTCTTCGCACAGCTTACTGCTTCGTCTACTGCTGTTTCTAGTGATTTACGTTTCGTCAACACCACACCTAATCGGCGGCGACCATCAATATCTGGCTTACCAAACAGGCGAACTTGCGTTTGCGGCAGAGCTAGTGCTTCATCTAGACCTTCAAAACGAATGTTGTTTGAAGTGCCCTGACCAAGAATCACCGCAGATGCTGCAGGTCCATATTGAGCGATATTGTTTACTGGTAGGCCAGTGAATGCGCGAACATGAAGAGCAAATTCTGACATCTCTTGAGAGATAAGTGTGACGAGGCCAGTATCGTGAGGGCGAGGTGATACTTCGTTGAAAATCACCTTATCCCCTTTTACGAATAGCTCGACACCGAAAATACCGTAGCCACCAAGTGCGTTAACGACTTGTTCCGCGGTGTATTCAGCGGCTTTACGTGCGTTTTCCGTCATTACTTGTGGTTGCCAAGACTCGCGGTAGTCACCATCTTCTTGACGATGGCCGATAGGCGCGCAGAAGTGGACACCGTCGACAGCACGTACCGTTAGCAATGTAATCTCGTAATCAAAGTCGATAAAACCTTCAACGATCACTCGACCGGCACCAGTGCGGCCACCTTCTTGCGCATAAGTCCATGCATTTTCGATGTCTGCTTCCGTTTTAATGACGCTCTGGCCTTTGCCCGAGGAGCTCATGACTGGTTTTACTACGCAAGGCACACCAACGTGTTCAACAGCAGCCTTAAAGTCCTCGTAGTTATCAGCAAACTGATAAGGTGAGGTGTTCAATTCAAGCTCTTCGGCTGCGAGGCGACGAATACCTTCGCGGTTCATGGTCAACTTAGTTGCATTCGCGGTAGGGACAACGTTAACACCTTTGCTTTCAAGCTCTACTAACTTGTCCGTTGCGATGGCTTCAATTTCAGGAACCACATAGCTTGGTTTTTCTTTTTCGATGATGGCTTCGAGTGCTTCCCCATCTAACATGTCAAGTACATAGCTACGGTGAGCGACTTGCATTGCTGGTGCATCTTCGTAGCGATCACAGGCGATGACTTCTAAGCCAAGTCGCTGACATTCGATGGCGACCTCTTTACCCAGTTCACCAGAGCCCAACAGTAGTACACGTGTAGCGTTTTCACGAGTTGCTGTACCAAACATATAAAATCCTTGACGTTCATGAGGAAGAATTGCCGGGGATCATACTGGATTATCTTCAAAAAGCAAACGTTTGCGCGGAAAATATATTGAGATATTTGAATCGTTAAAAAAATAGCCTCGCGATAGGGCGAGGCTATGATTATTGTTCAATAAAGCTGCTTGCGTTCAATAGAACAGTTGGCTAAAGAGCGACATATTCCAATGGAATATCTGGGTCGATTGCTTCAAGCGTCGCTTGTGTATCGGCGAGGTGGCTGATTTTACCGGAGGCCATCTCTGCAAGTGCCACGAGTTGAATATTTTCGAACGACTGCCCAGCGAGTAATAGTTGCATGAAAGCAACTTGAAGTGGAGGCAGGCTAGGGTTGAATGCTGCATTTTCCGCATAAGCACCTTTGTAGGTTTTACCGTCTTTAGTGCTAATAGCAACGCCGCTAAGGTTCTTAGTATATGGTGAGTGGCTTTGATTAAGCGCATCAACAGCAGAGAGAACCAATGTGTCTGTTTCATCGGTTGAGAGCCCATGTTGTTTAGGACTCATTAGCGCATCGGTAATACCTAAATCTTTAGGACCAAACGATTCTGGTAGGTACTCTTGTAACGTCATCTCATCTCGTTGAGGCAATTGCACAACCAAAGAATCGGCGGTGGTAAGCTCATTCATGAATTGACGACAGTGGCCACAAGGACTGTAGTTGATGGTGATGTCCTTCAGGCCAGTTTCACCTTTCATCCAAGCATGGCTGATAGCGGACTGCTCGGCATGGACGGTTTGACCAAGTTGAGCTCCAATGATTTCCATGTTAGCACCAAAATAAAGGCGTCCGGACAATCCACGAACGATCGCGCCAACAAAAAACTCTGAAATCGGCGCATAGGAATACGCAGCTGCAAAAGGTAAAAGGGCGACACGCAGCTCGCTATCGTCAAGACCAGACAAAGCCTGGAGCTTTTCAAACTGCTCTTTGGATAAAGTCGCATCGAAATCTGGAGCCGATAAAATAGGCTTTAAAAAGGTAGCAATATGCTTTGGAGTGTCGGCCAACGCAGAATCAAAACGATCAGTCATGCGGTTTCCTATGTGATCAAGTGTTTTTTATATTCTAAGCAAGTTCTCAGGATATAAAGGTGATTAGAATCACGTTAAATAATGCAATATTTGCAAATGTTGCAATATAAGAGTGACATCACACAAAAAATCGAGTTGCTAGATCTGACAACCCGCAATAGGTATTAGTGAAGCCAATGGCTCAACCAAATCGAAAAGGCGAACATCGACGGCGCAAGCACTGAGGTAATGACACCGCATATTACCAATGCTAGGGAGCTAAACGCGGCATCGCGAGGATCTTTTTCAGCGCTTGTGGCAGTGCCTAGGGCATGAGATACCGTTCCCATAGTAAGACCTTTCGCAATCGGGTGGGTGACGCCTAATAGTTGGTAAATTGGATAGGCCATAATGGCACCGAATAGGCCAACAAGTAACACAAGGATGGCTGCAATCGCAGGCTCGCCACCGAGATGGCTAGAAACTTCCATCGCGATAGGAGTAGTTACAGACTTACCAAGTAAGCTAGCAATAAGCTCCATGTCTGCACCGAGCAATACGGCGATAATCGATGCTGTAAACATAGACGCTATACTTCCCACACCGCAGGCCAGGGCAATGATTCGCCAGTTTTGGCGTATCTGAGGAAGTTGCTCATACAGGGGATAGGCTAGGGCAACAACCGCAGGTTGAAGCAAGTAACTGATCCACTCGTTGTCAGCGTAATAGGTATCAAATGGTACATTCAGTACCAGTAGCAGAGGGATCAGCATTGCGATGCTAAGTAAAAGCGGATTGAAAATGGGATTCTTTGCTTTTATGGCGATAAAGCGCGCAATAAAAAACACGATGACGGTGACAGGAAGCCACATATTATTTGTCTCCCTTCTTTAAAAAGCGATCAAGGAACACCGAAAGCACAATCAATACGATCAAAGAGCCACCCACAGCACTAGCTAGAATAGGGAGTGCGTTGCTCACTAGCATATCGAAGTGATTCATCAGGCCGACACTTATCGGTACAAATAGCAAAATCATATAGCGAATAAACACATGAGCTCCGGGTTGCACTAAGTGAACCGGAATTAGGCCGCTAGCTAGGCCGGAAAATAGAAGCAACATGCCAAACACACTTCCAGGGATGGAAACGTCAAGTAGGCTTTGAAGGGCGTTACCTAACCAAAGTGAAACAAAAATAACGGCAAAAGAGGCTACATAGCGAAGCACGGTTTTTAGCATGGCTTCCTCTTAGTAAAAATAGTGTGTACATACAGTGGGCAGCCTAAACATAGACTCATTAGACTGCCATTCGACTACGAGGATGGAGGTGTTAAGAAACGAGACGCTCCACGTAGCGGTAGACGGATTTTAGTATGGCGAGCTTTTTCTCGTCAGACTCATGTTCGTGAACTAAGTTTTCCATATTTAGCATGTAATCTTCAATACGACTTTCGAAAAACTCACGACAATGATTTGCCCACCTTGTCTGCTCCGACTCATCAAGCGTCCAAGCGAAATGGCGCGCGCGATATCGGAACAGCAGAGGCTCAATTCTAGAATCACTAAAACTAATGTCTAATGCTGACAGATTATTCGGATCTGTTTCGCGAATAATATCCATCGCGCTCTTATCCGCAGGAGTGAAAAATCCGCTGTAGAGTTGAGTATCGACATCCTTGTCTTCTGCATACTCACGTTCAATGCTGTAAAGGCCGATCAACTTCTCACGAACTTCTGGGTGCTGTTTAATAAGCGCAAGGTTTTTTAAACACTGCTCGCGGTCAATACCAATGTTTGCTGCATTTTCGGCGGTGAGTGTTTTAGCTGGGGCAAGAATTGGGCACTTGTTTAAGTGAATAAGTTTCAGTGGAACCGGGAGCTCATCTTGGCCAAGTTCATCTCGCTTGGTGTAGAGCCTTTGGTGCAGCGCTTCAACATCAAGATCGAGCAAAGGCTGAGGATCTTTCGCTAAATCCGCGACAATAACTGCGTTTTGATTGGTAGGATGCCAAGCAATTGGTACGACCCAGCTAGTGTACTGACACTCTTTCCCGAGCATTCCTGATACATGCATTAGTGGCGTCATATTGACGATATCAACCAACTCGTTCAATTTGCGCTTTTGGCGCTTTGAATAGAAATAATCAAACAGCTTAGGCTGAGCCGCTTTGACTTTTTTCGCGAGCTCAATAGTAGCGATAACATCGGCCATCGCATCGTGCGCGTTTTCGTGCTCAATACCGTTGGCAACAGAAAGGTGCTCCAATTTGAAGCTGGTAAATCCCTCTTCATTTTCTGGCCACTCAATACCATCTGGACGCAGTGCGTGACACGCTCTCATGACATCGAGTAGATCCCAACGAGAGTTCCCGTTTTGCCAGCTCCAAGCATAAGGATCGATGAAATTGCGGTAGCAAGTGTATCGAGTCACTTCATCGTCAAAGCGGATGCTGTTATAGCCAAGGCTAGTTGTATTGGGGGTGGCTAATTGTTCATGAATCTTAGCGATGAACTCAGGCTCTGAGAGCCCTTTTTCTTGGCATAGCTGAGGCGTAATTCCGGTGATTAGCGCGGCTTCTGGTGAAGGAAGGTAATCGGCGGGTGGTTGGCAATAAATGACTAAAGGCTCGCCAATGATATTAAAGTCTGCATCTGTCCTTACCCCTGCGAACTGACAAGGTCTGTCTTTCGCCGGGCTCACCCCCCAAGTTTCGTAATCGAAGAAGAAAAAAGTGGGTTGGTGCTGAGACATGGGGCATGCTTCCTTTGTTCTGAGAGAGAGCCTTTACAATCAGGGCTTTCCGTTGAGTCCATATTAGACCACCGCTGCTAAAACATGGCAATCAACAATCTAATTTAAAGCCGCTGTTGCTGTCTAATTGGACATTCAGCTGCTCAATCTCGCCATCTCATTCTTGGAATTGAACATTGGATGTTTGGACGTCTAGACGTTGACAAGTCTATAGATAGAGACTAGTCTGCTCGCCTTTCTGTCATCGACGCGACTTTTAGTATGTCTACACCACATAAAACCTCTCAATCAGCTCAAGCTTCTGGCGTAGCTCTGTTACCTCTTGCACTTTTTTTAACTCTTTTTATTGGAGTAGGTAGTTACCTATCTTGGCAAGGGGTTGAATTTGCTTTCTATCAGCTACCAGCACCGATTGCAGCGCTTCCAGCTGTGGTATTAGCAGTCTTGCTGAGTAAAGAGAAGCTTAACCGCGCTATTGAGCAGTTTTTACGTGGTGTTGGCCATCAAGACATCGTTGCAATGTGCATGATCTATTTGTTGGCTGGTGCTTTTGCAGCGGTCGCTAAAGCCTCGGGCGGCGTAGATGCAACGGTAAATCTTGGCCTTTCGGCCATCCCAACCAGTCTGATTTTGCCAGGTATTTTTCTTATTTCTGCCTTTATTGCCACCGCAATGGGTACGTCAATGGGAACAATCGCAGCAGTTGCTCCGGTTGCTCTTGGAATCGCCCAGTCAGCGGGAATGAGCATTCCGTTGACGGCGGGTGTAGTGCTTAGCGGTGCGATGTTTGGCGACAACTTGTCGATTATCTCGGATACCACTATTGCAGCGACGCGCTCTCAAGGGTGTCACATGAGAGACAAGTTTAAAGAGAACGTCAAAATCGCGATTCCCGCTGCGTTAGTTGCGATGCTTATTTTTGCTTTCAATAGTTCGGCGACGACTTTACCTGAAACTGGCGATATTGAGTGGCTGAAAGTAATGCCTTATTTGGCCATTCTTGTTCTTGCGGTATCTGGTTTGAATGTGTTCGTTGTGTTGACTGTCGGTATTTTGCTTGCTGGTGGAGTGAGTTTGCTCTCTGTTGATGACTACAGTCTAACGACACTCGGCCAAGATATTTACACTGGTTTTGGTAATATGCAGGAAATCTTCCTTTTATCGATGCTAATTGGCGGTTTGAGTGAGCTGATGCGCCAGCAAGGTGGATTGGCCTTTTTAACGAAGCTAGTGAGTCGAGCTATTCGCACTTTTGGCTCGAGCCATGATAAAACGTCAAGCCGAAGAGCAAGTGAGTTTGGTATCGCTGGTTTGGTTTCTATGGTCAACTTTTGTATTGCGAACAACACCGTAGCGATTATTGTGTCGGGCAGTGTGGCCAAAGAGTTGGCCGATGAGTATCAAGTCGCACCAAAACGTTCGGCAAGTCTACTGGATATCTACTCTTGTGTAATCCAAGGGTTGCTGCCGTACGGTGCTCAGGTACTGCTACTGGGTTCGGTATTTAACTTGTCGCCATTAGATGTCATCGCAAATTCTTACTATTGCTTTGCTCTTGCCATTGCGGCTGTTGTGGCTATTTTCCTCAAACGCTCTTAGCTACAGTTACAAAGACAGCTTGTTAGAAGTAGAATCGCCGCTTATGGTTGCAAATGAATCTCTATCATTCCTCCTGATACATTTAGTAACAAAAGGTAGAGCATTGGCTACTATTGAAAGAGTGTTGTGATTTGGTTAGCGAGTGGTCAAATGCTTCGTCGGATGATTGACAAAGTGTTTTGCACGTAAGTAACCTAAACGGGTAACAATTCTAGACTAGCAAGCGGAAAGTTGTACTTGCTAACCCATATTAGCCAAGAGGAAGTAGCATGTCTGAATTACAAATTATTAAAGCCGACTACACTGCCGTGTCTGATTTATGTGCCATGTTCTTGGATGCATACGCAGACAACGAAGCAATGCAAGCCGCACTGCGTCAAGATGAAGTGGCAGATTTTGCCCATGATTGTTACTGGCGTTGGGCCGTTGGTGAATGGGGACTTGCTGGTGGAGAAGTTTACACAACACCTGAAAGGGATGGCTGCGTTATCATGCGACCGCCAGGTACTCATCAACCCGATGTCATGCAGAAAATGGAACTGTTATCTATCGTTACTCGAATGATGGGCTCTAACCGAATCGAGATTGCCAAAGAAGTGTGTGAACAAATGCTTGCTGTACCACCAATGCAAGATTGCTACTGGCTATGGGGCTTAGGTGTATCTCCGAAAGCCGGTGGTAAAGGTTTAGCAAGTGCACTTATTAATACGGTCACAGATCAAGCCGATGCAGCCGGCAAGCCAACTTACGTCGTTGCTTCAAGTGAAAAAGTCGTGAAGACGTTTGAACGACGTGGTTTTGAAGTCCTTTCTAAGAGTGAAAATTTCCCTTACTGGTTTATGTTACGGCCAGTTCAAGGTTAAATGAGTATTGATGAAAAACGCGCTAGTCAATCTAGCGCGTTTTTTTATGCCAAAAATGCGAGAGACAGTTACACAGAATTATTTACAGGGTCAGAATCCCCGATTGAGATTGAGGCCTATGACAATGCTCACAAATACCTAGAGTGACTCAAATAGAGCGTTCTAGCACATGTTTCTCTTACAGCTTTAACATTTATTTTCAATATTGATGGTTCGATACATTTTATCGAATACTTTTCTTGTCCTTAATTTACGCAAAAGTTAGCTACTCCTACCTCTAAAGTACACTAAAAATGAAGATTGTTTGTCCTACACTGCTATTAATTTCTTTATTACTTGTAGGGATGTTATGGAAGCGTTCAGTCGATGGTTTGACGATATACCAATAAAGCGAAAAGTATTGATAAGTTTTGCAATACCGGTTTTGTTGATGCTTTTGGTTTCTATGGCGGTGCACAAAAATACTCAGTCAATGGTGGAAGATGCGAGTTGGGTGGAACATACCCACAAAGCAATTGCTCGAGCACATGAGTTGCTGACCATGGCTATTGATATGGAGACAGGTAAACGTGGCTTTTTGATCACTGGAGACGAAGTATTTCTAGAGCCTTTCAAATCCTCACTTGGCGTTTGGGATGAAAAGATTGTCATTCTGGCGGATCAAGTAAGTGATAACCCTCCACAAGTTGAGTTGCTCTGGCAAATAGATGCTTTGCACAAACGTTGGCTTGAAGCGGCGACAAAATTAGTGGAGCAACGACGTGGTGTGAGAGAGGGTGAGGAGCAAATGAGTACCATCATCGAATTGGTACAGAAACAAACCAGTAAGTCAATCATCGACGAAATAAGAAAGAAGTTTGCTAGTTTTATCGAAGTGGAAGAAGTGCTAATCCAAGTGAGGACGCTCGAATCGGCAAGATCAGCGACCCAAACGAGTTTAGTGCTGATTTTAGGTACTGTCTTTTCAGCAATTATTTCGGTTTTTGTGGCCTTTTGGAGCTCAGCTCGAGTTAAACGACGTGTTGATACTCTGTTGAAAGCTACTCACGACGTAGGAGCTGGCAGGCTTAAGCTAGGCTTGAAGAAACTTAGTGATAGCAAGCACCTTCACGGTAAAGATGAATTCTCTAGGTTGACGTCGAGCTTTAAAAACATGACGTCGAACTTGGTTGAAACTGATATCAAAATGCATGAGTACAATCAGAGACTAAAAAAAGAGAGCCAAAGAGCAGAAGCCGCTGCGCGAGCTAAAAGCGAGTTCTTATCAACAATGAGTCATGAGATCAGAACTCCTATGAATGGTGTGATAGGTATGACGAATTTGCTATTGGACACTAAGCTTGACGAGCAACAGTTAAGGATGACTGAAACCACGAAGAATAGTGCCGAGTCTTTGCTGTCAATCATTAACGATATATTGGATTTCTCAAAAATTGAGGCAGGGAAGATTGACCTTGAGGTGATTGATTTTGATTTAGGAGAAGTGATAGAGGATGTTGGTGCGATGCTCTATTTTGCAGCAGAGCAAAAGGATATACAGCTAATATGTCCAGCGACGCCAATCATGGATTGTTGTTACAAAGGCGATCCTGGACGGATCCGTCAGGTGCTGAACAATCTAGTTAACAATGCTATCAAATTTACGGAAAAAGGAGAGGTTGCGGTTTATGTCTCTTTAGTGAAAAAGCGGCTTACTGACAGCGTGATTAAGTTTGAGGTGAAAGATACTGGAATAGGTATCAGTGAAGAGCAGCAACAGAAGTTGTTTTCACGCTTTTCTCAAGCGGACAGTTCTACAACACGTAAATATGGTGGTACTGGGCTTGGTCTGTCGATCAGTAAACGACTATCTGAAATCATGGGTGGCGAAATTGGCGTCGTCAGTGAGCAGGGAAAAGGATCGAATTTTTGGTTTACGGTTGTTCTAGAGAACTCAGACAAGCAGTCTGTTGTGTATCTACCGACTGGAGATTTGAAAAAACAACACTTGTTGGTTGTGGATGACATTCTAACCAATCGAAACTTGATGCAGCAGATATTCAGCAAATGGGACATTCCGCATCAAGTCGTAGAGAGCGGTGAAGACGCATTGAAAGCGTTGACCAACGCCAAGCAACAGGGCAATCCGTTTACGATCGCAATAATTGATTACCAAATGCCGAATATGGATGGCGTACAACTGGCGCACAAAATATTAAAGAGCGACTCCATTAAAGACACTAAAATGATCATGTTTTCTTCTGTGGTACAAAGGGGTGACGCCAAACTTATGCAACAAGCCGGCTTTAGCGGCTATTTAACTAAACCTATGCAACAATCCGATCTGCTCAGTGTTCTGGAGAAGGTCTCAGGTCTTGGCTCTGATAGTCCGAAAGATAGCTTCGTAACAAGACACACGCCCGAGAAGAAAACCCAGTACCAAGCGCACGCCCTCGTCGTGGATGATGTCACGACCAATCAAGTCGTGCTTCAGTCTCTACTAGGGAAATACGGTATTAAAGTTGATAAGGCGAAAAACGGCCTAGAAGCGTTGGCGGCATTGCGCACTCATTCTGCTTATGATGTGGTATTCATGGACTGCCAGATGCCAGAAATGGATGGCTATGAAGCGACAAGAGCTATACGGAACACGAGCAATGCCAATATCAATCATTCGATCCCCGTGATTGCAATGACGGCAAACGCCCTTCAAGGTGATAAAGAAAAATGCTTACAAGCGGGTATGGATGATTACATTTCAAAGCCTATCAGCGCGAAAGCGTTAGGCGATGCGCTAGCGAAATGGCTCCCTCATAAGGTGAAACAAGATTCTTCTGATGAGGGAGAAAGAAACTTGGCATGAGTGATATCGCCATCAATACTGAGCGCATGATGATGGTGTCCATAGAAGCCATTGAGCTGCAATTTAGGATAAGCGAGTTAGAGCTCATACGCTTTATGCGTGCTCGGCTTAAGAAAGGCTGTTTCAAATTGTGGAGGGCACGTGTTTCAGGTAGAGTGACAAAGCATACAAAACTAAAAATGACCCTGTAAATAATTCTGTGTAACTGTCGGAGTTACATGTATTCAGTGAGTCGGTCTTCGAACATAATCATAAAGCGGTTTAGTGCTTGTCGCCAGTTTCTAATCGGCATAGTCCACTTCTTGGAAGCATCTCGGATAGCCAGGTAGATCACCTTTCGAGCTGATTCATCTGTTGGGAAGAGCTTGCGCTTCTTAATCGCTTTTCTAATAACGCTATTGAGAGATTCAATGGCGTTAGTCGTGTAAATCGCTCGGCGGATATCCTCTGGGTAGTTAAACAGGGTGTTGAGGTTGTCCCAATGCGCCGTCCAAGAGCGACTGATTTGAGGGTACTTGCTATCCCATCGGTCAGAGAACTGCCCTAAGGCCAGCAGCGCCTCATCTTCTGTGGCTGATTGGTAGATTTTCTTCAGGTCAGTCGTCACCGCTTTGTAGTCTTTCCAAGGGACGTACTTGACCGAGTTTCGCACCATATGCACGATACAGAGCTGTATTTGCGTCTCTGGGAACGCAGTGTTGATAGCATCGGGAAAGCCCTTGAGTCCGTCAACACAAGCGATAAGGATGTCTTTCACCCCACGGTTTTGAAGCTCAGTCAGCACATTAAGCCAGAACTTGGCACCTTCCGTTTCAGAGAGCCACATACCGAGCAGTTCTTTTTGGCCTTCCATGTTCACGCCTAACGCGAGATACACGGATTTGTTGATGACTTGCTTGTCTTGACGCACCTTAACCACAATGCAATCGAGGTAAACGATAGGGTAAATTTCATCGAGAGGTCGCGACTGCCATTCAATCACTTGCTCAAGCACCGAGTCGGTTACTTTTGATATCAGTGTTGGCGAGACGTCTGCATCATACATTTCCTTGAACGTTGCGACGATTTCACGTGTGGTCATGCCTTTCGCGTAGAGGCTCAATATCTTGTCGTCCATGGATTGGAATCGAGTTTGGTGCTTACGGACGAGTTGAGGTTCAAAGCTGGCTTCACGGTCGCGAGGGACGTCGATATCGACTTCTCCATCATCGGTGATGATTGACTTGCCCGAATAGCCATTGCGGGAGTTGGAGCTGGTTCTAGATTGATGTTTTTGATATCCAAGGTGCTCATCAAGTTCAGCGTTTAACGCCGTTTCAACGGTCACCTTGGTTAACATTTTTCGGAAGTCATCAAGATCAGATTCTGTCTTGATTGACTTCGCTGCTTCACGAGCAAAAGCTTCGAGTGCTTTCTTATCCATATTGTCCATCCTTAGCCTTTAAGGCTTAAGTTTAGACAGTTACACAGAATTCAGGACACTCTCTCCCAAGTTCATATGTGGGTCGTAACAAACTTCGGGGCAAAACCTTTTCAGAGTAAAAGCCAAACTACGACAAAAAGCATCGAAAAGTTTCGAACTTTATTGTCATAGTTCTAGTCTTTATTGTCGAGTTTCAAACTTTAATGTCCACCGACACCAAGGGGCTTTGTCGTTCCACTTCTTCGCTAATGATTATTTGCTGTTCTTGATACCAAATTTAGCCAACCTAGCCCTGTTAATATTGCTTTCGTCACCAATTTCCTGAAGAACTTCGTTTATGTTCGTTTGTAGAGCTTTATTTGCTGACCCCATCATGATAATTACTCGGACATAATCAGTGAGGTCTTTGCCCGTAAAGCTTTTAATCATTTCTTTTAGCTCTTTCTTAGGAATTTTACTTAATACCTCTGCTTCGGAAGAATTAAATGAGTTCTGGCCTCTTCTTCTCTCTAAAATCTCTATTGGTTCAGGGTGTTTGTTGTATTGTTCGAAAGCCTCTTGAAGCTTGTCAGCAAACCCTTGGTCATCGACTCCAAAAGGGTTGCTATATGGATCTGAAAGATTAAATCTTTCATAGTTTTCTTTGTGATTATCTATGTAATTGGCAATCATTTCGTCTGCAAGTTGGTCATCACCTAAATCACGTATAAGTTTTACTCCCTGACCATACTGTGATGAGCTAGTGTGGTGAACGGAAGCTTCTAGCCCTCGCTTCATTGCTTCAACAACCTCTTGTGTATTTTCAGCAAAAGAGTCATGAAACAGGTTCCAAGCTTCTTCTAATCCTTTATTTTTACTTTGGTTGTTAATTTCTTCTTGCTTTGACGAACATAGTAACTTCAATTTTTCTTCGTCTACATACCCTTGTTCAATACATTCAGCTATCAGCACATCTAGCTCGTCTGTGTACTGGTAGCCATACTGATTTAGTTTTTGGGACCAAAGCTTTGTTACCTTATCCTCTTGATCATCAGATAATCCAAATAATCTTTTCTTAGTGGTTATGAACTCGAATGATGGTATCTTTTCGGGATCTGAACTGTGGCAGTAATAGCACCAACTAATTGCAACTAACGAATAGATAGCTTGTTGTACTATCATTTCGTCATAAGAGGATAGGAATTTAAGTAGCTCTTGTGCATGTCGCTCAATTTTCTTCAATACTCTAATGTTCTTTATCTGTAAACTAACGCAACATTTTCGGATTAGGTCATATTTTTCTTGTTCATCAATTGCCAAGTCAAAGCACTCTATCGCAGTTGGCTCAAAAGCGATTTGGGTATCTACAACTTTCTCGTGATATTTGAAGTATTCTTCGAGCCTTGCTTTATCCCCATCCTCATTTAGCAGTATGACGATTTTGCACTTTTTCTCTTCTTTCAAGTAAGAAGCCATTCCTAGAATATCTCTTACAGACAGTGAATCACTATGACGCTCTAAATCGTCAAAACACACTATTGTTTTTGAAAGCGTCGCATAAAGGATAGAGTCAACCATGCCTCCTAAACCAGCAACACCGAATAACTCAACATCTTTGCCACTATCTAACAGTTTCATTATTGGCTGCTTTACGGTGCTGCCAATTTTATTCAGGTAGTGCTTAAGGTTTAGCTCTTCCTCAACGTTGCGACTCAAGGCGATTTTTGTATCAACTTTACTGAGTGCTATACCTCGCTTAAGTTCATGTAGAGATTCAATACCAAATAGAGAGACATATGAGTAATGCTTTAGTGCTATGTGATTTTCTTCCCTGATTTCCTTAAAGAATTTTTTCCACGTAAACGTTTTGCCTACCCCCCAATCACCCTTTATGACTAGTACTTCGGGTATTTCAGATAGTAGGAATTTCTCAATTTTCTTTCTGGTATTTGCAACTGACATTTTTACCTTCTTATTATTAGTTTATTGCTACTTGTTGAGAGTTGATGTTCACTCGCCCCTTTAGACACATTAGCGACATTAGAAGAAATAAGTCAAATGACACTTTGTTGGACTGAGAAGTGTTCTCCACGTAACTTTGAATGGGGCAAAAATGAGTTTATTCCCGCAAGGCATCACCCCTCAACGCCTCAAAAGTTCGCCTTTAAGAAGTGACTAATTTTCTGGAAACTGGTAGCATCAAAGTTCAAGATTTAGGAAAAGCAGCTAAAAATTACTGTTTTTCTGGAAAAGGCTCGTAAGCCTTATCACGTAAACCTTTCCAGATTTATTGCTGAAACCACCTGTGTAGGTATTTTGTGACGATGCGTTAATCGGCTCTTTAAGTCAAAACACTTTATCGATTTCAGCCCAGTCAATACTGGGCTGTTCTACATCTAAAGTTTCGAACCATGGCACACCTTTACGTAATCTAGACATTACTCATTCTAATTCACCTTGAAACGCCTCGCAGCAATCCAATAACGCTCTCAGAATTAATGGTTTTCATAGTAACTAGCACATAGCCTTTCTTTTAGTTTTTTCTACTAGCGAATAGAACTCACTCAGCATGAGTCTCTAAAAACTAGCCCTATAAACAATAAGGAACGTGAAATGAAACCCTCTCAACTGTTGGCAACTGCAGCACTCATTAGTGCCAGCATGCCTGCTTTGGCTGTCAATCCACAGCCAGACCCAGACAACCCTACTGGCTATGTGTTATTGCGTAGCGAAGTACAAGCGAGTGCCGCAGCTCAAACCAGCGACCCCATGTATGCCGTTTGGGCTAATGCGCTCTCTACCGCCCCAAATGCTATTGTCGATGCGATCGATGCAGGCTTAGCCACTAACCCAGACAACGTAAAACGTGCCGAGCGTGTGTTCCCACGCTCCGAGTGGGACTTTCTTACTCAAATGGCCGCTCCTGAATACACCTATCAACGCTTTTTACAGGCCATCGGTAAATTCCCTGCGTTTTGTGGCGACTACACCGACGGTCGCAATGCAGATGCTATCTGTAAGCGCTCTATCGTCACGGCTTTTGCGCATTTCGCCCAAGAAACTGGCGGACATATCGCGCTTGATAACACTTGGGATAACCCACTTGCTTTGGAAGAGTGGCAGCAAGCTTTAGTTCATGTGCGTGAAATGGGGTGGTCGGAAGGCCAAGAAGGCTATACCACAGGTTGCGGCCAAAATGATTGGCAAAACAAGCGCTGGCCATGTTCACCCAACCAAGGCTATTTCGGTCGCGGCGCCAAACAGCTTTCCTACCACTTTAACTATGGCCCTTTCTCGGAAGTGATGTTTGATGGTGATGCTACCGTGCTTCTTAATAACCCTGTACTCGTCGCCGATTCTTGGCTCAACCTCGCCTCAGCGATTTGGTTCTTCCTAACTCCACAAGCACCTAAGCCCGCCATGCTGCACGTGATTGACCGTACATGGAAACCCTCACAGCGAGAAATTGACGCGGGGATTGGCTATGGTTTTGGCACCACTATTAACATCATCAATGGTGGCATTGAGTGTGGCGAGCAGAACAAAGATAAAGGTCAGCCCGTCAATCGTATTCGCTATTGGGAAGGATTGGCCGCTCACTATCAGATCCCGATTGAAGCCGATGAAGCGAACACTTGCTGGCAACAAACTCCCTACGGTAGCTTAAATCTGAATGGTGCAACCGATGTGTTATATACCAACTGGGAAGCAAGCTGGAAATACCATGCCGATCGCCCAGAAGGTGTCTCATTCGAATGTAACCTTGTGGGTTATCAAACAGCGTACTCAGCTCTGGTACCCGGAGATTACGAAAAGTGTGTGACCAATTTTTATGGCTCCCACGCAAATTGGCCTGAAGTCCGCATTGTTGACCAACTACCTACTACTGGAGGTGGTGATACGGGTAGCGGTGGCGGAACTGGAGGCGGTGACACAGGGGGAACAACACCTAACATGATCACTTGGGAGCTTGGCGTCACACAGGTTAATGTCGGCGATACCGTCACCCACCAAGGCAAGTGCTTTACCGCGAAAAACAAACCAGGGGTTTGGGAAACACCGACGCAAACTAACTGGTTCTGGGAGCAGATAGTTTGTAACTAGCACATCTACTGACACCACCGATGTTGTGGTGTCAGTAACATCAAGAACGGTATTCAGTAAAATTCATTGTATATTAATAACTTAAAGCAAAAACAATAAGCCGCATGTATAGAAAACCAGTTGCATCTTATGTATAGTCTCAAACCTATCAATCGACCTCAAACTATTGATAGCTAGATATAAATTATAAAAACATAGGATGTACAAAATGACCAATTATTGGTTGTCTAACAAAACGTTGCTGGCGACAGCAATTTCTACAGTCATGCTGGCAGGTTGTGGTGGTGATTCCTCTACAACACCAGAGGCCCCTTCAGCAAAAAACTTTACCGTAACCGCTATAGATGGCTACTTAAAAGGTGCAAAAATACTCGCCGACACGAATGGTGATGGCATTTGCGAAACCGATACGAATACACTCACGACAACTGGCGGTATAGCGACTCTAGATAGTCAGTATCGTGATGTCGCTCTTTGTGTCCGTGCTGAAGTAGGTACTACTATTGATGAAACTCGTGGTGTCATTGAAAAAGCCTTCAGCCTAAAGGCTATGGCAGGTAGCCCAGTCATCACCCCCATTACCGATCTCGTAGCCAGCACAGTAAGTCAGCTTCCAGATGACGCAACAGACGAAGATAAAGACGTTGCAATTCAAGAAGTTGCCGACGCTCTTGGCGTTACAATTGACGAGCTAGATAGCGACTTTATTGATGCTACTAACGGCAACAGAAAACTAGCCATCATTAGTGAGGTGTTAGTTGATACCGTCCATAGCAGCGATTCTGAAACCACCGCTGAAGAAGCACGTAAGCTAGCAGAAAGCATTCGAGACATCCTGCCAGATAACGAAGACGACCTAAAAGACTTCCACCCTGTTATCGATGAAGGTAAACCAACTCAAAACCATCGTCCTAGTATAATCAATCAACTAAAAGACACCGACATAGAGGTGGGCGGCGTTGTTACCGAGTTCAGCATTGTTGATTTATTCGATGATAAAGATGGAGATACGCTAAACTACACCGTCAAATCACTAGATGGCGCACCACGACTCTCTGTCAGTGATGCCGGTTTGGTTTCAGGCTTTGATACCAGCAAAGCAGGTGAGTTTGAGTATCAGTTTTTTGCTATGGACTCTCACGGAGTTAAATCACGCCCAGCATCTTGGGAGCTGACGGTCACAACACCAAACACACCACCAACGGTCAATGACGAGGCTGTTGCCGAATTAAACGCTGATTTCGACGCGCTAGAGCTCTTGAAAGGCAGCGACCTTGATAAGAGCTTTGATATTGCCGATCTATTTGATGATATCGATGGTGATGAACTCACGGTTACCGTTTCAGGAAAAATCGACGGTGTAAGCATCGCGGTTAAAGATGGCTACCTGACACTAGCGGGGACACCTTCAAAAGCGGGAGAGTTCACCTTCACGCTCGCTGCTACCGATGGCATCAATAGCGACAAAGCTCAGGCAGAGTTTTCTATCAACGTGGGTGAGTCAACAGTTGAAGTTCCGCATCCGCTTGAGAACCAAACCTTCTACATGCTAGACACAAATATGGGTCCTGAGGGTTCATACACTTACCACCACCTAGAGTGTCACGCGATGAGGCTCGAAGGTGGCAATATGTATTTCTCTGCTGACCCAGAATCTCATACACCGGCTAGCTGCCCAGAGCTTGAGGCAGAACCCGTTGGTACATATTCCATTGACGGCGATACCATCACTGTGGCGATGGGTGACGACAAAGTAGCTAATATGCTCATTGTTCATCAAGATAGCGATAAAGGCTACTACATGCTCGAGATGGATGACATTATCGATGGAAAGGGTGTTGATCAACTTTACGTAAACAAAGCCGATATTGAAAAGCGACTTGCCTATAGAGGTCAAGATGGCGACCTGACCGTCGACTATTTCTTCCCAGTCATGGATGAGTCTGCAGCAGCTCCTTTTGTTCTGGGTGAAATCAGCGCCAACATAGGCAAAAACACCAACACTGGCGACACTGGTAACTATGACGCTAATGTCTTCTTTACGACTCCACCGGACTACACCTTCAATGGCAAGCCATTCTCGTGCGACTTTGCGAATGACGTATTTGAAGAGTTCCGTCTATCCAGTGTAACCCAAGAATGGACGGTCACTGAACGCTCTGAATTCGAGTGCTATGATCCAGAAGAAGACGGCTACCCAACGATTGCTATCGATTTTGACTTTAACAATGCACTGATTGATGGCGACCACTACACCATCACAGCGAAAACCAAAGAACAGTATCAGCACGAGTTTGAAAAAGTCGCGTTCTCTTTCATCTACCGTGACTTCGTCTGTACTGAAGGTGACACGCCTCGCGATAGTGATGACAACCCGACTGAAGCTGCCGATATGGCAACTTATCAAGCCGCAGTCACCAATTGTCAGGTGCAAACTGAGTCAACACAAGAGATCATTGAAGTCCTCTCTATAGCGATGGGCGGTGAATACTTTGATTTGTTTGACCAGGATATGTTCTACCGTATCTACGCTGATGGCCAGATTGGCATTCATGAAAAGAACGACGATGGAGCAATGGAAGAGCTTGCCAAAGGTAATATTCAATATAGTGCCGAAGGCTATCTGCAAACGCCACTATTCTCGTTCATTGAAGGTGGGGAAGAGCATACCTACCAAGTAACGATGGCCATCACTAATCTAGATGAGCCCTTGTCTTCTAACTCTATCAGCCAAGTTGCCGCTAAGTTCTTCAAACATAGCAGTACGTTTAACTCAAATGAGAGTAAAGGCTGGATCGAGTCTTGGCTACTAACACTAAAAGACTAATATCTTCGATATTTCAATAAGCTGCAAAGGCGCCTACGGCGCCTTTTTTCACGTTCTAGACAGAGATAGTAGCTTACTCACCAGATCTTCAGGTGACTGATCTTGATAAATAAAATATCGATACAAAGCCAAATTAAAAATGCGCTGTTTATTGGGGTCTAACGCCATAGAGTCACTCATACTTGGCACTGTTTTATGCATTTTCTGCGCAACTAAGAAATCCTGCTTAGACCGCTTTTGACAAGCATGAAAACCCTCTAACCCAATGTCTGGCTGTACTGGGATGGAGCCTTTATCTAAATTAAAATGATATTGAAACGACGGACTTTGTAGATGGCTCGCAATACGCTGTGCTTCATCTGATGACATGTACTTAGAACGCAAAAAAATCACACTATCCATATTGTAGAGAAAGTGCTGCTCGGTACCAGGCGTAACGTGGCACGAGACATAATTACTCAGCGCTTGGTCATAGGTGTTAAGCTCACCCAACACCCAATCACCACCAACTTGCATTAACGCCTTCCCCTGTGCCAAGTTAAGTGTCGCCTGAGACCACGAGAGTTTTTGCAGTGGGAGAGGCTGAACCTCACTGATGGCTCGGAAAATGTTAAGAGCACGAACAATCGTGTCAGAGGCTAGCGCCTCGGGTTCAAGTTTGACTAATGCTGCGTAGTAAAGCTCTCGCCCCCCAAGGCTTAATACAATATTCTCAAATATTTGAGCGACTTGCCACGGATCATTTCCCAATGCGAGTGGCGTTATTCCACGAGATTTCGCCGCTTGCATTACAGCAATAAATTCTTTCCATGTTGTCGGCGTCGCCAGCTGTAACTGTGATAGTAATGCCTGATTAGCCCACAACCAGTTCATTCGATGAATGTTCAGCGGGACAGCGACAAAGTCCTGATTCATGGTGTTTAGATCACTGACCAGCGGATAGAGTTTTTCCAACCACTGCTCTTCATTCGCCACTAGACTCAAGTTATAAACCAAGTTCAGCTTTGCCCAAGATTGAATATTCACACCTTCGACCAACGCCATTTCCGGCATATTCCCCGCAAGAACTCGGGTTTGCAACACACTTAATGCCGGTTCACCTCCTCCTCCTTTCACACTCTTTACTTCAAGAGGAACGCCCTGATTTTGTAACTGTGACGTCATAGTATGAAGCGCTTTCTCCTCTCCATCTGATGTCCACCAATGGAGAAATTCATACCCAGCGCTTGGTGTCGCCTGAGCCACAGAAACCACACTAAATACCAAGACCAAACTACTTAACAAACGATACGACAACTCTTAAACCTCCAGCTTCCGCCTTGCTGACTATTAATTCACCGCCATGACCACGAATAATGCTACGTGAAATCGTCAACCCCAACCCCGTCCCTTCCATTTCAGTATTAGCACGAAAATAAGGTTTAAATAGGTCCTCTACAGCGACATTTCCAATACCTTGACCGTGATCTTCGACAATCACGTCAACACTTTGTGTCGACTCAATCAGCTGAACATCGACACGGTGCCCATACTTTATGCCATTGTCGATCACATTCAGTAAGCAACGTTTTAGGGCTAACGGCTTACCCATCACACTCGGGTGATTGTGAGTCTGTATATTAATAAGGCTATCACCTTCGGGATAAAGCTCTTGGCAATGTTGAATCAACGAGATAAGGTCAACAGGCTCTATATCTTCATGAATATCCGTCTCTTTCATGCACTGTAGAGCCCCTTTCACTAAAAGATCCAGGTCACCAATAATACGACTAAATTTTTCCCTTTCTCTATCGTCATCAAGCATTTCTGTGCGCAGTTTAAGACAGGCAATCGGGGTTTTCAGATCGTGAGAAATCGCACTAAACAGCTGCTCTCTATCTCGAATGAAATTGTTCACCTTGAGGTGCATTTGATTGAATGCGGTGACCGCTGAGCGAAGTTCTCGGCTACCCGAAACGGGAATAAGAGGTATATTGTCTTCTTGTCGACTAATTTTCTCTGCCGCGACGGCAAGATGTTTAATCGGCTGCATCTCTCTTCTAAAGAACACCCAGGTGACTAATAGCAACAATATCGTCGAAAGTATGAGTGTAAAGATTTGTTGAGAGCTCAGATATTCAGCATCGAGCTGGCTAAAGGGCGCGGCAACATAAAACCAGGCACCAGAGGAAATTTTTGCTTGAATCACCAATATAGGTGTCGACTGATCACCAGAGGCCATACTGTAATGCCCCCACTGAAATGGCAAGTCATCAATTGGAAGCTCTTCGTTGAAAACTCGTAAATCGTGCCTGAGTGTGAAAGAAGCTCGTACCTCGACGTGATAATCCAATTCATGCCGAAAAATGCGCTTCACTTCAGCCACCACCACCTCCTTTCTTTCACTCGAAGGTATATCTTTAATCTCGATGGCATGATCGTTTAGTGAAACAAAGAACTTAGCCCCCCCCATGTTCCGCAGTTGATTCAGCGCTAAATGCCGATAATCCTCTGGAAGGTCATTAAAGTAACGAATCGTCGAGGCCGCACTCAACGCGAGAGCATTGGCACTATTCACAAGTGACTGCTCTTCTTTTAGGTAAGAATGTTTATACCAAACCACACTGGAGATGAGCTGAGATAATGCAATGACCACCAGCAGTATTAGAGACGTTCTTGCAGCCTGCGAACCGACCCACCATGACGATACATTACTTTTCATTGTGTATCTCAGCCATCAAGATGTAGCCTTGATTGCGCACCGTTACAATAAGCTCTCGTCCACTATCTTGAAGGTGATGCCTCAAACGACTCACCTGAACATCAATCCCTCTCTCCATGGGCAAAGCATCGCGCCCCCATATTGTTTGGGCTATTTGATCGCGAGTTAACAGGCTTTTAGGGCTATTTAAAAATAGACGCAATAGTGACAAATCACTGCCGGATAGCGCCGTCGAGGTTTCGCTTCCTCGTTTCGACAAGTGACGGGTATAGGTATCTAACTTCCATTGACCAAAGCAAATAACCTGCTCAGAACTTGAACGAGCCTGAGTCGTGTTCGTTCGTCTCAGTATCGTCTTTACTCTTGCAAGCAGCTCTCTAGGTGAGAATGATTTCGTTATATAATCATCTGCCCCCATCTCTAGACCAGCGACTCGATCGGCCTCTTCCGTCACCGCAGTAAGCATAATAATAGGCACATCGGAAAGGCGGCGTAGCTCTCGGCAAAGGCTAAACCCATCTTCTCCTGGCATCATAATGTCCAAGATAATTAAGTCTGGGTCAACCGTGTGGTATTGAGGCCACATAGCCTCCCCATCTTGTGCTAAATGTACCTCAAAACCTGCTTTTTCAAGGTACTCACCTAATGTTTCACGCAGTTCTTTATTGTCATCCACGATGAGTATTTTTTTTGCTTCCATTCTTTTTCTCTCGATGTGGTTTTGCATGCTGTGAACTGTATCGGATCCGCATGAACAGTTCTTTCGTACAGCTCAAACTATTTCTAAAAGCAAACAGCAGTTTGTAAGCGACTGCTTACAAACTGCTTGCATTTTCCAACCATGGTTACATTTACATTCGTTACGCTAATGCCAACGAATCAAAAAACGATTCATTTGAATGTTTCACACCATACAAGGAGGAAGTTATGCTAGGGCAAGCTTTCGCACAGTTACAAAAGATTGGACGCTCCTTAATGCTACCTGTGGCGGTTCTCCCCGTTGCTGGTCTTATGTTAGGTATTGGTAACGCCGGATTCGCTTTCATCCCAGATGCGCTAAGCAAGGTTATGCTCGCCGCAGGTGATGGTGTGTTCGGTAACATGCAGCTTATGTTTGCAGTTGGCGTTGCTCTTGGTTTATCCAAGGGGAATGATGGCGCGGCAGCGCTTGCTGGTGTGGTCGGCTTAATCATAATGAATGCCGCACTAGGGGTAACCGCTGGACTCCGAGGTTTAGAGACAGACGCAACGATTATGGGTGTTGCCACGCTGCAAACCGGTGTCTTTGGCGGTATTATCATGGGCGCTGTCGCTGCAGCCATGTTCAACCGATTCTACAACATCAAACTGCCAGAATACCTTGGCTTCTTCGCCGGTAAACGCTTTGTCCCTATCAGCACGGGACTGATTGCGATTGCAATTGGTATGGCGATGGCGTTTATTTGGCCGCCTGTTGGTGCAATGTTAGATACATTCTCTGATTGGGCTGCGTACCAAAATCCTACCCTTGCATGGGCTATTTATGGCGCAGGTGAGCGCTCGCTACTGCCTGTGGGTCTTCACCACATTTGGAATGCGCCATTTTTCTTTGAAGTCGGTTCTTACATTGACCCTGATACGGGTAAAGAAATTACGGGGGAACTGACTCGCTTCTTTGCTGGCGACAAAACAGCTGGCTATCTATCTGGTGGTTTCATGTACTCAATGTGGGCACTGCCTGCCGCAGCACTAGCTATCTACCACTGTGCAGCACCTGAGAAAAAGAAAGTCGTTGGTGGCCTAATGGCAACCGCCGCATTCACTTCTTGGTTAACGGGTATCACTGAACCAATTGAGTTTACTTTCTTGTTTGTTGCGCCAATTCTGTACGTTATCCATGCAATCCTAACGGGTATTGCCTTTGCTATCACAGCGATGCTGGACATTAAGCACAGTACGGATTTTGCACACGGTGCTATTCAATTCTTCCTATACTACCCAATGTCTTCGAACGCTTGGTTGTTCGCAATCATTGGTCCTCTATGGGCAGCGTTGTACTACATACTTTTCCGCACTCTTATTGTGAAATTGAACCTAAAAACACCAGGTCGTGAAACGGAAGAGACGCACAGTAAAGTCGTCGAGGTCTCAGGTGAACTGGCAAACGATATTGTCGCCGCATTGGGTGGTGCAGAGAACATCAAATCTGTCGACGCATGCATCACTCGTCTTCGCGTGAGTCTAAAAAACATTAGTAATGCGGATATTCAAGCGCTTAAAAATCTTGGTGCCATTGATGTCGTTGTCATCGGTGACAATCTGCAAGCTATTTTTGGTACACAATCCGACAACATTAAAACAGAAATAAACTCGGTACTTGCGTCTGCATAGCCGAGCGTCTCCTGAAAGGGCAGCTTCCCCCGCTCAATGCTGCTCTTTTCAACCCAACCTATTTACTAGGTTGGGTTATTTTCACTTTTTGGAGGTTATATGCACGCTTATTTGCTCGCAGCAGGGCAGTCCCGACGTTTGTGGCCACTAGGCCAAAATCAATCCTGTTTAACTCTTCCCGTTGCAGGTTTCCCTTTACTCTATTGGTGGCTAAGTTCCCTGAACGCCCTAAAGGTGTCTCGAGTCTCTATTGGTACAACTCATCACAACCAAGTAAGGGCAGCTCTGAGCCTGCTACTCAAAACCCACCCTCAACTTAAAAACTTAGCTATCGATATTGTTGATATATCTAAAAGCAAAGGACCTGCAGACACCTTACAACAGCTTATTAATGGTGTGCCTCCCCACTCTTCTAGGAGCTTGGTGTTGTTTGCTGACCAGTATCTCGATATTGCTGACCTATCCCAACTGCATCAACAAAAACACGATGCGTGCCTATTCCGGTCATTAAGAGAAGAGGAGTGTTCCGATCGCCTCTGTTTCGATCTTAATCACCCCTTTGATTTTCTTTACCACCCGAGAAGAATTGGCTACAACCACGAGCTATGTGCTCTGTTAACAAATGAACCTCTGAGCGCCATTTTCTCCTGTGGGTTGGCCAGTATAGAACCGCATATTCAATGTGGCATGATTCCAAGTGATGAATACTACCTAGAGCCGTCTTTATACCAAAACGCAAACATCGACAAAATAGCGCATCTTCAATGCCAGCAACCATCGTTTAATGTTGATTACCCTTGGGATCTAATGGCAATCAATCAACATCTCGCCACTCAACGTTGCCAGCTTCTCAAACAACATCACATTCCCCAAAGTAGTTCTGTGTCACCACTTGCCTATATTGATGGTTTTGTGAGCTTAGGGGAAAATAGCCATATCGGTGCAGGGGTGTATATTTTGGGAAATGTCATCATTGGCAATAACACCACCATACAGCAAGGTGCGATTTTAGAGGGCAATAACATCGTTGGCGATAATTGTGAGATCAAGCAACATTGCAAAGTTAATGCTCACAGCATTGTCGGTGATCGCAGCAAAATCGCTCACTGTGCTGAGCTCAATGGCCTGTTATTTGGCAATAACTACCTCAATCATCAATGTGTCGTTAATGGTATTTTAGGGCAATCGACTGATATTGGCGCTGGAACCGTGTTTGGTGATTTACGATTTGATGATGCGAAAGTCCAGCACAACATCAAAGGAAAACGCATCACTCCCCACCAATTTGGGCAGTTTGTCTATATTGGTGATCATTGCCGCACTGGAGTCAACGCTAGCCTTATGCCCGGCACCAAAGTGGGATATGAATCGATTATTGGTGCTAGTTGCTGTGTACAAGGTGACGTCGATAACGGTCAACTGGTTCAAACTCAGCCATCATTGACCTACCAAATTTGGAATCATGAGCGCTACGGCCAATAACAAAAAAATAGGAGAGCAAGATGTTTGAATACTACAGCCAACTTTCTGAAATTTTGGATAATGTTGTTAACACTAACCACCAGCAAATTAACAAAGCCAGTCAGTTATTTGCCAACGCCATCATTGAAGACAATATGATCCAGGTTCTAGGCACCGGACATTCGCACATGGTAGGACTAGAAGGCTTTATTCGCGCTGGCGGGCTTGGCAATATCAACGCGATCCTCGATTCGAATGTGCTCACCAGTGACGGAGCCTTACGCGGTTCCGCATTAGAAAAGCTTCCAGGGCTCGCAGATATTCTTTGGGATGACCAGAAAATCTCACCCAATGATGTCATTGTGGTTGTGTCCAACTCTGGTCGCAATGCGCTACCGGTCGAGTTTGCACTCAGAGCAAAACGTGAAGGGCACTGTGTCATCGCCATCACTTCCCTTACCCACTCTTCAGAGTTTAAAAGCCGACACCATTCAGGGCAGAAGCTAATGGATATCGCTGATATTGTTTTGGATAACCTAGCTCCGACAGGTGACGGCGCCATAGAAATCAATCAACGTCCTACAGGAGGAATTTCGACCATTTCTGGCATGATGCTGATGCACATACTGTGTACCGAAGCCCAGAAGATAGCGCTTGAAAAAGGCACCACACCATTGATTTTTTCGAGTCAAAATGCCGACGGCTTTAACAATGATGACGTCTATAAACACTTTCATGGACGACTAAAATGCCAATAACTCAGTTATTGAGAAGTTTTTACACAAGTTTTATTTAAGTTAACTTTCCGATGTAAGGGATATTTCTTATAGTTCATAGTGACTGTAAGGAGTTGTTAATGGACAAAAAACACGTATATTTCTTTGATGCGATGCGCTGTGTAGCGGCGCTCGCGGTAATCATCATTCATGCCTTGGGACCTTACCGTCATGAATTAGGACAAATTCCGATGGGAGAATGGGTGACGGCCATTACCTTCAATGGATTTAGTCGCTGGGCCGTTCCTGTGTTTATTCTAATTACCGGTGCGCTGATGCTTCATGATAAGCGTCCGTTCGATCTGAAATACTATTTGTCACGCCGACTGGGAAAAGTACTCATCCCATTTTTGGTTTGGTCACTGTTTTACGCTTATCTATCGGGCTGGACGGTCGAAGGCTTTAATGGCAGTACAGTAAAAGACGTATTAGCAGAAAGCTACCACCACCAAACCTATTACCACCTTGGGTTCTTCTACTACTTTATCCCTTTATACGCTGCCATTCCTTTCCTGCAACTGTTTGTTCGCAAGTTCGATGATGCGGCGCTTTATGCGTTCACCGGGCTTTGGCTACTGACTACTTTGCTGTTTTTAATGCGTATTGATGGGCCTTGGAGTGAGCAGTTCTGGTTGTACATGGGCTTATTGCCACTGGGCTATATTCTGTATCAAAAGCTGCCGGCGAGCCGTGGTGTGGTCATCACCTCTGCGATTCTTGGTGTAGGTGCGATGGCTCTGAGCAGCTATATGGTCGTGCAAGGCAGTATCGATGCTGAACGCTACTACGTCGGGCGCTGGTTCTCTTATAAGACACTCAACACGGTTTTAGCCGCAAGTATGATCTTTATCGTCTGTAAAGCTTATGCTGACAACCTCAAACCAAAGGTGAAAAAAGTAGTCAGTTTTATTAGTCAGTACAGCCTAGGCATCTACATTCTACATCCACTGTTTCTATGGCCGATGAATGAACTTGGACTGCACCATGGCCATCCAATTTACATGATCCCATTTTGGGTATTGGTCAGTGGCAGTTTGGCGCTAGGCACCAGTTGGTTGTTGGCTCGCAGCCCTAAAACCCGCTGGCTGCTGCCATAGCGAGAAGCTATTTTCCTACACACACTACGTTAAGCAGGGTGTTACCTTTAAGCGGTGACACCTTGCCATTAGTAAATAGTCCTTTCTGACCATCTCCCCAATAAGGCATCTGCATTGGCCACTGGTTGTTCACCATGACCTTCGAGCTAACAAGCGCTTGCCACTCACTGTTACTTACTAAGTGCATATCGAGATCGCTGCATACCTTAATTGCGCTGTTATAACTTAACCGGTTCCACGCCTTATTGTGCTCCATATAAAACTGATGATCACCTCCGGACAAATAAGGGACGGCATAACGCTGACCATCGAGCTGCGTGGAAAGTCGAATCGACAAGGCAGAGGATTTGTTGGAAGGCAGAGCTGGAATAGTCGCGGCTTTTTTAACAGGTTTCGGCGTTGCCGATTGTGTTTGAGGAACGGGTTGTGTCAATGTTTTTTGGCCAGATTGGGGCATGCTGAAGGCAGCTTTTACCCCATTAGGGTTTGCCGACTTGGATGAGGAAGCCGGGGATGACGTCGCCGCCTTGCTGCTGCGCTCGACGACACGAATAAACGCGTCCTTGTAGCCCTCGATGCCTTTTACCTCAGCTAAGTCTTGTTTCGCTTTATTCACATCGGTGTAAGGTCCAATCAAGCAGCGGTAGCTGCTTTGCTGTGGAAGCATCCAAACATCGGTGGATATCTCAGAATAGAGTGGCATCGCTTGCTCAAGAGGCATGGGCATTTCGAGTATCCCGCACTGGATCCAATAAACCGCGTCTTGCGAAACAGGGATTTTGCTCCCCCAAACCCCATTACCAATGGGGCAGTTTTCCGCGAGTACAGGGAGTTGATTGGTAGATGTCTGACTGGCATCACACAAAGCATCATTAGCCGACACATTCGTTGCTACTACTGCGGACATGGCCAATAAGCCGAGCAGAACACGACCACGCTGTTGGCGTGATGATGCGCTCACCAATCCCTTTACTCTGCTAAAAGAGCTCATACCTATCCCCTGAACACTTCTTTGGAATTCGCGGCACAAATAAAAAGAGCCGCAATGATTTGCGACTCTTAGTGTAGTGAGGATTGGGTTTAAAAATCAATCACTCTCGATCACCCTTTGTAGATTTTCGGGTTAAATACATCACGCAGCCAGTCACCTAATAGGTTGATAACTAGAACCAAAGTGATAAGAACCAAGCCAGGGAAGGCAGTGATCCACCAAGCACCCGAGAAGATGTACTTAAAGCCGATGCTAATCAGCGCACCTAACGACGGTTGGTCTACAGGCAAACCCAGACCTAGGAACGACAGCGCTGCTTCCGACATAATTGCATTCGCAACCTGTACCGTTGAAATAACTAGGATTGGCGACAGACAGTTCGGAAGAATGTGACGGAACATGATACGTGGCGCTTTAAAGCCCATCACGCGTGCCGCTTCCACATACTCTTTCTTCTTCTCAGCCAGTACCGAAGCACGAATGGTACGTGCATACTGTGGCCATTCGGCAATACCGATGATCACCACCAGCATTAACACTGCATATTGACTAAAGAACTCACTACCAAAGCTCGCCTTAAAGATAGCAGAGACAATGATCGCGACCATCATGGTAGAGAACGACAGCTGAACATCCGCAAAGCGCATTAGGAAGCTATCAACACGGCCACCGAAGTAACCCGCTGATAAACCAATAACTGTACCGAGAAGTAGCTGAAGACCTACAGCCGCAAAGCCAATCGTTAGCGATAGACGAGAGCCGTAAAGAATCGTCGACAGAATATCACGACCTTGCTCATCCGTACCCAGCGGGAAGGTTGCGTCACCGTCTTCCATCCAAGATGGTGGCAGCTCGGCATCCATAATGTCGATAGTACTAAGATCATACGGGTTATGCGGTGCAATCAACGGCGAAGCTAACGACATCACTAGAATCACCATAAAGACCGTGAAACTCGTCATCGCAACCTTGTCGCGCTTGAAGTAATACAGAAAATCCGATTGTTTGAAACGCTCCCAACGTGAAGGAACGGCTTGTACTGCTTGTGTCATGGTTATGCTCCTTTACCTGTTAGGTTTACTGTTGGGTTAATCAAGCCGTATAGCAGGTCGACGATGGTGTTAGTCACAACGAAGATTAGACCTACAAAGATAACGTACGCGGTGATAAGCGGCGTATCTACGCGGTTGATTGCCTCTAGGAAAAGGAAGCCTGTACCAGGCCACTGGAATACGGTTTCGGTTAGGATGGTATACGCCACCATAGTACCGATTTGTACACCACCTACTGTTAGTACAGGTAGCATGGTGTTCTTAAGTGCATGCTGGTAGTAGATCTTATGCAGCGCCAGACCTTTTGCCTTACCAAACTTGATGTACTCAGAACTCAACACTTCCAACATCTCTGCGCGCACTAGACGAATAAACAGCGGCAACATAATGGAAGCCAGTGCGATACACGGCAGCACCAAGTGCGCCAGACCATCAAGCGTTAGGAAGCCAGAGTCCCAACCAAACCAGTTTGCGGTCTCTCCTCGTCCGTACGACGGAAGCCAGCCCAGTTCGATAGAGAATACGTACATCAACATGATTGCCGTCAGGAATACAGGGATCGAAATACCGATGCTACTGCCTGCCATGATGACTTTCGTGAAGAAACTCTTCGGGTTAATTGCTGAATAAACCCCAAGAGGGATAGATAAACAGATTATGATTAACGTGGCACCCAATACCAGCTCTAATGTCGCCACTAGCTTGCTCGCAATCACTTCAACCGCAGGGCGCTTGAAGAAGTATGAGTTGCCTAAATCACCTTGTACCGCGTTACCAAGAAAACGCGCGTATTTCGTAATGAAGGGATCGTTGAGGCCCATTTCATCACGCATCGCTTGACGCTCTGCTTCTGAAACCGACTGACCTACAAGTTCACGCAACGGGTCGCCCAGGTTATCCTGAATGGCAAACGCCACCAAACTGATCACAAACATCACTATCAGTGCCTGAAACAGGCGCTTGACCAGAAACGAAAACATTCCTTGCCCCTTATGTATCCATTACATTAAAAATTCGTTCAGCCTAAAAAACGCGCTCTGCTCGCTGAACAAAGCAGAGCGCGATTATCTGTCGCTTACTCAGCGAGAGAGTGCCGCTTACTTAACGACTAGGTCACCAAAGTATGGGAAGTTCATGCCGTTGATGATTGGGCCAATCTCAACGTTAGACTTCGCTGCCCATGATGGATCTTGCCAGTGTAGAGGAACAAACGCCGCTTCATCGTATAGCGTTGCTTCTACTTGCTTAAGCATCGCGCTACGCTTCGCTAGGTCTGTCTCAGAGTTAGATGCAGAAACGATCTTGTCCACTTCTGGGTTAGAGTAGTGACCACAGTTGTACTGACCACGACCCGTAGTTTCATCACGAGTCATCGTTAGGAACTCTGTGAAGTTCGCTGAATCTTCTGTATCTGGGTGCCAGCCGATCATCATCATGTCTGCTGCACACTTATCAAACTCTGGCCAGTATTGCGCTTTAGGCATTGTCTTCAGATCAACCTTGATGCCGATCTTAGATAGCATTGCTGCCGCAGCTTGAGCAATCTTGTCATCGTTCACGTAACGGTTGTTTGGCGCCATCATAGATAGCGTAAAGCCGTTCTCGTAGCCCGCTTCCTTCATTAGCTCTTTCGCTTTCTTCAGGTCGTAGCGTGGAGTTAGCTCTTCATTGTAACCCGCGTAACCAACGGGGCTTTGCTGACCAGCAGGTGTCGCAGCACCTTTCATGATCTTCTTAGCAATACCTTCGTTGTTGATTGCGTGAACGATAGCTTGACGAACGCGAACGTCTTTCAGCGCTTCGTTGCTGTTTTGGTTCATTTGGAACGTGATGACACGCGTACCAGGCATAGTGTATAGGTTGATGTTGCTCGCGCTATCCACTCGCTTGTAGTCGTTTGGCGCTACTGGAGCAATCATGTCTACGTCGCCAGAAAGAAGAGCAGCTACACGCGTTGCAGCTTCTTTGATAGGTACTAGTGTTAAGTTATCAACGTTACCTTTTGATGCGGTATCCCAGTAGTTAGGGTTACGCTCAAACTCAACCTTGATGCCTTGCTCACGTGATTTAACCGTGAATGGGCCAGTACCAGAAACGTTAGTAGAAGCAAAAGAGTTACCGTGCTTAACGATTTCGCCTTTGTCTTTACCGTCTTCTGTTGTGCCAGAGTAGAACTTGCTGTCCATTGGGAAGATGTACGTTGCCACGTTCTCAACTAGCGGGTAAGTACCGTCAGTCTTGATTTCGATGGTGTAGTCGTCAACTTTAGTCAGTGATACTAGCGGCGCAAAGATACCTTTGAAGTCAGCAGACTTCTTAAGGCGCGCAAATGTCCATACTACGTCGTCAGCTGTTAGCTCGTTACCAGAGTGGAACTTAACGCCTTTACGTAGGTTGAAACGCATAGTTTCGTTGTCGACACGCTCCCAAGATTCAGCCAAACGTGGCTCAAATTCCATGTCTTGGTTAAAACGTACTAGTGGGTCAAATACCATGTGTGAAAGCTGCATCACACCGCCAGATAGCTGCTCTTGTGGATCAAGCGTTACTGGGTCAGCGTCGTATGCTACGGTGATGTTTGCTGCTGCAGCGCTAAAGCTTAGGCCAGCTGCCATCAAAGCCACTGCTAATTTACTTTTCATGGTTTTCATTGTGCATAACTCCTTCATGCGGGGATCCGGATCCCTTTTTGTTGTGTTTGCTTCTGCTTATATTTCCGATTAGGAACTTATTTGGCTTACGCCGTTTTTACTACGTCTTCTCTTAAACCTGTAAACTCAGGCATCAAGGAAATCAGTTGCTTGCTGTATTCGTGTTGTGGGTCGGTAAACAATTGCTCGGTTGGTGCCACTTCCAGTAGCGTACCCATTTGCATTACACCCACTCGATCACACATCTGACGGATAACCGGCAAATCGTGACTGATGAACAGCATGGTGAGGTTCAGCTCTTGCTGAAGATCTTTAAGTAGGTTCAAAATCTGCGCCTGAACCGATACATCAAGCGCTGATGTTGGCTCATCACAAATCAATAGACGTGGACGCGTTGCCAGTGCGCGCGCGATAGAGATACGCTGACGCTGACCACCAGAGAACTCGTGTGGATACTTCACACCCGCCATCTTGCCAAGACCCACGTGCTCAAGCAGATCTTCAACAATCTGTTTAGTTTCTGACTCGTTAGCGGTCAGTTTGTGGAAACGAATTGGCTCAGCAATGATGTCGTAGATCTTCATCCGCGGGTTCATTGAGGTGTATGGGTTTTGGAACACCATCTGCATCTGACGACGCATCGGACGACGCTCTTTCTCCGACTTAAGCGAAGTTAAGTCGATACCCTCAAAGGTCACCTTTCCTGAGTTTGGTGCGTAAAGACCTGCAATAACACGAGCAATGGTCGATTTACCCGAACCCGATTCACCTACTAGGCCAAATGTCTCGCCTTCATGAACCTCAAAGCTCACGTTGTTCGACGCCTGAACGTACTCACGACGACTTTCGAACAAAGAATCTTTGGTCACAAAGCGTAGGTTGACGTTCTCAACGTTAAGGAGTGGGCCTGTGTAGTTTCGGTGATCTTGGCTTTGACCTAACCAGTGGTTTTTCACATCAAGCGGCTCCATTTCGTGAGCTTCTTCGATGTAGCTAACCAGTGGGAAGCGATCCAGTTTCATGTCTGAGCGCGGAACCGCTGAAATAAGGCTACGAGTATATGGATGATCGGGGTCGCCCAGTACTTTTTTCGTAGCACCAAACTCAACCAAGTCACCACGGTACATAACCGCAACACGGTCAGTCACGTTAGACACTACGCCCATATCGTGCGTCACTAGCATACAACCGACATTGTTCTTAACGCACAGCTCACGAATCAAACCTAAGATTTGGTCCTGAATTGATACATCTAGTGCGGTGGTTGGCTCATCAGCAATGATTAGGTCAGGTTCACCCGCTAACGCGATAGCGATAACAACACGTTGGCGCATACCACCAGAGAACTGGTGCGGATATTGTTTAAGACGGTTTTCTGGTTGTGGAATACCCACTTGCTTCATTAGGTTGAGAGAGCGCTCATAGGCCTGCGCATCCGTCACCTTCATATTGGCGTGGATGGTCTCTTTTAATTGTTGCTCAACCGTGAAGAGTGGATTAAGTGAGGTCATTGGGTCTTGGAAAATAAACCCGATTTTTGAGCCACGAACTTTTCGCATCTGTTCAGGAGATAGACCGGAGATTTTCTCTCCATCCAGGAACACTTCGCCACCAGCGATCGTTCCTGGAGGTGATAGCAAATCGATCACCGCATTACCTACGGTTGATTTACCTGCACCAGACTCACCCACAACACCAACTATTTCGCCGCGTTCAATATTGAACGACAAATTTTTAACCGCGGCATGTACCCCATGGCGAGATGGGTATTCGATACGAAGATCTTTAACTTCTAATAATGACATTACCAGACCTCTACTGCTTTGGCAGTTTTCTGCCCCTGTCTGAAAAATTGAATCCATTCTTAGACAGCATTTTCTGCTGACTAATTACAAGTGCATCAATTTGGCAAATCTTTCACAGAAAAGCAACAAAAATAGGATAAAAATTCGATTTCAAGCAAATCTAAAGCAGTATAAATAAATATTTATGCACATTAACTACATATAGCAATGGTAAGACCTATTAAAAAACTTGATGTGGCACCAATAAAACCCACTATAAAACGATCATAAATCGCTACACATCACGATATTAACCATACTAATAACTAACCCACCGCGAATAGTTATTCCACAATCACTTTAACACTATGGAAACATAAGTTTTGTAACAAAGTCATTTGCAGAACTAAAGTCTAGATCTTAATCACACTTCCTAGCCTAAATGCTCAGATTTTAAAAGTTAGCAACATTTTCCCCTACGTTAAATTGCAACATAGCCAGTACTATCATTATGAACAAAACTCTAGCTTTTACAGCAAATGCAGAGCGAAGCACCATTTCTTATCTTACAAGAATCGTAGAAATGTTATTCAGCCTACTGCAAGAGGCACATCAGGCTATTTATAGAAAGAAAAAGTGCTAAGAAGAGTGAGTTTTCGCGTTTCAATAACAGCAATCATATGAAACTAAACTGGCGAAAGGCATGAAATCGAGCTCATTAGCGCCCCCGAGCTCACTCACCTACGCTACCTCAAGAGTTTTCCAACCACCAACCTCGCCTTTGGACAAGGCCTTGAATGGTGGTCGGTGAAGAGGGATTCGATTGGTTCGACACTCGACGACTGGGCTTCCATAGGACTGGCCACCCAGCCCCCGACTCGTATGGGTTCTTCCCAAAACCTGCAAACCACATACGAAAAAAGCCTCGTCTTTCGACGAGGCTTTCGAATGGTGGTCGGTGAAGAGGGATTCGAACCCCCGACCCTCTGGTCCCAAACCAGATGCGCTACCAAGCTGCGCTATTCACCGACGATGTTTTATTACGACTAAAATCGTAAAGGGAAGCAAATGCTACCAAAATTAATGGGGTGGCTAACGAGATTCGAACTCGCGACCACCGGAATCACAATCCAGGGCTCTACCAACTGAGCTATAGCCACCACAAATTTTGTTTTGTTACCGTAACAACGATAACTGAAATAGTGGTCGGTGAAGAGGGATTCGAACCCCCGACCCTCTGGTCCCAAACCAGATGCGCTACCAAGCTGCGCTATTCACCGACGATGTTCTTTTCAGAACGATTTCGTTTCGATTAAATCAAAACTGGAGACAAATGTCACCGAAATAATGGGGTGGCTAACGAGATTCGAACTCGCGACCACCGGAATCACAATCCAGGGCTCTACCAACTGAGCTATAGCCACCATTATGTTTTGCCAATATTATTTCCGGATGGCACGCCCGAAAGGATTCGAACCTTCGACCTTTGGCTCCGGAGGCCAACGCTCTATCCAGCTGAGCTACGGGCGCATGCCCTATCGGCGGATGGGAATAATACGGATATCACACTATGTCGTAAAGTACTTTTTCAACTTTTTTTCTCGTTTGTTGTCTTTTTCAGCACTTTGGTACAGAAAATAGTAGCTTGACGATGTGATTCACCCCGTGAAGCTGAAAACTTGTGGTTTATTGCAACAAGTTAACAGGATATAATCACCCAATGTTTACATTGATTTAACAGCCGTTAGATCAGCAAGCAGAATAAAATCGTATAAATGAATAGCAAGCACCGACTTGCTACCTTGTTGGATAGTAAAGTGAGTTTAATGGATATGTCTCGTCGAATCTTAACTGTGTTGGTCGCTGCACTAACTTTTTCTACTGCCTCTTTTGCAGCGGATGTGAGCCAAGAAGAATATGACGCTATCGCAGAGCGTATTAAACCTGTTGGTGGTGTTTACTTAGCCGGCAGCGAGCCAGTTGCTGCAGAGCCGACTGGTCCACGCGATGGTGCTACGGTTTACAACACCTTCTGTACTGCTTGTCACTCAATTGGTGTGAGTGGTGCACCGAAAACCGGTGACGCGGGTGATTGGGCTCCGCGTATTGCACAAGGCAAAGACGTGTTAGCGGATCACGCGATCAACGGCTTTAACGCAATGCCAGCAAAAGGCTCTTGTATGGATTGTTCGGATCAAGAAATCATCGATGCTATCGAGCACATGATTGCTGGTCTGTAATTCAGAAAAAGCACTCTATATAAAGAAGGGGCTCACTGGTTAGTGAGCCCCTTCTTTATATAGAGTGCAAATTGTCGTTACTTCTTATTGAACATCGCGCGAATATTGGCGATATGCGCTTGGCCTTTTTGCATCCGCTCTTCTGCAGAGACTGGCTTTTTAGATTGCTCCCAGTCGACATCATCAAATGGGAGTTCATCAAGGAAGCGACTATGCTCGGGCTTGATGAGTTCGCCAAACTGACGGCGCTCTTTACAGATAGTAAATGTCAGCTCTTTTTGTGCTCGCGTGATACCCACGTACATCAGGCGGCGTTCTTCTTCGACATTGTCTTCATCAATACTGGTTTGATGAGGCAAAATCCCCTCTTCTGAGCCAATCAAATAGACATAAGGGAATTCCAAGCCCTTGGAAGCATGCAGTGTCATAAGTTGAACGGCGTCGCTGTCATCTTCTTCTTCACCACGCTCCATCATGTCACGCAGAGTAAGACGCTGAACCACTTCTTTCAGTGTCTTCTCTTCTTTATCGTAATTGTCACCCTCTAGGTCTGCGACAATCCAAGAATAGAGATCAGACACGTTCTTCATACGCATTTCTGCTGCTTTTGCGCTTGATGAAGTCTCGTAGAGCCAGTCTTCGTAATTAATATCACGAACTAGGGCACGAACAGCTTCTACTGTGTTTCCACGCTCGGCATTGTCGCCAATGGTTACGATCCATTGGGTAAAGCGACGCAGGTTCTCAAGACCTCGGCCAGTGAGGTGCTGCTCTAGCCCTAACTCAAAACTGGCTTCGAACAAACTCTTGCCACGCATATTGGCGTAGCTACCCAGCTTCTCTAACGTCGCCGGTCCAATTTCTCGGCGCGGCGTATTAACGATACGCAAGAATGCATTGTCATCATCCGGGTTCACCAACACACGTAGGTAAGCCATGATGTCTTTGATTTCCGCACGAGCAAAAAACGAGGTGCCACCAGAAATCTTATAAGGCACTCGGTTTTGCATCAGCGCCTTTTCAATCAAACGCGATTGATGGTTACCTCTATATAAGACGGCATAATCACGATAGTCGGTGCGATTAACAAAGCGGTGTGCAATGAGTTCGCCAGTGACGCGCTCTGCCTCATGCTCTTCATTCTTGGCTTTCAGTACCTTGAGCTTTTCACCATCAGGGATCTCTGAGAATAGAGACTTCTCAAATACGTGTGGGTTATTGGCAATCAAGATATTCGCGGCGCGCAGAATTCGGCTTGTGGAGCGATAGTTCTGCTCGAGCATCACAGCTTTAAGGTTTGGGAAATCCTTATTAAGAAGTACCAAATTCTGAGGCTTAGCACCACGCCATGAGTAGATCGACTGGTCGTCATCACCTACCACGGTAAAGCGAGCCCGTTCGCCAACAAGCAATTTAACCAGCTCATACTGACTGGTGTTGGTGTCTTGGTATTCGTCCACCAGCAAATACTGTATACGTTTTTGCCAGCGCTCGCGCACCTCTTGATTGGTTTTAAGTAGGATCACCGGTAACGCAATCAGATCATCAAAATCGAGCGCGTTGTAAGCTTTCATCTGGATTTGGTACATCTCAAAACAATAAGCAAAGAGCTGCTCTTGCTCAGATCGCGCGCTGCCTTTGACCTGCGCTGGAGTGAGCATGTCGTTTTTCCAGTTTGAAATAGAGCTAAGTAGTGAGCGAAGTAGATCTTTATCGCCATCAAGCTGCTTTTCTGTCAGCTCTTTGAGCAAAGCCATCTGATCCTGATCGTCAAACAGAGAGAAGCCTGCTTTCAAGCCCAGCGCTTTGTACTCACGGCGAATAATATTCAGCCCCATGGTATGAAACGTCGACACCATCAAACCTTTAGATTCATGCTTTCCTAAGGTTTGCCCTACGCGCTCTTTCATTTCTCGCGCAGCTTTATTGGTAAACGTCACCGCAGCGATATTTCTCGCCTTATACCCACAGTTTTGTACTAGGTAGGCTATCTTATTAGTAATCACGCGGGTTTTGCCTGACCCTGCGCCGGCAAGAACCAGACATGGACCAGAGACGTATTTAACCGCCATATCTTGCTGCGGATTTAGCTTCATTGAAGTGCTCACTAGTGAAGTTTTGTAACGCGCACATAATAGACTGCGAATGCAGACAATGCCATGTCCCGTAGATTTTTTTAACCTTTACAAAAGAAGGTTAAAAAATAAGTTGCACAAATATGCCCAGATTGTTTTATAATGAATGAACGTTCATTCACTAATAAGCGGATGGCTAATGATGGCAATCAATACCAACGACAAACGACTGCAAATCCTAGAAGCGGCGCAAAAAATGGTCGCCGAAGTTGGGATACAGGGTGTGTCGATGCAAAAACTCGCCAATAAGGCAGGTGTCGCAGCTGGCACAATTTATCGTTACTTCGATGATAAGGACCATCTTTTGGAAGAGCTGCGACAGTTTGTTGTTTCGCGCATGGCAGATGCCGTGCAAGAAGGCGTAGATGCGGATAAACCGCTCAAGGAGCAGTATCGCACCATGTGGCTCAACATATGGCGCATAGCAGCGTCCAATATCGACTCGTTAAAGACTCGCGTTCAATACGATTCGATTCCTTCAAAAAATAGTTATGAAGCTCGGGAACAGGAACGAAAAATGTTTGCCCAAGTGGATAACCTATTCACAGAAGGAAAGAAACAAGGGATTTTCAAAAATCTCGATAATGAAATTCTGTCTGGACTAAGCTTAGAAGCAAGCATATCACTTGCTCGCAAGCATGCTCTAGGCCTATATCAACTGGATGAAAACGCGCTGGAATCGGCGATAGAAGCCAGTTGGGACGCAATTATAAAACACTAATGTGGAGTTCTCGTTAGAATGAAAAAGTGGACATTTTTCATGCTACTTATCGCAATACTGCTGTTCGGCAGTGTGATAGGTTTCAACCTGTTCAAGCAACAGAAAATTGCTGAGTATTTAGCTAACCGCCCGGAGCCTGAGTTTCCAGTCACCGTGACCACCGTTAAACCTGTGGATTGGGTACCAGTTATCGAAGCCATCGGTTTCGTAGAACCTAACCAAGGCGTGACACTGACTTCAGAAACCAGCGGCGTGATCAGCAATATCTCGTTTGCATCGGGCTCAATGGTTGAAAAAGATCAACTTCTTGTATCTCTGGATTCAGACGTAGAAAAAGCCAACCTCAAGAGTTCACAAGCACGCCTGCCAGCAGCAAAAGCCAAATACGAACGTTATCAAGGCCTGTACAAAAAAGGCTCGATTTCTCGTGAAGCGTACGATGATGCTGGAGCTAACTACTTCTCACTATCTGCGGATATCGAAAGCTTGAAAGCTCAGATCGACCGCCGTGAGATCAAAGCGCCGTTTTCTGGTGTGGTTGGTATCCGTAACGTATTCCTTGGTCAATATCTACAACCAAGTGATGACATCGTTCGTCTTGAAGACACTAGCCTAATGAAGCTGCGCTTCACGGTTCCTCAAACCGATTTCTCGCGCATTTCTATTGGTCAGGATGTCGACATCTTTGTTGATGCGTATCCAAACCAACCATTTAAAGGTTCTATCTCTGCCATTGAACCTGCTGTTAGCATCCAAAGCGGTCTAATCCAAGTTCAAGCGGATATTCCAAATAACGATGGCAAACTGCGTAGCGGCATGTTCGCTCGTGCGAACATCATTCTGCCTAAGCTAGAGAATCAAGTAACGCTACCGCAAACCGCAATCACGTTTACGTTATACGGCGACAACGTGTATGTCGTAACGGACGTTGATGGCGAGAAGCGCGTTAAGCAGCAAGTCGTAAAAGTTGGTGAACGTACTGGCGACATCGCACACATTCTTGAAGGTGTGAGCCCAGACGATGTCATCGTGACCTCTGGTCAAGTACGTCTAAGTAACGACGTGAAAGTTAAGGTAGTGGAAAGCAACGCGACGGTTCCACCTGCTGAGACACCGATGCTGTAACTGGAGGCAAAATGCGTTTTACTGATATTTTCATAAAACGTCCTGTTCTTGCGGTATCGATCAGCTTTTTGATTGCTTTGCTTGGTTTACAAGCAGTATTCAAGATGCAGGTTCGTGAATACCCAGAAATGACGAATACGGTTGTGACCGTCACAACCAGCTACTATGGCGCGAGTGCCGACTTGGTTCAGGGCTTTATTACTCAGCCCTTAGAACAGGCGGTGGCACAAGCCGACAACATCGACTACATGACATCGCAATCGGTGCTTGGTAAGTCAACTATTACGGTAAACATGAAGCTCAATACGGATCCGAATGCGGCGCTGTCAGATATTCTGGCAAAGACCAACTCGGTTCGCTCTCAGCTTCCTAAAGAATCTGAAGACCCTACGGTAACTATGTCGACGGGTTCGACAACCGCGGTACTTTATATCGGCTTTACCAGTGATGAGTTGGCGTCGAGTCAAATCACTGACTACCTAGAGCGTGTAATCAACCCGCAGCTATTTACCGTTAACGGCGTATCGAAAGTGGATATGTACGGTGGTATGAAATACGCACTACGCGTATGGCTAGACCCACTGAAAATGGCCGCACTCAAGATGACGGCAGCGGACGTGATGAACGTTCTGAATGCTAACAACTATCAGTCTGCAACGGGTCAAGCAACAGGTGAGTTCGTTCTGTATAACGGCAGTGCCGATACTCAGGTATCGAACACCGAAGAGCTAAAGAATCTAGTTGTAAGCTCAAGTGACGGCCAAGTAATTCGCTTAGGTGATATCGCGAAAGTGACGCTTGAAAAGAGTCATGATGTATACCGCGCAAGTGCGAACGGCCAAGAAGCCGTAGTAGCAGCGATCAATGCGGCACCGAGTGCTAACCCGATCAACATTGCAGCCGATGTGCTTGAACTTCTTCCTCAGCTTGAGAAGAACCTACCAAGTAACATCAAAATGAACGTGATGTATGACTCGACAGTTGCGATCAACGAATCGATTCAAGAGGTTATCAAAACCATCCTTGAAGCGGCATTAATCGTACTTGTGGTTATCACTCTGTTCTTGGGTTCATTCCGTGCAGTACTGATCCCTATCGTTACTATTCCGCTATCCCTAATTGGTGTAGCAATGGTGATGCAGGCGATTGGCTTCTCATGGAACCTGATGACGCTACTGGCGATGGTATTGGCTATCGGTCTGGTAGTAGATGATGCGATCGTTGTACTTGAAAACGTTGACCGTCACATCAAACTGGGTGAATCACCGTTCCGTGCAGCCATCATTGGTACGCGTGAAATTGCGGTACCGGTTATCGCGATGACACTAACTCTAGGTGCGGTATATGCACCGATTGCTTTGATGGGTGGTATCACGGGCTCACTGTTTAAAGAGTTTGCTCTGACGCTCGCGGGTTCGGTATTTGTCTCCGGTATCATCGCATTGACGTTGTCGCCAATGATGTGTTCCAAGCTACTTAAAGCCAACGAGACACCAAACCGTTTCGAGGAAAAAGTGCATCATGTTCTTGACCGCATGACGGCTCGCTACGAGAAAATGCTCACAGCAGTGATGCAGCACCGTCCGGTTATTATCGGCTTTGCGATCATCGTGTTTGCCTCTCTCCCTATGCTGTTCAAGTTCATTCCAAGTGAACTGGCACCATCGGAAGATAAAGGTGTAGTGATGTTGATGGGTACGGGTCCGTCGAATGCGAACCTAGACTATCTACAAAACACTATGAATGATGTGAACAAAATCCTGAGCGACCAACCTGAAGTGGCGTTTGCACAGGTGTTTACTGGTGTTCCTAACTCAAACCAAGCGTTTGGTATTGCGTCTATGGTGCCATGGAGTCAGCGTGAAGCGAGCCAAGCAGAAGTTGCCAACCGTGTAGGTGGTCTGGTTGCAGATGTACCGGGAATGGCAGTAACAGCATTCCAGATGCCGGAACTTCCAGGTGCAGGTTCAGGTCTGCCTATCCAGTTTGTTATCACGACACCAAACAGCTTTGAAAGCTTGTTTACCATCGCGACCGACATCTGGGGAGATGTGCAGAAGAATGCTCAGTTTGTGTATTCGACCCTAGATCTGAACTACGACTCAGCAACGATGAAGATCAATATCGATAAAGACATGGCTGGCGCTTATGGTGTAACCATGCAGGATATCGGTATTACTCTAGGTACTATGATGGCCGATGGTTACGTAAACCGTATCGACCTCAATGGCCGTTCATACGAGGTTATCCCACAAGTTGAGCGTAAGTATCGTCTAAATCCAGAGTCTATGAACATGTACTTTGTTCGCTCTGATGATGGTCAAGCTATTCCACTTGGTAGCTTAATTAGCATTGATGTAGTCGCTGAGCCTCGCTCGCTACCGCACTTCAACCAGCTAAACTCTGCAACCGTTGGAGCTGTTCCGTCACCAGGCGTAGCGATGGGTGATGCGATTGCTTGGTTTGAGTCAACGGCAGAAACCAAACTACCAAGCGGCTATAACCATGACTATATGGGTGAAGCACGCCAGTATGTGACCGAAGGTAGCGCACTGTACGCAACATTTGGTTTGGCGCTGGCAATCATCTTCTTAGTACTGGCTATCCAGTTTGAGTCGATTAAAGACCCATTCGTTATCATGGTCTCGGTACCGCTAGCGATTTGTGGCGCCTTGATTGCTCTAGCTTGGGGCGCAGCGACTATGAACATCTACTCGCAGGTTGGTTTGATTACCCTAGTTGGTCTGATTACCAAGCACGGTATCCTTATCTGTGAGGTTGCGAAAGAAGAGCAGCTTCTGCATAAGAAGAGCAAGATGGAAGCGGTCATGGAAGCGGCGAAAGTACGTCTTCGCCCAATCCTAATGACAACGGCGGCGATGATCGCAGGTCTTATCCCACTGATGTACGCATCAGGTGCGGGTGCAGCTCAGCGCTTTAGTATCGGTATCGTAATCGTTGCTGGTCTGGCGATTGGTACGCTGTTTACGCTGTTTGTACTGCCAGTTATCTACACTTACTTGGCAGAGCGTCATAAGCCACTACCTGTGTTTGTCGAAGACAAAGACTTAGAGAAAATTGCTCGAGTTGACGAAGCTTCAGCTGCATGCAAAGAGAATCGCGTATAAACAGTTAATGTGATTCTACGTTGTGAGTTAAAAACAGCGTTACTTAGAAAAAGGCCACATTGTGGCCTTTTTTATTACGCTAAATAACGACATTGCCCAGTGGATTACATAGAATAGTGGGATTACTTAAGGAGTTACCAGACATGTTTGACCCAAAGAAACTTGAACAGATTGCTAAGCAGATTCACGACTCTATGCCACAACCCGTGAAAGAGCTTGGTGCGGATGTTGATCAGAAAGTACGTCAAGTGATTCAAGGCCAATTGAATAAGCTTGATGTGGTTAGCCGTGAGGAGTTTGACGTGCAAACTCAAGTACTGCTTCGTACTCGTCAAAAGCTAACAGAAATGGAGCAAAAGCTTGCTGAGCTAGAACAAAAGCTAGCCGACAAGTAACCATTGGTTCGCTGCCATCCGAGCATTAGGCTCGAATGACACAGACAAAAGAAAGGGGCTACCGATTGGTAGCCCCTTTTACTATGTTGTGTTTACTTTTATCTAATTTTGGGTCGGCTTAGCCGCCTACAGCGATGCGCTTCATGTCTGTCATGTAGCCACGTAGCTCTTCACCGATGTACTCAACAGGGTGGTTGCGGATAACGTCGTTTACTTCGATTAGTTTGCCGTTATCTACTTGGTTAGATGTCTCACCTAGACCTTTACCGATTACGTCAGTACCTACTGATGGCATGAACTTCTCACGAAGCAATGGTGTTGCTACGTTCGCGAATAGGTAGTTACCGTATTCTGCTGTGTCAGAGATTACAACGTTCATTTCGTATAGGCGCTTACGTGCAATCGTGTTTGCAATCAATGGTAGCTCATGTAGAGACTCGTAGTATGCAGACTCATCAATGATGCCTGATGCTGTCATTGCTTCGAATGCTAGCTCAACACCCGCACGAACCATAGCCACCATTAAGATACCGTTGTCGAAGTACTCTTGCTCAGAAATTTCTACATCAGAAGATGGGTAGTTTTCAAATGCTGTTTCAGCCGTCTCTGCGCGCCAGCCTAGAAGGTTCACGTCGTCATTTGCCCAGTCAGCCATCATAGTGCTAGAGAACTCACCTTGGATAATGTCATCCATGTGCTTGTTGTAAAGCGGACGCATTAGGTCTTTTAGCTCTTCAGATAGGTCAAACGCTTTCACTTTCGCAGGGTTAGATAGACGATCCATCATGTGCGTGATGCCGCCGAATTTCAGTGCTTCTGTGATGGTTTCCCAACCGAACTGAAGTAGCTTACCTGCGTAGCTTGGGTCGATGCCGTCAGCAATCATCTTCTCGTAACATACGATTGAACCTGCTTGTAGCATGCCACAAAGAATCGTTTGCTCACCCATTAGGTCAGACTTAACTTCAGCAACGAATGAAGACTCTAGAACACCGGCACGGTGGCCACCTGTTGCTGCTGCCCATGCTTTCGCAATTTCAAGGCCATCACCTTGAGGATCGTTCTCTGGGTGAACTGCGATAAGAGTCGGAACACCAAAGCCACGCTTGTATTCTTCACGAACCTCAGTCCCTGGACACTTAGGTGCAACCATTACAACCGTTAGGTCTTTACGGATTTGCATACCTTCTTCAACGATGTTGAAGCCGTGAGAGTAACCTAGCGATGCGCCTTCTTTCATTAGCGGCATTACCGTCTCTACCACGTTAGTGTGCTGTTTGTCCGGAGTTAGGTTAACCACTAGGTCAGCTTGAGGGATTAGGTCTTCATAGCTACCAACAACGAAGCCGTTGTCTTTCGCATTTTTGAACGATTGACGCTGCTCATCGATCGCTGCCTGACGAAGTGCGTACGACACGTCTAGACCAGAATCGCGCATGTTCAAGCCTTGGTTTAGGCCTTGCGCACCACAACCAACAATGACTACTTTCTTACCTTTTAGGTAATCCGCTTCTGAAACAAATTCAGAGCGATCCATAAAACGACAACGACCTAGTTGGTCTAATTGCTCACGCAAGTTAAGAGTATTGAAATAGTTAGCCATAGTCGGGCTCTCCTGTTGAATTCTGTCCGTAGTGTCGATGCTTATCATCGAATGACTTCATACTAAAACAGAGTCCCAATTGCTTAAAGTGATATATTCACAATTTGTTATTGCAATTAATGCAACTACCGATATCTTTAGTGTTATGAATATTAAAAGTCTTCAAGCTTTTATCCATCTTTGTGAGAGTAAAAGCTTCAGTAAAACCGCGACAGCGATGCATGTTAGTGCGTCTGCTCTGAGTCGCCAGATTCAAAAGCTAGAGCAAGACACCCATCAAAGCCTCTTCTTGCGTGATAACCGCTCGGTAGAGTTGACGCCAGCGGGCAAGAAATTACTGCCTATCGCCGTCAACATCGTGAGCGAGTGGCAGCAGTTTCAATCTGACAGCCAACATGGAGAGCAGGAACTTCGCGGCAAGTTACGACTTTTTTGTTCCGTAACCGCAAGTTACAGCCACCTGCCCGAACTATTGGCAGAGTTTAGGCTACTCTATCCCTACATCGAGTTTGAGCTCTCAACAGGCGATCCCGCGCAAGCAATAGAGAAGGTTATGAATGATGAGACCGATATTGCTATCTCCGCTTTGCCCGAGCTGCTTCCTGCAAGGTTGGAATTTGAGACCATCAGTGAGATCCCTCTATCTGTCATCGCGCCAGCAGGGGTCAGCAGCTTTGGCTCTGAACTTGCTGATGGCATGCCAGACTGGAATAAGATCCCGTTTATAGTCCCAGAAGCGGGTACCGCTCGCGAAAGAGCCAATCTATGGTTTAAAAAAATGCGCATTAAGCCCAACATCTATGCACAGGTATCGGGTCATGAAGCCATTGTTAGTATGGTGGCACTGGGGTGTGGCGTGGGCATTGCACCAGAGGTCGTTATCGTCAACAGTCCGGTTCGGGACAAGATCCAGCGTCTAAAACTGGAGCCTATCAAACCCTTCAAGTTAGGGGTGGTATGTAAACGCTCAAACCTCGATAACCCACTGCTGTCCGCATTTTGGAAAGTCGCTGAGAAGGTCTATATTCAACCTTAATAAGGCTCCACGAGATGACACGGTTGGGATACTTTATTACCCAAGTTATCGATACTATATGGTTAGTTTTCTGCTCAATAGGCTCATTGTCTTATGCTCACATTCAAAAAAACGGTTCTCGCCTGTACATCCATAATGCTATTTGGTTGTGCGTCTGCTCCAGACAGTGTGCCCTTGTCTAAGAAGGACTATTGCACAGAACTCCTCAACAAAGAGCGATTACCGCTATCTCACTATACTCAGCCTTTCGAGACTGAAATGGATAGCAGCACAGGTGTTTATGTCTTGGAGCAAGGGACAGAAGCGATGATGTCTCGGGCTTGGTTGACCGATCGAGCAGAGACTTCCATTGATATTCAATACTTTATCTTCTCAGTCGATAACGTCGGTTTAATTGCCACTGACTATCTTGTCAGAGCAGCTGAACGTGGTGTTACAGTTCGAGTACTAGTGGATGACATCATGCTCGATGCTAAGGGAGATGAGCTACTCATGTTGGCTGCTCATGACAACTTCGAGATAAAGATATACAACCCTAACGCCAATATTGGCAAAAACATTGTGCAGAAAATGACGACGGTTTTAACCGATTTCCACGGCATCAACCAACGTATGCACAACAAGGTCTTTTTAGTCGATGATCAAGTGGCCATTACTGGGGGCAGAAATATCGCTGACGAATACTTCGGCTTCGACCACGAGTATAACTTCCGTGACAGAGATGTGTTTCTCGCAGGCAAAGCGGTTGAAGAGATCGATACATCCTTTGAGCTGTACTGGAGTAGTCCGCTCAGTGTATCTGTAGAAGATCTCTTTAAATCCAATCCCTATGGCAGCAACCCCGACTTTTCGCGATTACATTCCTATGCCTGTAACCCAAAACATTTCCATCCTGAGATAAGGGCTGAGATAGATAAAGTGCCAGAGACCTTTCAGGCATTGTCTAAAGAAGGCAAGTTCTTGTTTGTTGATAACGTTGAATACATCGCAGATGAGCCTGGAAAGAACGATCGTCAGACCTTTTTAGCTGGGGGCAGCATCACTCGCGACAAGCTGATTGCTCTTGCTGAGAGCGCGCAAGCATCGATCATGATCCAAACACCCTATCTGGTGACAACTAAAAAGGATCGTGAGTTTCTACGCGGTTTAGTTGAGAAGGGCATTTCAATAAAGATCCTAACCAATAGCCTAGCTTCCAATGATAACTTAGCTGCATTTAGCGGCTACCAGAGAAACCGGAAGCAGCTACTAGCGACTGGTGTAGAGGTTTATGAGTTTAAACCCGATGCAGAGGTTAGGCAGAGAGTAATGACCGATCACATGTACAAGAAACTTCCAACGACACCCATCTTTGGTCTCCATGCTAAAACCATGACGATTGACGATGCCATTACCGTTATTGGTACCTACAATCTTGACCCACGTAGCGCCCATTTGAACACAGAGAGCTTTGCTATTATCCACTCACCAAAGATCACTGAGCATGTATCAGCTGCTATGAAAGTGGAAATGGAGCCTGAAAACGCGTGGAGGATAACAACAGACTTTAATCCAGATAAAGAAGTTAGCGTCTCTAAAAGGGTCGGAGTGAAACTGCACCGCATCGTGCCTAAGAACATTCTCTAACTCTGTATCGCTGTTCAGCAATAAACAGCAATCGAGTAGGAGGAGGCCTCACGGCCTCCGTCCTCTCACACCACCGTACAAGCGTGGGTCGCATACGGCGGTTCCGAATATACTTTTAGTGATTCGTACCCATCTCGCAATGAGTACAACCCCAACTCCTCGAGCCATTTTATTGACATAGCGTGATTCACTTGCGGCGTGAAGGCCAAGCACCACCAACCTTTGTCTGACATCGCTAGCTTCCACGCATTGCGCTCCGTTACACCTTGTTGCTGTAACCATGTCGCTATGCCGTATCTGCGTTTGCGTTGCTTAAGTCGGTAGCATCTTAACCGTCGCCGTATCCATTTGTCCAAGTCCTGCATCGTACTCTTCCGCATGGCAAGCTTGAAGTAGTGTTGCCAACCTCTTAGGTACTGAGTTAACTCAGTGATTACCACCTCTAACTTTCGACCTCGGTTTCGCTTCGTTATTTGCCGCACTCGCTTCTTCAGTTGAGTTTGCGCTGGCTTCGATATATGGATGACTCCATCTATCCCGAAGCGGTGGCTTAGGTAACTTCGCTCTGTCACTCTTGTCGCTGCACTTTTCTCTCGGTTTACCGTGAGTTTCAGTCTCTGCTCCAAGAACTCCGTTATCGATTCTTTAACCCGATGAGCGGCTTCCTCACTACGAACATAGATTTGACAGTCGTCTGCATATCGACAGAACTTATGCCCTCTACGCTCTAGCTCTTTGTCCAGTTCATCTAATACGATATTGGAGAGTAACGGAGATAGTGGACCACCCTGTGGTGTCCCTCGTTGTCTCTGTTCAACTAACCCGTTTCGCATTATGCCTGCCTGTAGATATGACCTAATGAGCTTCAACACTCGTTTATCTGCGATAGCCTGTGACAATCTGTACATCAGTCTATCGTGATTGACGGTATCGAAGTATTTCGCTAGGTCTATATCCACCACATAACCTCGCCCCTCTCGGATGTAACGACTCGCAGCCGCTAGCGCATTATGGGCGCTGCGGTTTGGTCTAAATCCGTAACTACTATTGGAGAATATGGGCTCATAAATATCTGAAGTACCGAGGTGATTGCCTGTTGGACAACTCTATCGAGCACTGTTGGGATACCTAATTGCCTTACACCACCGCTAGGTTTGGGTATTTCTACACCGAGGACTGGCTGAGGTTGGTAGCTTCCATCCAGAAGACTCTGGCGAAGCTCTTGCCCGTTTGAAGCTTGTCGAAGTTTAAGGATGGTTGCATCAATATCGAGTTTGTCGACACCTGCACATCCCTTGTTCTTCTTCACTCTCCGTAGAGCTTGATTCAAGTTGGTTGAGGAACAGATTTGTTCCATCAACCCAGTTGAGGTCACCAAGACTCGTCCTCCTATCTACGCCGACCATGCTTGTCATTCTTCGTTTCCATGAGCTTTACTTGCGGTATCGCCCCTTGGGACGTAGAGATGATTTTCATCTTGCTATGACTCCACATGATTGAGTGTCTAGTGACTGCTTCTTGATATATTCAGTTCAGGCCTTCCCTTAAGTTGTACATTCTTAAGGTACTATGCCTTCTGCTGACTTCTTATTGTCCATCACACAACATCGCTGCTGCATTAGTCTCTATCGAGACAGACCATAAGATCTCCCGAGGTAAGACGCTGCTCTTTCCCTTGGCCGTGCCTGATTTATCACTACACACTTCCCGTCGAGGCATTGGGCTATTCTATCTATCGCTAGGTTGCCCAAGTTGTAGTGACCTACTATCAGATTTCTGTTCGTCACAACCAAGTTTTGCCATTTGCTTCCTTCAGATTTCACCTCACGGTGAACACCCTTGCATAGGCTAACGGTTCCCGCTCGACTGAGCCCGTAGAGGACTTTCACCTCCTAGATCAACGCCATGCTCGGCGCACGAAACAAAAAAGGCTCCGACCGAAGTCAGAGCCTTTAAATATGGCAGGGGTGGACTGGGCCGGCATTCCAGAGATTCGACCGGGCTGGCGACCCAGCTCCCAACACATTGCTTTGAAAAAGCAAAAACGAAAAAGGCTCCGACCTAAGTCAGAGCCTTTGAATATGGCAGGGGTGGAGAGATTCGAACTCCCAACACGCGGATTTGGAATCCGCTGCTCTGCCAATTGGAGCTACACCCCTAAAGTGTTATCTAATCTATGCTATTTAATGGCTTAAATCAACACGTTAGATTCAAAAAAGCCTCGTCGTTAGACGAGGCTTTTTAATAAGTGGCGGAGTGGACGGGACTCGAACCCGCGACCCCCGGCGTGACAGGC
>NZ_JBJHPB010000016.1:0-102122 GCF_059412285.1 Vibrio sp. CB1-5 | reverse complement strand
CACTCAGTAAATCAGAGTTAAATGATTAAGTTGAGCTATGTTGCCGTAAGCTCACTGTATACTGCAAAAATATAGTCGCTGAAATTTAGTTGGTGAGTGAGAGAGTACTTAAGACCTGTGAGTGAAATAACTTCCAGTTGTTCAAAGCGGCGATGAATGTTGGGGGCTGTCCATTTGCATCCATCGCTCTATCTCAATAAATTGCGGTCGCTATAGAAACTTACGCTTTAATGATACGAGCGCGGAAGTTACGCCCCTTCATCTTACCGTTAGTGATTTTACCCAGCGCTTTCTTAGCAATCGATGTTTCCACTGCAACATAAGCGCTCATTGGGAACATGTTGATCTTACCAATTTGGTTGCCTGACAGAGTTTTGTCACTCGTCAACGCGCCAAGAATATCGCCAGGGCGGAGTTTCTGCTTCTTACCACCTTGGATCTGAATCGTGGTCATCTTCGCTTGATAAGGGCGATTTGATGATGCTGGTGGCAGCGTACTTGGTTCAATAGGCATATCTAAGTACTCATCGATACGCGCCACACGATAGAACTCTTTCTCGCTGTAGAAGCTAAATGCCAAGCCTTTGTTCCCCGCACGACCAGTACGACCGATACGATGCACATGCACTTCAGGGTCACGTGATAGCTCGTAGTTGAATACGGCGTCTAGGTTGTCAACATCAAGGCCGCGTGCAGCAACATCGGTTGCGACTAGGATAGAGACACTCTTGTTAGCAAACTGAACCAGCGCTTGGTCTCGGTCGCGCTGCTCAAGGTCACCATGAATATCAATGACACTAAAGCCGCGATGGTGAAGCTCGTCCGCCACATTTTGCACTTCTTTCTTAGTGTTACAGAACACAACCGCAGATTCTGGTTGGTGTGTCAGTAATAGATTCTCTAGCGCGTTGTCACGCTCTTCTGTGGTATCCGTCTGATAGAAGAACTGCTTGATGCTTGAATGATCGTGCTTGCTCTCTACCTTCACGATTTCTGGCTGCTTCATAACCGTTGATGCAATAGTTTTAATTTGCTCAGGGAATGTCGCGCTAAACAGAAGCGTTTGACGATCGCGTGGTGCTTCACCAATGATGGCATCAAGCGCGTCTTTAAAGCCCATTTCTAGCATGCGATCGGCTTCATCCAACACCAATGTATTGAGCTCTTCAAGGTTGATGCGACCTTTCTCAAGGTGATCAAGGATACGACCGGGCGTACCAACGAGAATGTGTGCACCGTGCTCCAGAGAGCCAATTTGCGGCCCCATTGGCATACCACCACAAAGCGTTAGCACTTTAATGTTGTGGATACCACGAGCTAGGGTACGGATTTCTTTTGCAACCTGGTCAGCAAGCTCACGCGTTGGGCAAAGTACCAATGACTGAACGCGAAAACGCTTTACGTTTAGGTTGGCAAGTAGGCCAAGTGAGAACGCCGCTGTTTTACCTGAACCGGTTTTACCTTGACCGATGATGTCTTTACCATCAAGGATTTTTGGTAGTGAGTCTGCTTGAATTGGTGTCATTTTGGTGTAGCCAAGGCTATCCAAAGTGCTCAGTAATTCAGAAGGTAGATTTAGTGTGGAAAATGCCGGAGTGGTCACAAGGTATCCTCAGTCAGCGTTAGGGAGCGAGTATTATCAACATTATGGTCGATGTTACCAGCAAAAACATGGCTGACTGAGGACATTTATCCAGCGGAGTGGTTGGGATAGCGAGACGGTTAAGCTGGGAGCGCTGTTCTCATCCAATCGCGGTACTCATCAGCACCGTCTTCACCTTCAGCAGGTGACCAAGGTGCGAAATCTTCTTGAGGCGTTGGAATGTATGCCCCTTCTTTGATTTCGAGGCCGACAGTGCCAGACTCCATACATGCATAACCGTGCCAAGTGCCTGGTGGGATCTCGATAGCGCGGTTGGTTTCTGGAGATAGGCTGTGACGCTGAGTTACATTACCTTCATCATCGAAAATAAGCAGATCGAGTTGGCCTTTGAGTACCAAAAACAGCTCCCACTTGTGCTCTTCACTGTGACGGTGTGGGCGCATATAAGTTTCTGGCTCAGTTGAGATGAATAGGCGTTGTACACCTGCGTCCAATTGTTCGTGTAGATTATGGTGGCTACGCTTGCGCGGTGCTTGTTTCGCGTTTTCAGAAAACGTGTCGAAGTCTTGGTTACTGATGATTTTCAACATTGCTTTTACTTTATTGGTTGGTGTGCCGTTATTGTACAGTGGCAACAAAAAAGTTCAGTACAAAAATAGCGCTATCGTCCGAGTGGCGTTAAGTTTTAGAAAAAACCATGAAAAACGTAGGTAAAATGTGACTGCAGTTCCAGAGGTGACTAAAAAAGCTGTACGATCTGATCAGGATGGTATGATGCCAAAGCATCGGAGTGTCTTAAACGTAAGGTGGAACAGCAGTGGAAGCAGTGATCAGCCAATTAAAAAAAGACTTTTACGCGCATCTTCAATCTTCAAATGGTGCTAGCGCATCGAGTAACTCGAAAACCATGTCTTTGCTAACAAAAGAAGAATTGGCAGAGCTGGAAAACGTTTGGGTACAGCTTGCAGTATGGAAGCAAAAGCAAGCATAATCAGCGTATTAACTCCAAAAAATTCTAAGCCCTGAGTGATTCACTCGGGGCTTTTTTCATTTTACAAAAGCACTAAATGTTATAATATAACATTTTTCTTGGTGATCTTATTGTTGAAAAGTGCGGTATTAGCCCCCATAGTTCCCATATTGGAGAAACAGACTATGGCTGAGATAAGCTCACTGATAGCCTCAGAAAATCTAGTAGGAAATACGATGGCGGAAGTACGTGCCAGAATACAATTAAAAGTCGGTGCAAAAAGCGACATCGATGCGGAAATGCTCTCTTTTCGCGGCTTAGAGACCGACAAAGAACACGTTGCTATTATCTTTAAAGCAGCAGACAAAGACCAAGCGCTACCTCTAGTGCGAATGCACTCCGAATGTTTGACGGGGGATGTATTCCACTCGTCGCGATGTGACTGTGGTGAACAGCTTGAAGAGACCATCCAAAAGATGGGGTGTGAAGGCGGCATCATTTTATACTTGCGCCAAGAGGGGCGTGGTATTGGTTTGTACAACAAGCTAGATGCCTACAAGCTTCAGTCTGAAGGTATGAACACATACGAAGCGAATAATCATCTTGGGTTTGGTGACGATTTACGTGATTTCACCGAAGCGGCACAAATGCTCAAAGCATTAGACATTTACTCAATTCGCTTAGTGACCAACAATCCAAAGAAAATCCGTGAGCTGCGCGAGCATGGCATCAATATCGAAGATGTCGTTAACACCAGTGCTCACGTGAAAGATGGCAATGAAAATTACTTAAAGGCCAAAGTGTCACACGGTAAGCATCATCTTGAGTTGTAGAACAGATTGTTAAGTACTTGAATAAAAAACCTCACTTATGTGAGGTTTTTTTGTATTCGTTGTTGAAAAGAAATTGTAACCAGGTATTATCGCGGTTGATAGCGCTAATGATAACGATTCGCACTAAATAATAAGAATTAAGCTCAACAAGGATACTTTCATGAATGTAACAACCGCAGTGAAGGGCGCCATTGCCGCCTCGTTTCTTATCACCTCTACTTCTGCTTTTTCAGCAGTCACTAAAGATCAAGTTGTTGAACACTACGCTGATCTTGCTCATGCCGTGTTTACTGATGCGCGTATTACCGCGCAAGAGCTAGACACATCAATTAACACATTTTTGGCTTCGCCATCGGAAAAAGGCCTTGCTGACGTGAAACAAGCTTGGCTTGCTTCACGCGTGCCATACCAGCAAACAGAAGTGTTCCGTTTTGGTAACGCGATTGTTGATGACTGGGAAGGTCAGCTTAATGCTTGGCCTCTTGATGAGGGACTTATCGACTACGTTAGTAGTGACTATCAATACGAACTCGGCAATGAAGGCGCACAGGCGAACATCGTTGCTAACAAAACGCTTAAGATCGGTGCAACGACATTAGATGTTGCAAGTATTACTCCTCAATCGATTGCTGATCTTAACGAAGTCGGCGGCTCAGAAGCCAATGTGGCGTCTGGTTATCACGCCATTGAGTTTCTTTTGTGGGGGCAAGACCTGAACGGCACTAGTGCTGGAGCTGGTGAGCGTCCTTACACGGATTACGTTGTTGGTGAAGGCTGTACAAATGGTAACTGTGATCGTCGTGCTGAGTACCTAAAATCGGCTTCTGCCCTTCTGATTCAAGATCTTGAGTGGATGGAAAAGCAATGGTCTGCATCTGAAAAAGGCAATTACCGTTCTGAGCTTCTTGCTGACAAAGCGGACAACGGTCTGCGTAAAATGCTATTTGGTATGGGCTCGCTATCGCTGGGTGAATTGGCAGGTGAACGTATGAAGGTGGCACTAGAGGCAAACTCTACTGAAGATGAGCATGATTGTTTCTCTGATAACACTCATAACTCTCACTATTATAACGAGCAAGGTATCTACAACGTCTATACCGGTACTTATGTCCGCGTTGACGGCACTTTCGTGGATGGTCCAAGCATTGCTAACCTAGTTGAGCAAAAAGACAAAACGGCAGCGAAAGAGATCCAAAAACAGTTTGATTTAGCTCGCGCTCAAGTAGGCAAACTTGTCACTTCTGCAGAAAAAGACAACCAGTACTTTGACCAACTGATCGCTTCAAACAATCCACAAGGCAACAAACTTGTGAACGAGACGATTATTGCACTTGTTGCTCAAACAGGTTCAATCGAACGCGCTGCGGGTATTGTAGGCATTGATAGCCTTAGCCCAGACACAGCTGACCACGAGTTCTAATCATAATAAAAATCTATGAAATGGGGGCACTTGCCCCCTTAGTTGTTCTATTTGTGAGTGCTGTATGTCTAGATCAAACACCATTTGGGTTACGCTTTTAGCGTTAATCTCTACTTCCGTTATTGCTGAGTCCACACCGAGCCGACTTTCTGGTGGCAAGACCACTGTCAAAAAAGACGGTGCCAACGCTTTTTCCATGCCAGCGGCTAACTTGCCGATGAGCAAGCGTCTCGATTTTAGTGTTGGAAACAGTTCCTTTCGAAATCCTTGGGTTCAAGCACCAGCGTCAACCGATGCTCGTGATGGTCTTGGTCCTCTATTTAATACCAACGGATGCCAAAACTGCCACATTAAAGATGGTCGTGGACATCCCCCAGAAGAAAACGACCAGCATGCAGTATCGATGTTAGTTCGTTTGAGTATCCCTGCGAAGACAGAGGCACAAAAACAAGCGGTTAAAACGTCAGGTGTTATCCCTGAGCCGACCTATGGTGGTCAACTCCAAGACTTCGCACTTCCAGATATGGCGCCTGAAGGTCAAATAAACATCACATACGATGACGTCGCAGTACAATTTGAAGATGGTACTGCGGTCATGCTTCGCAAACCAAACTTAAAGATCGTTGAACTTGCTTATGGAGACATGCATCCAGATGTCATGATGTCAGCGCGTGTCGCTCCCCCAATGATTGGCCTTGGATTACTTGAGTCGATCCCTGAATCGACCATCCTAGAGTTTTCAAAGCAGCAGCAACAAGACACAACGTCTGTTGCCGGAATTCCTAACTATGTGCTCGATGTTCGAACCAAAGAGATGACCTTAGGCCGATTTGGCTGGAAAGCAGGACAGCCAAATCTAATGCAGCAAAATGCCGCAGCATTTAACGGTGATGTTGGCTTAACGAGTGCATTGTTCACCGAAGAAAACTGTACCGATAAACAAGATTTGTGTACCGAGAGCCTTAGTGGCGGCAATCCAGAGGTGAGCGACAACATTCTGAACTTTGTCGAGTTCTATACACAGCACCTTGCCGTTCCCCAGCGTCGCAACATTGATAACCCAGAGGTGCTGGCCGGCGAAGCCCTGTTTAAAAAGGTGGGCTGTGATAACTGCCATCGAACCAATATCCAAACAGCGCAACGCGATGGCTTACCTGCTTTGTCGAATCAGACAATCCATCCCTATACAGACATGTTATTGCACGATATGGGAGAGGGGCTTGCTGATGGTCGTCCGGAATACGCTGCATCTGGCTCGCATTGGCGAACGCCACCACTATGGGGTATTGGATATACCCAAGAAGTGAATGGTCACACCTATTTTCTTCATGATGGCCGTGCTCGTAACCTAACCGAGGCGATTTTGTGGCACGGGGGTGAAGCCCAAGCTTCAAGAAATCATGTGCTAGCAATGAGCAAGAAAGAGCGTGAAGCGCTGATTGCATTCTTAAATTCTCTATAGGGCGCGACGATGTACTATCAAAAATCAGTAGCCATTGCCGCTTTTGCTATGCTGGCCGGGTGTCAAGCATCTACCCATGCCGAGAAACCGCGTCCGTCGCCGAGCAATCAACAAAGCCAAAGCGTGTATGAGATTCAATTTAAATCAGCCCAGCGCTTTAGTGATTCGATGCTAAAACTTCGCGATCAATCTGTACGTTATTGCGATTCTCAAAGCAGTCTAGAAGATGTGAAAATTGCTTGGCAGCAAGGCATGGAGAGCTGGATGCATCTACAAGGGCAGGAGCGTGGTCCCTCAGAAGCGCTTGAACAAAACTGGAACATACAGTTTTGGCCCGATAAGAAAAATACCACAGGCCGTAAAATGGCTACGGCGGTCAAAACCAAGACTTGGGATATGACGTCGATACAGTCTCAGAGTGTGACTGTGCAAGGACTGGGCTCTGTTGAGTGGCTGTTGTACGACAGGTCATCGACCATCAGTAAAGGTGAGCGTGTGGATTGTGTTCTGCTTTTGGCGATCACAGACTCTTTGGTTGACCGATCTGATACTGTTTTTCAGGCTTGGAGCACCAATCCTTGGATTGAGCTAGATACGGCGAGTTGGCATGGAGAGTACTTGGCTCTACTTACTAATCAACTTGATTACAGCATGAAAAAACTGTCCCGTCCGCTTGCTAAAATAGGGGCGCCACGTCCGTATTTCGTGGAATCTTGGCGTGCTAAAAGGTCTTTGTCGAACCTGAAAGAAAACCTAGAGGCAATGCAAGCCTTGTATTTGGCTCAAGGAAACGGTCTTGACGCCATATTACGAGTCAACGGTGAAGAAACGCTCGCAGATGATATAGCTCAGCAGTTCCAGGACACGCTAGAAACATGGCCACAAGAGTCAAGCCTATTTGATATGTTGCAAAGCAAAGCGGGTTATCGAACTGCGCTAGCACAGTTCAATAAACTGGAGCAGCTCAAATACTTGATCGGTGAAGAAGCCGCGATCAAACTGGGTGTAGTAATAGGGTTTAACGCAACTGATGGCGATTGATAGAGCTAAGCGCAATCTCGCTAAAGCATTAGCAATGGGGACGCTGTCGCCCTCATTGCTTGCTGGCTGTGCAACGAGTAAAACCGCTCCGAAAGCGCTCTCGATATCGGGGCACGTAAGTGGCGATCAAGTTCTAGTTGGTGGCGCCATTCGACGCCAAGGTCAGTTTGAAGCCGTGGTGTATTCACAGCAGGGTCAACATCATATCCCATTACCAGCAAGGGGGCATGGCGTTGCGATAGCAACATCGAGGCACCATGCAGTCATGTTTGCTCGTCGCCCGGGCAACTATGCGATGGTTTTTGATTATCGCGATGAGGAAGTAAAGGCGCTAATTCCGGCGGCACACAATCGTCATTTTTACGGGCATGGTGTGTATTCAAATGATGGGCGTTGGTTATACGCCACGCAAGGCGAACGTGCGACGAGCCTTGGGATTATCGGCGTTTACGATGCTGATAACAACTACAGCAAGGTTGCAGAGTTTTCTGGGTTTGGAGTTGGGCCCCATGAAATCATCACCATGTCGGATGATCGGTTAGTTGTGGGTGTTGGCGGGGTTCAGACCAATGGGAGAACACCGGTGAACCTAGAAACCATGACCCCAAGTCTTAGCTATTTGTCAGCTGATGGTGAGCTATTGGACCAAGCGACATTGTCAGATCGCCACAAAAGTATTCGTCACTTAGCCCATGACGGTGAACAGGCCGTATTGTGCGGCCAGCAATATCGGGGTGAGCCCGACGATTATGTACCATTAGTCGCCATGCATCGAATGGGTGAGCCCCTTATTGAGTTGGGTGGCGAGCCTGAACAGTGGGCGCGCTTTCACCATTATATTGCAAGTATTGCCACAACGGACTCCCATATTTTAGCGACCTCACCAAGAGGAAACTGTTATGGTATTTGGGACAAATCATCTCTCGAACTTATAGAGATCGATGTATTACCAGACGCATCCGGAGTGGTGGTCAAAAATGGCGAGTTTTTTGTCAGCTCCGGAGCTGGAAAGATCGTAAAAATAAATGCAGAGCTCGCCAAACAAGCCTTTGCTTCGGGTATTCAATGGGATAACCATTGGAGTGCTATCACATAAATGAGACGTTAACGGGTTTACACTAAAATAGCACTTTCCGAAGTGTGATTTCTGCCATACTTAAGATCCGGTCTAAGGAGGTGGGTAAATGCGAAACTGGTTAGTATTGCTGAGCGTATTGGTCTCGGCATTGTCAAGCTCAGTCGCCGTCACAGCGGCGCCCGATCAGCTCGTCTCGGATTCTAGCGAGCTTACCTCTTATTCTGTTAAACATATTGAACCAATCCTCAAGCCAACTGCACTAGAGGCACATAAGCAAGGCGAGCTCACACCTGCAACAGAGAGTGTTTTTCTCTATCCTCAGCTCGTTGAATATGTCTATTCCCGACTGGAGCGCGCGACACTCTGGGCGGATCTAGAGCTCAATGGTCAAGTTAACTTGCAGCTTGATGTGGTAAGACTGGCTGGCTTCAGCCCGGTGTTTGAACGCCGTGTCGAGTTAATGCAAGCCGCTTATCAAAAACAAGACTTAGCCCTGTACGATAAGCTCACAACCGACACATTTCTTCTCTATATGAGTTACGTCGCTGCTTCCGCAGACAAAGGTAAAGAGTGGTATTTCATCTCTGATTTAAATGAGGTCATGCCAAGACCTTCTGCGACGGAAGTGGACTTGCTAGTCTCCGCTTTTGAAACAGGAAAACAGGCGGAATACGTGAAAAGTCTCGCCTCACCAATGCTGAAACAGCCGGGATTTGAAAATGTGTATATTGATTTGGTAGTTAAGTCGCAATTGGACATGCCGCTATACGAACAAGCTGGATTTTTGCGCAAGGGCGATGTGTTATTACCACAACAATATGCGTTGTTGGTAGAGCGGCTGCAAGCAGCGGATGTTGAGGTCTTGGTTCGCGAAGATTATCTCTTTGATAAATCGCTCGATTTCTCCGTGCGCGAGTTTCAGCGTCTCTACGGGCTCAATGATGATGGCATTATAGGGCCAAACACCATCGAATGGCTTAACAAGTCTGCCAATGACAAGTTAAGGATTTTAGCCTTGAACTCAGAGCGCTCACGTTTGTGGCCAGAGCAGCGTCAGAATATCATTTTGGTCAATGTGCCTAGCTTTCAGCTCAAGTATTGGGATGAAGGAGAAACGCGTTTCGAGACTCGAGTCATCGTTGGAAAAACCAGTCGCCAGACGCCGATCTTTGAAACCAAAATGGATTCATTGATCCTTAACCCAACATGGAATGTGCCTTGGAAGATTATGGTCAAAGACATCATTCCAAAAGTGAAACGCGACCCAACCTACTTATTCTCGCAGCGCTTCGAGATATTGGAAGGGTGGGCAAGCCAAAACCGTATTGACCCGACCATGATCAATTGGAGCGAAGTGAATGCGAAACGCTTTCCTTACCGCATGCGCCAAAAGGCAGGTGAGTTAAATGCGCTAGGGCAATACAAGTTCAACACGCCGAATGCTCAAGCGATATTCCTCCATGACACACCAAGTAAGCACTTGTTCGATGAAAGCTTGCGCGCCTTTAGTTCAGGTTGCGTCAGGGTAGAGCATGCTGATCAGTTTGCAGAGGTGCTATTAGAGGTACAAGGAAAAAGCTTAGAGGATGTTGCTTCATCGATGCCTAATAAAGCCATCGCGTTCAAAGAGCGCGTTCCTGTGCACATCATCTACCAGACTGCTTGGTTGGTTGATGGCAAAGCACATTTTCGAGGCGATGTGTATCGTTACGACGATAAGCGTGACCCAGCAGAAGAGGCTGCGTTATCAAGTAATCGATAGAATACACACTTTAGCAAAGCCACTGTGGAGATTAGGTCACGGTGGCTTTTTTATTTTTAGAAGCTTGTGTTTCTAGAGAATAGCGTTGTATCTATAACCTAGAGTTTTCACTGCTTTGAATTTCATTGTGTGGCGTGAGTCAGAGACTTGTTATTCTTCTGGGACAGTGTCATAGTCGCCACAGTTTACAAAATATAGGGTTTATCATGAGTCTTAAGTATCAAATCGTACCGGTCACTACCTTCGCGCAGAACTGTTCTATTGTATGGTGTGACGAAACTATGAAAGGTATTGTGGTTGATCCAGGCGGCGACGTAAAACAGTTGTTAGCTTTGGTTGAACAGCTTGGCGTAACGGTTGAAAAATTGGTATTAACTCACGGTCACCTTGACCATGTCGGTGGTACGGTAGAAATGTCTGAGTCTCTCAAGGTTGACATTATCGGCCCTCATAAAGCCGACAACTTCTGGCTGCAAGGTTTGGAAGGGCAGAGCCAGATGTTTGGCTGGCCACTAACGGAGGCGTTTGAGCCAACTGAGTGGCTAGATGAAGGCGAGGTTGTCACTTTCGGTAATCAATCACTGAGCGTATACCACACGCCAGGTCATACACCGGGCCACGTTTGCTTGTTCAATGATGACGCTAAGGTCGCATTTGTGGGTGATGTGCTGTTTAATGGCAGCATCGGTCGTACGGATTTCCCACAAGGTGATCATGCAACATTAATCAACTCGATCAAAACCAAGCTGTGGCCACTAGGTAATGATGTGAAATTTGTACCTGGTCATGGTCCAGAGTCGACGTTTGGTCGTGAGCGTGTCTCCAATCCGTACGTTGCTGACGAGATGCCACTTTACTAAAGTTTTACATAGTCAAAAATATAATCTAGTCATCCCCATATTTTCGTCATCCCCTTGAAAAAGGGGATCTCATGCGACGAGTGACTCACCTAATTTGAGCACAATACTCGCCGACAAAGATCCTCACTTTCGCGAGGATGACGGGGCTATTGCATTGGCGTAGTACATCGAATCTCGTCGATATACATTATCGAGCCTCCACGTTTCGGCATGCTAAACCTCACTCCGGCTTGCAGCTGCCTGATAACGTCGAGCCAGTCCCACAAAATCTTCTCCCGCTCTATCTAAATCGGCTTCGCCGATGAACACGTCGTATCCGTAGAACTCTCTTTGATGCTTCATACGATTGGCAAGCATGGCCAGCAGGCCTTTGTATTCGATGCCGCGCTCATCGATAAAGGGTTCGGCGTCAAGAACAATGTCTTCAAAGCTCTTGGTCGGTGAGGTTTGCTGTACGCCGATATAAAGTAGTGCTCGTTGGCTGAGCAGAATATCGGTGGCAATTCGCGGACAGATGGCATCTAAATAAGGGCCGTACTCCTTAATCCTAAGACCAATCCAGGGTAGAGGTTTGTGCCAGCCCTCTTGATGTTGAGTGCAGATCCCAATTCTTTCAACATTCGCCCAGCGCAGCACCCAACCGCCTTTAAACAAATGCTGCTGAAGATGAGTACTGGTTAGGGTAAACGTGACGCGACTTTTTTGTAGCATAAGGTAAGCAAAGCCCGACACGCCCGCAAAAATGCCAATGAACAGCCACGCATGCTCCCAAGACGGCGAGAGCAATAAAAAGCAGAAACAGACCAACGCACCCACGCCGGCCAGCATTCTGACGGTAGGGGAGTCCCAAGTATAGTGGTGATTGCTAAGATGTAATGTGTCCATAATCGGTGCCATCAATGAATACTGACCTCACTTTATACTGGTGAAACAACCACAAAGTTTATTGTATAAATAATAGTCATTGTTGGCTCGGGACGGCATTTTTGTCTCGAGTTTGTGTCAAGACCCTACAAAAGCATTCAAAATTTTGGTATAAAACGCGCTTCAAATTTTGACCACTGCCTTGATGCAGTGAATTGGAGAGAAAACTCGATGAGACTTGCTCATAAGCGCAAAGTGCAAGCAAAATTGCAAAAGCGTATTAAAGCGGTAGTTGCCAACACAGCCGCTGCAACAAAAACAGCAAAGCCTGTTGTAGCAAAAGCACCTGTAGTTGAAACCGCAACTGCGACAAAAAAAGTTGATGTAGCCCTAACTCCTAAACAGCAACAGGTGCTAGACATCGTTGCTAACAACGCTGAAGGCATCAACCCGAAAGGTATCGGCCTTGCTGCTGGCCAAGAAGATGCGAAAGCAGCCTCTTGGGCAACTGGCGCTCTAAAGAAACTTCTTGAAGAAGGTTTGGTAGCGAAAGAGCAGCTAGCGGGCAACAAAGTGATCTACAAAGCGCTGTAAGCGTTCACTTTACCCAATTTCAAAAGAACCCCTCTCGAGGGGTTTTTTTGATCTTGTCGTCTGGCTAAACGGTAGATGTTAGCGACAGATGTCACAAAAGTAGCCACTGTGTAATATCTTGCTGATAATAAATGCGTACGTGTTTATCTCATCCCTATCAACTTCCCATTGCCTGTAACTCTTTGAATTAATAAGTCCTGCTTTTAGCTTGAGCTAATAGCCTACGTATTAATACTTAATACCAAGGTCTAAAGGGTTCTATTGATAGTTATAACTCTGCGTGCTCGTACTAATACACCTTGCTGGGTTTTCCATCCATAGTTATCTGGAATGTGAAACTTGGAGTCAGTTACTGGCTTCAAAAAGGAACCTACTCAAGGAACTGGATAATGAGTCTAATCAAGAAATCAGTATCACGTGTCATGAAGAGCACGGCCATCGTAGCTGCAACCTGCCTAGCGTTTGTTGCCGGCAATGCCAGCGCTGACGATAAAGTCTATCGCCTCAAACTTGCAGAAACTTGGGGACCAAACTTCCCAATTTTCGGTGATGCGACCAAGAACATGGCGAAAATGGCTGAGGAAATGTCTAACGGTCGTCTGCAAATCCGAATAGATTCATCCAACAAACACAAAGCGCCATTCGGTGTGTTTGATATGGTGAAATCTGGCCAGTACGACATGGGTCACTCTGCGTCTTACTACTGGAAAGGCAAGGTGCCAAATACCCTCTACTTTACGACGATGCCTTTTGGTATGACGGCACCTGAGCAGTATGCGTGGTTCTACCACGGTGGTGGTATGCAGTTGATGGAAAAAGTGTATGACCCACATAATTTGCTGTCTTTCCCTGGTGGTAACACTGACGTACAGATGGGTGGTTGGTTCCAGAAAGAGATCAACAGCGTAGAGGACCTACAAGGTCTGAAGATGCGTATCCCTGGCTTCGCGGGCGAAATCCTAGCTGAAGTTGGCGCTAAACCAACGAATATTGCATCGGGTGAATTGTATACATCGCTAGAACGTCGCACGATTGACGCGCTAGAGTGGGTAGGCCCTTCACTTGATCTTCGTATGGGCTTTCACAAAATCGCACCCTACTACTACACAGGTTGGCATGAGCCAGCAACAGAGCTTCAGTTCCTCGTTAACAAACGTACTTGGAACAAACTTCCGGATGATCTGAAAGCGATTCTGCAAATTGCAATGAAGACAGCCGCGTACGACATGTACATTCAATCGACTCACGAAAGTGGTAAAAACTGGGCGACTATCCAAACGGATTACCCTGACGTGAAAGTGAAAGACTTCCCGAAAGAAGTGTTGGATGCGCTTCGTGATGCCAACGATAAACTGCTTAAGCAACACGCTGACAAAGATGAAATGGCGAAAGAGATCCAAGCATCACAAGCCGCTTACCTAGAGCAAGTACGTTCGTGGACTGATATCGCGTCGAAAGCTTACCTAAACAAGTTCGACGACTAACCCCCAGCTCAAGTGGCGTAGCTCCTGCGCCACTTTCTTTTTATACCCATTGTCGTACGCCCTAATCATAATTATTAACGAATCACGGCGGATAGGCGGAAAGTTGTATGCGTAGTTTAATTTATATCGAAAGACTGTTTAACAAGATAGCCGATGCGCTCGGGTGGCTATCCAGTGTTCTTTTTCTTCTTCTGTTAGCAAACGTGGTTTATGACGTTGTCATGCGCTACGTCTTTAATGATGTGTCGATTGCCTTCCAAGAAATGGAGTGGCACCTGTTTTCAGCGGTGTTCTTATTAGGTGTGCCTTATGCCATTAAAGCGGGCGGCCACGTTCGTGTGGATGTGTTCTATGAGCGTTTATCTATGAAGGCGCAGGCCATTATCGATTTACTCGGCACCTTTATCTTTTTGTTCCCATTTTGCCTATTGGTCGCTTGGTACGGTATCGACTTTGCGAAAGAAAGTTTTGAGCTTGGTGAAACTTCCGGTGACCCAGGTGGCTTACCTTATCGTTGGGTGATTAAAGCGATGATCCCATTGTCCTTCTCATTTATGGCGATTGCTGGCTGCGGATTGGTGCTTCACTCATTGAACAAATTGTTTAATCCGCATTTGATGTACGCAAAGTCTTCCGACGCTAAAGAATAAGGACGTTCTCATGATCGGTATTGTGATGTTTTTTGTAGCCTTGTTCGCGCTACTACTTGGTTTCCCTGTCGCCTTCACCTTTGGTGGCATTGCATTAATTTTTGGTGTTTGGGCTGAAGGCATGGAGATGTTTGCCTTTATGCCATATCGAATTCAATCCATCATGGAGAATACGGTACTCATGGCGGTGCCTCTGTTTGTCTTCATGGGGTTGGTGCTTCAAAAGACGCGCTTAGCAGAGCAGCTTTTGGAGTCAATGGGACGCTTATTTGGTGGTGTGCGAGGCGGAATTGCTATCTCTACGGTGCTGGTGGGTGCATTGCTGGCCGCATCAACGGGTGTGGTTGGTGCTTCTGTTGTAGCAATGGGTCTTATCTCTCTGCCTGTCATGCTTAAGTACAATTACGACAAAGGGCTTGCCTGCGGTACGATTTGCGCATCGGGTACCCTTGGACAAATCATTCCACCTTCTATCGTACTCATCTTGCTTGGTGATGTGTTGGGTGTGCCGGTTGGCGATCTATTCCAAGCGGCGCTGTGGCCAGGGTTTGTTCTAGTTGGTGCCTACGTACTCTATATTCTTATCTATGCCAAGCTGAACCCAGAGAGCGCGCAGCCAATCCCACGTGATGAGTCTATTTCACGCTCAGAAGAGGTGAAAACGGCCCTTAAAGCTATAATTCCACCTTTAGCGTTGATTGTAGTCGTACTGGGCTCGATATTCGCCGGTATTGCGACGCCAACAGAGTCTGCAGCACTGGGCGGCGCTGGTGCGATTGTGTTGGCTGTGCTTTATCGTCAATTTAGCTGGAGCATGCTTTACGATGCGTCCAAAGAAACGGTAAAAGTGACGGCGATGGTGTTCGCAATCTTGCTTGGTGCGACCGCTTTCTCAATGGCGTTTACCTACACTGGCGGCGATATGCTGGTGGAAGAGTGGATGCTAGAAATTCCAGGTGAAAAATGGGGCTTCTTGATCATCACTATGCTGGTTATCTTGATCCTTGGTTTCTTCATCGACTTCGTTGAAATCTGCTTCATCATCGTACCTATGATTGCGCCAGTCGCCGAGCTGATGGGTATCAACATGACGTGGTTTGCTATCTTGATTGCGATGAACCTACAGACCTCGTTCTTAACACCACCATTTGGATTTAGCCTGTTTTATCTTAAGGGAGTGGCGCCAAATGGAGTCACGACACGTGATATCTATCGAGGCGTGATGCCATTCATCGCGATACAGATAGTGGTGCTAGCTTCTCTTCTCATCTTCCCAGAGTTCTATGGAATGTGATCGCCTTGGCGTAAGCTCAGCATAGCGTTTCATTTCACCGCCACTCGTTGGTAAGGTTAGTAAAGCTGCATTTAGTGCAGCTTTACTCGTAAGTGCAAAGGTGAATGCAGTTAAGGGGCGAATATAGCAAAAGGCGAATTTAGGAAAGGATTTCTATGCCGTTAAAAGCCAAACTGATTCTACTGACGTTGATCCCGCTGGTCATTGTAACCGCGAGCGTCAGTTGGATTACTCTCTACCAAGCTAAAGCGTTAGGCGAAAAGGAAATCAGTATCTTTCGCGAGAGTTTGATTCGCACGAAAGAAGCGGCATTGAAAGACAGTGTTGAATTAGCTTTTGATGCCATCGAACAAGCGTATCTAGACCCCACGCTGTCCGAACAAGAGGCGAAAGCCGAGGTGAGAGCTATTTTGAATCGTCTTCGTTATGGCACAGACGGGTATTTCTTTGCTTACGACAAGGAAGGCACCAATTTAGTTCATCCCATCATTCCCGAATTAGTCGGACGCAACCTGCTAAAACTCCAAGATCAAGATGGCGATTACTTGATAGAAGCGCTGCTGTTTCAAGCGCAAGCGGGAGGCGGTTTTCACCAGTATTTGTGGCAAAAACCGTCAACAGGCGAAACGGTCACCAAGTTGAGCTACGCCGCATGGCTCGATAAATGGGAGTGGATGATTGGTACAGGCTTGTATATTGAAGATGTCGCCCAAGAAGTGGCGGTGCTGCGCGCAGCCATCGACAACAATATCGAAACTACCATGTTTTCTATTGTTACCATTTTTGCCGTCACGGTGGCGGTGATCATTGTATTGACGCTGGCGATCAATTGGCACGAACACAAGCTTGCCGATAAGAACCTGAAAGAACTGGCACATAAGACGGTAATGTTTCAAGAAGATGAGCGCAAGCATTTAGCAAGGGAACTTCACGATGGCGTAAATCAGTTGCTCGTATCGAGTAAGTGTCACTTGGAGTTGATGGACACGGGTAGTGTCGATGACCGCTCTATGGATCATCTCAAACAATCTCAATCCTCGTTGTCAGAAGCGATTATGGAAGTAAGACGCATATCTCATCATCTAAGGCCAAGCGCGTTGGATGATATTGGACTTGAAGCAGCGATTACCACCTTGCTGCAAGACTTTAAAAATTACTCGATGGCGGATACAAACCTGGTGCTTGACGCCAATACGCCCAAACTGAAATCGGAAGTAGCGACTACACTGTATCGAGTCGTGCAGGAGTCGTTAAACAACATTGAAAAGCATGCTAGTGCGACCGAAGTGACGGTGTTTCTCAAGCAGTTTGGTGAAGTACTGCAACTTATTGTGTCTGACAATGGTGTTGGCTTTGATGTCAGTAGCGCGATGAATAGCCGTGGTATAGGTCTGCGTAATATGCGCGAGCGAGTCGAATTTATCGGTGGTGAGTTTGAGCTGATTAGTGAGTATGGCAAAGGAACGGAAATAACTGTGTTGTTGACGGTAGAAGGAGCGGTGTGATGGACGACCGAATTAGTGTAGTGATTGTCGATGATCATCAAGTAGTGCTTGAAGGATTTATGGCGCGTTTAGAGCGCGAACCCGATATTGATGTGGTGGCAACAGCTAGTAATGGTGTGGAAGCGGTTGAAGTTATCAAACAGTCGATGCCAGATGTAGTATTGATGGACGTCAGTATGCCAATTATGAACGGCATCGAGGCGACCGAAGTGTTAAAAGCGGAATTGCCTAATGTTCGCGTATTAATGCTGACTATGCATGACAACCGTGAGTACATTATGAAGGTGATGCAGGCTGGGGCAGTGGGCTACATGCTTAAAGAGATCTCAGCCGAGAAAATGGTGCAAGCGATTAAGACTGTCCATCAAGGTTCGACCTATTTTTGCGAGTCGGTGACTCAAACATTGTTTTCTCAAGACATCACTCCAACGGCGGTTAAATCGAATCCGTTGAGTCGCCGAGAAGAGTCTGTTTTGACTTTGGTCGCTCAAGGGTGCAGTAGTAAGAAGATCGCTCAACTGTTGAGTATTTCTTATCGAACCGTAGAGACGCATCGTCAGAATATTAAGCATAAGTTGGATTTGCATTCTACGGCAGAATTAGCGAAGTATGCGTTGGAGAATGGTCTGTCCTAGTGTTTTAGGAATGTGATCCCACATGATTTTTATCAAATTTCCCACGCATCAACAGAGAAGTTCTGTTATAAAGTGCCCGCAATATCAGTGAACGTTTGGAATGAGTTTTGGAAAAACACGAAGAAGTCTTAGTAGCGTTGCGTCAGATCATTCGAGCTATCGATCTACATTCGAAGAAGCTTAAGAAAGAGTGTGGTTTGACTGGCCCGCAATTGATCCTCATGAATACCATTCGAGATATGGGGGATGTGACTATTCGTGAGTTGTCGAATTCCACTAATATTAGTCAGGCGACCGCGACGACGATTATTGACCGTCTCGAAGCGCAGGAATACGTCAAGCGTGTACGTAGCCAACAAGACAAACGCAAAGTCCACGCGGTATTGACTGAAAAAGGTCAAGAGGTACTGAAGAATTCGCCACCGCCACTACAAGATAATTTCGTGAATAAGTTTCAAGCGCTGGAGAGTTGGGAGCAGACGTTGCTTCTGTCGTCCATCCAGCGCATTTCATTGATGATGAACGCAGACGATCTTGATGCAGCACCCGTTTTGCAGCTTGATAGCAATATATCGAAAAACTAAAATACTATCCGGGCCTGGTGGTTTTTCGTGCTGTTATCAAGCCCGGTTTTCTCTTTCCTCTCACCGTCATATCGTTTTTTACATCTCTACTCTGTGCTTTTAAGCATCATACTCCTTCGAGTACTAATCTTTTTTATATCCAAGCTATTTGTTTAAAATATCGCCATAAAAATCACATATTGTGAAATTACACTTATAATTTGGTAGAGTACTGCGCTGAAAAGTAGATTAATGCGTGTTCTCTGCGATTTTTGTATGCCAAAGTCGCCGTTATATAGAACATTAAATGCTTTGAGTTGGAAGCAATTTGGTCATAGAGAGGATTCATGACAAAGGGTATTGATAAGTACAGTATTGATAGTACTGACTACACCATTGGACAGGATAATGTCCAGAAGTGGGGGTTTGATGTTCATAACCCTGTATTCGGGATCAGTGCAGGTTTTATTGCGCTTCTCCTAGTAATGACCGTGATTGTTGATGCCGAGACGGCAAAAAGTGCACTTGATGGAATCAAGTGGAGCATCATCGATAAGTTTGACTGGCTATTCATGTGGTCCGGCAATATTTTCGTTGTTTTTTGTTTGGTGTTGATTGTGACGCCTTTCGGTAAAATCCGTCTAGGTGGTACTGATGCGGTTGCCGACTACTCATTCATGTCTTGGCTGGCGATGCTGTTTGCTGCAGGTATGGGTATCGGTCTAATGTTTTGGAGTGTGGCTGAGCCGGTCGCTTACTTTACGGGGTGGTACGAAACACCGCTTGGTGTAGAAGCGAATACAGAACAGGCGAAAGAGCTGGCGATGGGTGCCGTGATGTTCCACTGGGGTCTTCACCCTTGGGCGATTTACGGCGTGGTAGCGCTATCACTGGCGTTTTTTGCGTACAACAAAGGTTTGCCGCTTTCAATGCGTTCAGTCTTCTATCCAATTTTAGGTGATAGAGCTTGGGGCTGGGCAGGTCACGTAGTCGATATCCTAGCTGTACTGGCGACCCTATTTGGTCTTGCAACGTCATTGGGTTTAGGCGCACAGCAAGCGGCTAGCGGTATTCAGCACGTATTCGGTATTGAAGCGGGTATGACGCTACAAGTTATTGTTATTGCGGTTGTGACGCTGCTAGCGGTGGTATCGGTGCTTCGTGGTATTGATGGCGGCGTAAAAGTCATCAGTAATATCAACATGATTGTCGCTTTCTTACTACTGATCTTGGTGGCGATTATTGGTTATGCGGTCACATTCGCAGCAATTCCAGACACCTTATTCGCTTACCTAAAGAACATCATTCCACTAAGTAACCCTCATGGTCGCGAAGACGAAGCTTGGATGCATGGTTGGACTGTATTCTACTGGGCTTGGTGGATTTCATGGTCCCCATTCGTAGGTATGTTTATCGCACGTGTATCGAAAGGTCGTACCGTTCGTGAGTTTATTACCGCAGTACTGATTGTCCCAACGACGGTGACTGTGATCTGGATGTCTGTGTTCGGCGGTTTGGCTATTGATCAAGTTGTGAACCAAGTAGGTACGCTTGGTGCTAACGGTCTACGTGATGTGCCGCTGGCGATGTTCGAAATGTTCGATGCGCTGCCAATGGGTACGCTACTTTCGATCATTGCTGTCGTTCTGGTGCTGGTATTCTTTATTACCTCGTCAGACTCTGGCTCTTTGGTTATAGATAGCATTACGGCTGGTGGTAAAGTCGATGCGCCCGTTATTCAGCGTGTATTCTGGGCATTCATGGAAGGTGCTATTGCGGTTGCGCTTCTTTGGATTGGTGGCACAGAGGCGATTGCTGCTCTGCAAGCCGGTGCTATTTCATCAGCACTACCATTCACTGTTATCTTGCTTATGATGTGTGTGAGCTTGCTAATGGGTATGAAGACAGAGCGTTATTAACGAATCTAATACCAAAACTAGGGCAGCTTGTTAGCTGCCCTTTTTTATGCCGAAACTTTGATGGTTGTCAGAATGTTGACGCTATTTATCTGTGAAAAGCCAATATATTACCGCTCGATCTTATGAACAAATGTGTATATTATTCGACCGCAATCCGCTAATTCATAATTATAATGAATAGCCAATAAATCCTATAAATAACAGAATAATAACTTATGAACTTATCATTAAGACAAAAGCTCATTGCCGCTACCTTGAGCGCAGTGATCATTATGGCTTTGGCTTTGACCATCCTTTCTGCCAATCAACTTTCTTCACAAACCAATGCTGCCATCACCGCTCGTGCTAACAACGTATCCTCTGCGGCCGTTGAAGGCATTAAAAACTGGATTGATATTCGCAAAGACATTGCTAGCGCGTTTAATGGCTTCGCTGATCAAGAAAACAAAGTGCCTTATTTGCAGCAGGCTCGTATCGCTGGTGGGTTCGATGACATCTTCTTTGGTACCCCAGAAGGGGAGATGCACCGTTCTCATCCAGAACGTAATCGTGCCGATTACGATCCAAGAACCCGACCTTGGTATCAAGATGCGCAAGCTGCTAACAAACAGATCATCACAGAGGCGTATCAAGATGCGATCACCAATGCATTATTGGTGACGATAGCGGAGCCGGTTCGTGTGAACGGCAAGTTCGCGGGTATCGTAGGTGCCGATGTATTGATTGATCAACTGGTCAACGATGTTATTAGCCTAAATGTCGGTAACAATGCCAGTGCTATGCTGATAGACCTGACCAATGGTACATTTCTCGCGCATCCGAAGAAGTCACTGTTGCTTGAGCCTGTGACTGCACTTGGTCAAAACTTCACGACTCGCACCATTGAACAAAAAGTAGCAGATCGCTCAATTTTGGAGTTCACTCTAAACGGTTCAGAAAAGCTTATGTTGTTCTCACAAGTCCCGGGCACCAACTGGGTGTTTGCTATCGAGTTAGACAAAGCGACTGAACTGGCTGGTCACCAAACAGCACTAACGCAACTGATTGTAACGTCGTTGATTATTTTAGTGTTAGTCGCAGTCGTGGCTTCTTGGCTAATGAGTTTCTTAGTCACAGACCTGGCTCGCGTATCAAAAGCGCTTAAAGAAATAGCGTCTGGTGAGGGGGACCTTACGCAGCGTTTGGAGCCGAGAAGTAAAGACGAAGTCGGACAGCTCGCACGTAACTTCAATACGTTTGTTAGTTATATGCATGAAACAGTCATGCACTTGAAAGATGTCTCTATTGCACTGTCTGAGCAAGCCAAAGATACGGCAACACATGCGCGAGTAAGAAGTCAGCGTATTCAAACGCAGCAAGATGAAATTAACATGGTGGCGACAGCTATTAATGAAATGGCTGCTGCGACACAAGAGATTGCCAATAATGCTGACATGACAGCCTCAAACTCATCTGAGGCAGTTGGAGCAAGTACGCATGGCGCAGGCCAAGTATCACAAACTCAAGGCTCGATTCAGAATCTGGCTGCAGAAGTGGATGTAGCAACTGCGGTAATCCAAGAGCTTGAAGTGCATGGCAACAGCATCAATACCATTCTGTCGACGATTCAAGATATCGCTGAGCAAACCAATTTGTTGGCTTTGAATGCCGCCATTGAAGCCGCTCGTGCCGGAGAGCAAGGCCGCGGGTTTGCAGTCGTGGCTGATGAAGTTCGTGTGTTGAGTCAGCGTACTCATGCCTCGACTCAAGAGATCCAAAGCACAATTGAAACGTTACAAAGCACAACTGCGAAGGCGGTCGGTATCATGGGTGACAGCAAAATGCTGGCCGAAACAAGTGTTGATGATGCCAATAGCGCAGCAACGAGCTTGACGCAGATCCATGCCGCAGTGGAGCAAATCAGTGATATGGCGGCACAGATTGCTACGGCTGCTGAAGAGCAAGCTTCAGTAACATCTGAAATTACCCGCAATACGCAAGGCATTCGCGATGTTTCTGATGAGCTTGCAGAAGAAGCGCAAGAAGCGGCTCAGCAAGCAGTAGAGCTGTCGGACTTATCGCAGAAGCTAGAAAGTGAGATTGGTCGATTCAAGATCTAATCAACAGTAGATCTCACCAACCGTAGTTCTAAACACGGCTTTTAGAAAATCACGGCCTGTGTCAGTACCCTACTGGCACAAGCCGTTTGTTAGGAGTATGCTGAGCTCTAGTGAAAATGGATCGTAACGGAGTTACCGAACATGGTTAATCGCTGCCCTTGGCTGGATGAAACGAAACAAGACTATGTAGAATATCACGATCAAGAGTGGGGCGTGCCCGTTCGTGATGATAAAACCTTGTTTGAATTTCTGGTGTTAGAATCTGCTCAGGCAGGATTAAGTTGGTACACCATACTTAAAAGACGCGAAGGGTATCGATGTGCGTTTGCCAATTTTGATGTCGAGAAAGTGGCCGCCTTTACTAAAGAGGATGAGCTGCGCTTACAGCAAGATACTGGCATCATTCGTAACAAGCTAAAAATAAGCTCAACGATTACCAACGCTCAATACTTTATAGAGATCCAAAAAGAGTTTGGTAGCTTTAGCGACTATCTATGGTCGTTTACTAGTCATAAGGTGTTAGTCAGCACTTATAAGGCACTTGAGGACTATCCTGCGACCTCGAAAGTATCAGATGCGCTCAGTAAAGATCTTAAAAAACGTGGCTTTAAGTTTGTTGGCTCGACTATCATCTATGCGTTTCTCCAAGCCGCAGGGCTTGTCAACGACCACAGCCTCGACTGCTATCGACGCCAAGAGGTCATAGATAGCTACCAAGCGTTAGGTTTACAATACGAGTTAGTTTGATTGTTCAGTTAGTAATGGAAAGTTATGGAAAAGTTTGATTCGATTTATGCGAGAGCAGCAGAGCGAAAAGGGGGAGAACAGGGGCTTGAGTCTATTGTTTCTAAGCCTCTTACGCGAGATGAAATTGCCGCCATTCCAGAGGATCGTTGGTTGTCTGCTTTTTCGATGAAGGTGTTTCAAAGTGGTATCTCATGGAAAGTAGTAAGAAACAAATGGCCAAACTTTGAAGAGCACTTTTTCCAATTTCGCGTTGACCCATTGCTCATGCTCTCTGAAGAACAGTGGGAGCAAAAAGCGCAAGATCCCAAGATTATTCGTCATATGACCAAGGTGATGTCGATTCCTGCCAATGCAGCGATGATTCAGCGAGCACGCTTCGAACATGACTCTTTCGCTCAAATGGTGGCAGATTGGCCGAAGGAGACGATAACGGATTTATGGGCACATCTTAAAAAACACGGCGCTCGTCTGGGGGGCAATACCGGCCCTTATGCGTTACGTCAATTGGGTGTAGATACCTTTATTTTGTCCAATGATGTGGAAGGGTATCTTCGTAATACCAACATCATTGATTCTGGGAGAGGCACCAAACGTGCTATGACTGCTGCAAACAAAGCCTTCATGGAATGGCACCAGCAATCCGGTCGTTCGCTGTCTGAGATAAGCCAAATCATCGCTTATGGGTTTGGAGACAATCGCGTTTAGTGAGTTTGAAACCAAACAAAAAGGGCAAACACTGTTTGCCCTTTTTTCAATTGAAGCGAATTAGTCCGCTACGACTCAAGAATCACACGAGTATCTTCACTCAACGCTTCAAGTTCACTCGCCACGTCTTCTATTTGCATCGCAGGTGGGATTTTCAATGCCATGTTGGCGGTAAATAGGCTAGACCCGATACCGCCGCCGCCAGCGAGAAACACGCGGTGACAATCCATATCTAAAATACGAATATTTTGTCCATCTAAGAATTGAGTGATTTCATTGACGATACCTGCTCTGTCATTGGCGTCGAGTCTTAACTGGAAAACCGTCTCTTGCTCATGACGATGCGGGTCAGTATCTGAAATCTGAACGAGCAAACCTTGTTGATTGTTGAAGGCATCTTTGACAACTTGCGCATTGTCACTCGGAAGCTCGACTTTAATGACAGCGGCAACGTTGTCTTCAATAAAGTTCACTTTACTCACCAGCCATTTCCCCCCGTTTTCGTGGGTCACTGATGCGAGGTTTTTAATGGTGGCTGGGGTCGCTTGGCCAACAAAGTTGACAATAAAGGTACTACTGCTCATACATTTCCCTCCACAGGTACAAAACCAATAACTAATTGATTAGTTGCTTCTAGTTTAGATCCAAAAGCGATTGGGCGCATGACCGACTTCAAGGATTGCACGTAAACCTAGCGACTGAGTGCTCTAAATGTAGGTAGGGGCACAAAACGTGTTAATACAGAGGCCTATTGCTATTTCTCAAACTCATGTCATTCTAGAGAAAAACGAATAAGGAGAGAACATGCCTAAAATAGCGATGCTGAGTACTGGAGAAGAGGTTCTATATGGTGACATTGTGGACACCAATGCCGCTTGGCTCAGTCGTGTCTTTTATGAGCATGGGTTTTCTATGTACAAACGCTCGACGGTTGGCGATCAAAGAGCGTCTTTACTGCAAGAGTTGGTGATGCTGAGTCTCAATCTCGACGTAGTTATTGTGAATGGTGGTTTAGGCCCTACATCGGATGACTTGAGCGCTGAAGTAGCGGCGGAAGCAGCGGATGAGCCTTTGGTATTGAATCAAGACTGGCTAGATAACTTAAAATCCTTCTATGCGAAACGCGGTAAACTCATGCCAGAGAGCAACATCAAACAGGCAATGTTGCCCGCTAATGCCTCGGTAGTGGATAACCCTATCGGTACCGCTTGCGGATTCAAAATGATGATCAACGACTGCTTGTTTTACTTTACTCCCGGCGTGCCGAGCGAGTTTAAGAAGATGACTGTCGAACAGATCATCCCTGACCTAAAAGCTGAGTTCCCAAATCAAAAGGGTCGAGTATGTCGACGTATTTATACCTTCGGTTTGTCTGAGTCTGGTATTGCTGACACGCTTTCGAATTTACAGCTTCCCGCTGATTATGAACTTGGTTATCGCTCTTACTTACCGTTCATTGAAGTAAAGCTGTTTGGCCCGTCTGACGACCTAGAAACCGGTGCTCGCGTACTTGCTATGATTGAGAAACTGCTACACAGCAATGTGGTCAGTGTCGATGAACCAATGTTGGAGCGCATTGGACACCTAGTCGAAGTGCACAAGCCGACCATCGCCATCTCGGAGCATTCCACCAAAGGGTGTTTAGCATCATGGTTACAAGATAGTGAGAAGGTATCTCAGTGCTGTGGAGCGACGTGGATCTTAGGTTCCAAAACTGCATCTCCGTTAGATCGTGATAGCGAGCAGTTAGGTGCAACATTGGCACTGGCAGGAGCAACGAAAGGAAACTGTTCGGCCGATATCGCTATCTCGACAGGTAAACTAGAAAACGAGCAGTTCTCTGTTGCGATCTCAACACCAAAAGGAGAGTGGGGGCAAACGCTCAAACTGCAAAGGAGCTACAACGAAAAGAGTGTCAAAACTGTGATCAGTACCGTTGCTGGCGACATGCTGCGACGATACCTAGACAATCAACCGATGTTTCCTGATTATGGCTTTTTGACTAGAACTCAAGACATATTCTTGCCGCTTGATAAGTTATCATGATCTGTTGGGTTTGAAGTGTGTGTTGTTGAATATTCTGTTTAGTTATTTATATATGAAAATTGGATCTAGTTCACAATAAGCTGATCTCTAAAGGGAATTTCAAATTCTCATTTTTGAGAGTAGTTGTTTTTCTCCAAACGATTATAATGATTGCTCACCCCAAAACAGTGGTGTGTAGGAGGGGGAGATATGATCCAGCAATCTAAAATAAGAGTGTTTTATCAAGTGGCGAACGAACAGATCATGCTTGGTGAAGCGTTCAGTAGAAAGTGCGGTGATATAGCAGCTATGTGGTTGAAGGCTCCTATGGAAGAGATCCTGTCTGACGACGGTTTTCGAATCTCACTTTATGACGATGGTGGTCGTCATGTTGCCGATAAGTGCGTATCTATGGGTACCGCCGATTCAATTTTGTCGACAGTAGATTGAACCAAATATTCATTCCTTTTGGGCTGACCTAAGCGTCAGCCCTTTCTTTTTGTACCACATTATTCACGTAGCTCTTAACGGACTTCACGTAGCTCTTAACGGATTTTATTGAAACTGTGATCGCTTTGGTGCTTTTGCTCTAACGCTCGTCCAGACCGAGAAATCTGGTTCATACTTGTACAATCTATCACCACATTATGGGTGTTCGAGTATGGAACTCTCGTCAATTCAGCAAATTAAAACCTTAATCGATGAGACTGGGCGTCCGTTGCAGGGTTATCTCACCTCAATACCAGAGCAGCTCGATGTAGAGAGTTTTCGCTACTTCTCAACCATGGATAAACAGCGCAGTGCGGTTGCCAAGTATTTCCATTACAAACAGTTCCAGTTCATTAGCGTATTTACACCCGACTATGTCATCGGATTCGCGATTGCCGATATACGTTATGTAGGCAATAGCTTTTGCTACCTTTACGACATCAATCGAAATGAACTCCTTGAACAAAGTTGGCTTCGACCATTGGGGCTTGGTTACTCTATGACGCCGTCACCTTGGCAAGGGAAAGCTGCGTTTAACGGCGGTGCACTTGAGCTGAAAATCGAAGAAGGCGTTTGGAGTGCAATGGTTAAGTCCAAGCACTTCTCTATGGATATAACACTCATCCCACCGAGCCATGACAGCGCACCGATTATGGTTAGTTCGCCGACGGGTTATTCGGGCTGGACCTACACTCAAAAGCACAATGCGCTTAATGTCTCAGGCAGTTTGAACGTCGATGGTAAGTCGGTTTTGCTCAACAATGCGCGGGCAGGCTATGACTTTTCAGCAGGGTTTATGCGCCGTGAGACAAGTTGGCGCTGGGCGAGCATCAGTGCAGACTCTAACGGCACCCGAATAGGGTTAAACCTTGCGTCAGGCGTCAATGAAACAGGCGTTAGCGAGAATGCTTTGTGGATAGATGGGCAAAGAATACTTCTTCCTGCTGTACTGTTTGAATTTGATCGACACGATCCCGATTCTGCTTGGAGAATTTACGACTCTAATGGGCAGATTGATCTTCGTTTTATCCCTAAGAATGTGCGCAAGGAGCGACTCAACCTTTGGTTGCTTAAAAGTAACTTTCGTCAGTTTGTAGGTACCTTTTCTGGGACTATCTCACTATCGAATGGACGTACCTATCCGTTGGAGGATTTACTGGGTTTGACAGAAGATCATTACGCCAAATGGTAAGCATTGATCAAAGAGAATAGAAACAAGGATAAGTATGGAAACCCTCGCCGATAGACCTGAACTGTTATTAATTGCGTTAGCGCCCATTTTTCTGCTCATGATGGGGTTGGAATATTGGTTTGGGCAAAGACGCAACAGATTACCTGCGTCGGCTCGATACTCTTTTAAGGAGCTGGTCTGTAACTTTTCTCTAGCGGGGCTGCATCAACTGTCTGATTTATTAGCAGGTTTGTTCATCGCTAAGCTTTATCTGCTCGTGTTTGGGTGGAAGCTGTTTAACATAGAGATGTCGCTTTCCATGTTTCTGCTGCTGATGGTACTGCAAGATTTCTTTTATTACTGGTTCCACCGCGCCAGTCATCGGGTGCGTTGGATGTGGGCGGCACACGTTGTTCACCATAGCTCAGAGAACATGAATTTCAGCACTGCATTTCGCCAAAGCCTGATGTACCCGCTGTCAGGTATGTGGGTGTTTTGGATGCCCCTCGTCATTATTGGTTTTGAGCCCAAATGGGTGGTGTTCGTGGTTTTACTCAACTTAGGGCTTCAGTTCTTTGTGCATACCCAGTGGATTCGCAAGCTTGGTCCATTGGAATGGGTGTTTAACACACCTTCTCATCACCGTGTGCATCATGGGGTCAATGCCCAGTATATCGATAAGAACTACGCTGGAGTGCTGATCGTGTGGGATAGGTTGTTTGGTACCTTTGAGCCTGAGGTGGAGATAGTGCGGTATGGTATTAGTAAGCCGGTTGATAGCTTTCATCCACTGATTGTGACCTTTGCTGAATGGCGAGATCTTATTGGAGCGATGAAAAAAGAAACCAATTGGTATGAGCGGGCGAAAGTCGCTTTGAGACCTCCTTCAGATGATAAGTTCTGAAGATACAAAAAACGGCTCATGGGAGCCGTTTTTTTAGTTAGGAAAGAGCATTCTTTGAATTAAGGCTACGCTCGCTTCTTTATTTGATGCGCAATATTGTCGAGCTCAATGTCAGTTTTCGCTCGACAAATACACGGCAAAATCTCGTTTGCCTGCGTGTAAGCCATCGCAAACCCTACATATTCCACTTCACCTGAGACCAGAGTGCAGCGACACGCACCGCAGTGACCATCTCGACAGTTATACTCTGGCTCTAACCCTGCTTGTTCCATCGTCTCTAGGACAGTGTTGGATGGGTTAGACTTGATCGTGGTGATAGAGTTTATTTTGATGGTTGGCATTAAAGTTCGAAGCCCTCAAAGTCGTCTGCGCTTACTTCGTTGTCGATCTGACCGACTAGGTAAGAACTGATTTCTGCTTCTTGCGGTGCAACCTGTACGTTGTCTGAAGACAACCAAGCGTTGATCCAAGGAATTGGGTTCGATGTTGCGTCTGGGTAAGCGGTATCAAGACCAACCGCCTGCATACGAACGTTGGTGATGTACTCAACGTATTGGCACAGGATGTCTTTGTTTAGACCAATCATAGAGCCATCTTTGAATAGGTATTCTGCCCACTCTTTTTCTTGCTCTGCCGCTTCTTTGAATAGGTCGAAACAGTCTTGCTTACATTCTTCAGCGATTTGCATGAATGAGAAATCGTCTTGACCGTTACGAAGCAGGTTAATCATGTGCTGAGTACCGGTTAGGTGCAGTGCTTCATCACGAGCGATTAGCTTGATGATTTTTGCATTACCTTCCATTAGCTCACGCTCAGCAAATGCGAATGAACAAGCAAAACTTACGTAGAAACGAATCGCTTCTAGTGCGTTCACTGACATCAGACATAGGTACAGCTTCTTCTTCAGCTCATACAAGTTAACTTTAATTTCTTCGCCGTTGAGGTTGTGTGTACCTTCACCGAAGCGGTGGTAGTCGTTTGTCGCTTGAATCAGGTCATCGTAGTAGTGTGCGATGTCTTTCGCACGCTTAAGGATGTGCTCGTTTTCAACGATATCGTCAAAAACCACACCCGGATCGTTCACGATGTTACGGATGATGTGCGTGTAAGAACGAGAGTGGATAGTTTCAGAGAACGACCATGTCTCGATCCACGTTTCTAGTTCCGGAAGCGACACAAGCGGCAGTAGAGCAACGTTAGGGCTACGACCTTGAATCGAGTCTAGAAGCGTTTGGTACTTCAGGTTACTGATGAAGATGTGCTTTTCATGCTCTGGAAGCTTGTTGTAGTCGATGCGGTCGCTTGACACGTCTACTTCTTCTGGACGCCAGAAGAACGAAAGCTGCTTTTCGATCAGCTTTTCAAAAATCTCAAATTTTTGTTGGTCGTAACGCGCAACGTTGACTGGTTGACCCAGAAACATGGGTTCTTTAAGCGCGTTATTTTTAGTTTGGGTAAAAGTACTGTAAGCCATGATGCTGCAATCCTTTTTAAGCCCCTCCTTCACAAGGAAGGGCAGAGAAATCTAATCTTAAATGCTGTATTGATTGTGTGCTTCGCACATTAGATCTTACAGCCACCGCCTGCACAATCGTCGTCTTGCTCAACCACTGCTGCTTTGTCGTTCTGGTCGTCTTTCGCGCCGTCACGAGTATTATGGTAGTAAAGTGTCTTCACACCAAACTTATACGCAGTGAGCAGGTCCTGAAGCAGTTTCTTCATTGGTACTTTGCCACTATCGTAGACGCTAGGGTCGTAGTTAGTGTTGGCAGAGATAGCTTGGTCAACAAACTTCTGCATAATGCCAACAAGGTGCAAGTAACCATCGTTACCGCCGATGTTCCAAAGCAGCTCGTAGCTCTCTTTTAGGTTGGCAAAATCTGGGACAACCTGCTTCAGGATACCGTCTTTCGACGCTTTCACTGAAACGTAACCACGTGGTGGCTCAATACCGTTGGTTGCGTTAGAGATCTGTGAAGAAGTCTCTGAAGGCATAAGCGCAGTCAGTGTTGAGTTGCGTAGACCGAACTCCATGATTTCTGCACGTAGCTCATCCCAATCGTAGTGAAGTGCTTCGTCACAAACTCGGTCGATGTCTTTTTTGTACGTATCGATTGGCAGTAGGCCCTTCGCGTAGTTCGTCTCGTGGAACGATGGGCAGCGACCTTGCTCTTTTGCAAGCTCAACAGACGCTTTCAGTAGGTAGTACTGAATCGCTTCGAACGTGCGGTGAGTAAGATTGTTTGCAGAACCGTCCGAGTACTTAACACCGTTTTTCGCTAGGTAGTATGCGTAGTTGATGACACCAACACCCAGAGTACGGCGGTTCATTGTAGAACGGTATGCCGCTGGTAGTGGGTAGTCTTGGTAATCAAGCAGTGCATCAAGCGCACGAACGACTAAGTCAGACAGATCTTTCAGGTCGTCAAGCTCGTTAATCGCCCCCAAGTTGAATGCAGATAGCGTACAAAGCGCAATCTCACCCGATTCGTCTTCCACGTTTTTCAGTGGCTTAGTTGGCAGTGCAATCTCAAGACATAGGTTAGATTGACGAACCGGCGCAACCTTCGAGTCAAACGGGCTGTGAGTGTTACAGTGGTCGACGTTCTGGATGTAGATACGACCGGTAGACGCACGCTCTTGCATTAGTAGCGAGAATAGCTCAACCGCTTTCACCGTCTCCTTCTTGATCGACGGATCGTTTTCGTATTGAACGTATAGACGCTCGAACTCGTCTTGGTCTTCGAAGAATGCATCGTAAAGACCCGGAACATCTGATGGTGAGAACAGAGTAATGTGGCCGCCTTGAACAAGACGTGCGTACATCAGCTTGTTCAACTGAACGCCGTAGTCCATGTGACGTACACGGTTCTCTTCAACACCACGGTTGTTCTTAAGCACCATCAGTGATTGTACTTCGCCGTGCCACATTGGGTAGAACACAGTCGCTGCACCGCCACGCACACCACCTTGAGAACAGCACTTAACCGCTGTTTGGAAGTATTTGTAGAATGGAATACAGCCAGTGTGGAACGCTTCGCCGCCACGGATTTCAGAACCCAAGGCACGGATACGACCTGCGTTGATACCGATACCCGCACGTTGTGACACGTAGCGTACGATAGAGCTTGCCGTCGCGTTGATAGAATCTAGGCTGTCGCCACACTCAATCAGAACACAAGAGCTAAACTGACGAGTAGGAGTACGTACACCAGACATGATTGGTGTAGGTAGAGAAATCTTGAATGTCGATGTCGCATCGTAGAAACGTTTGATGAAGTCAAGACGCGTCTCTTTTGGGTACTTGGCAAATAGACAAGCTGCAACAAGGATGTATAGGAACTGAGCACTTTCGTAGATTTGGCCGCTTACACGGTTCTGTACGAAGTACTTACCTTCCAGCTGTTTAACCGCAGCGTAAGAGAAGTCGTGATCGCGAGTGTGGTCGATGTAATCGTCCAGCTCTTCAAGCTCAGCTTTTGTATAGTCTTCAAGAAGGTGCGCGTCATACTTACCCATTTCAACCATTTTAGAAACATGGTCGAACAGTGCTGGTGGCTCATACTGACCGTACGCTTTTTTGCGTAGGTGGAAGATAGCCAAGCGAGCAGCTAGGTATTGGTAGTCTGGTGCGTCTTCAGAGATAAGGTCTGCTGCAGACTTGATGATAGTTTCATGGATGTCAGACGTTGTAATGCCATCATAAAACTGGATGTGAGCCTTAAGTTCCACCTGCGAAACAGAAACGTTGTCTAGGCCTTCAGCAGCCCATGCGATAACGCGGTGGATTTTTTCGAGATCAATACTTTCTTTGCGGCCATTACGTTTAGTAACGGAAAGTTGCTGGTTCATTCTGAGGTGTTCCCTAACAAAACAATATGAAACCTCGCTTTTATGAAATTTTGTTGAGTCTTAGCGAAGGCTTCGTGATCAATGTCACCCTATAAAAAGTTGCTTCCAACACAAGATATAGGGGTCATTTAGTTTACGGGTTACAAGATAGTGCTATAGAGCGAGATTTTCAAGTTCGGCGATTTGAGGAAACTGTGGATAACTAGGGGAAAGAAAAAAATACGTTAGTGGATACTTACCATTGAGATTAGACCTGACTTAGTTGTATAAAAATACGTACTAGGAGATCGGTTTCGTTTTAAACAATCCGAAAAAAAAATCCTTGATCTTTGGCAAGTTTTGTCAGTAATTAACTAGATAATTAAAAGTGCGATTTCAGTATACAAAATCGACGAAAGTGTCTTGTTTTTGTAAACGATTTGTGGCGTAGAATTAACGTAATCTGTAGCACCAATTTTGCGTTCAAACTCGAAGCGGCAAAATTGGTGCTGATACTATATATTGGTGCTGATACTATATGTTGTGCTTTATTAGCAGAAGCACATACAGTGTTACAGTGGCTTTTCGGTATAGACGATGTAATTCACGTCGACACGTTTGCCAAGCTTATAGCTATCCGTGAGTGGGTTATAAGAGAGGCCAGTGATGCCTTTCTCGACTAACTCAGTAGCGTCAATCATCTTAATAAGCTCAGACGGCTTAATGAACCTGTCGTGGCTATGGGTGCCGTCTGGAACGATTTTTAGCAGCTTTTCAGCACCGACAATCGCAAATAAGTAGGACTGAATATTGCGGTTAAGGGTAGAGAAGAACACTTGACCACCCGGCTTGACGAGTTTGGCGCAAGAAGCAATCACAGAGGCAGGGTCTGGCACGTGCTCAAGCATCTCCATACAGGTCACAACGTCATATTTCCCCGCGTTTTCAGCGGCATGATCTTCAACGGTGCTTTGAACGTAGTCGAGCTTGGTGCCCGTTTCTAACGCATGCAGGCGTGCCACTTCTAATGGCTCTTTGCCCATATCTAAACCGGTGACGTTCGCGCCTTGTTTCGCCATGCTCTCTGCCAAGATACCGCCACCACAACCTACATCAAGAACCTTTTTGCCAAACAAACCGTTTGCATTATCCAGTACATAGTTGAGACGAAGTGGGTTGATTTGGTGCAGAGGTTTGAACTCACCCTCGAGATCCCACCAACGACTTGCCATATCTTCAAATTTTTTGATTTCGTCTAAATCGACGTTCTGCTGCTTGTCCATCTATGCCAATTCTCTGTTCCGACAATTCAATGTTCCGGGAATATTAGTTCCGGTCTTTCTCTACTCCGGCCTTTTTCTAATCCGGTATGCGGCGCAAGTATACCGTAATTTCAACTTGGAAAACCTATCCAGTGAGCATAATTGGTGCATTTGTGGCTTTCGACTTACTTAGCGCGATTGTTTTGAGTGTTTTTTCGCCATATTTCAGAGCCATAGATTCAAAATGTGCAAATTGTGGACGTTTGAATCACAACCAAGGTCACAACCTGATAAAAGGGCAGGGAAAGTGATGCCGAACCCACTATTCTTGTGTTATATTTTGTCACCTTATACGTATCAATATACGATCAAAATATAGAGGGATATTGGCTCTATGAGCGATCTAGCTAAAGAGATCACGCCCGTAAACATTGAAGATGAGCTGAGAGGCTCATATCTCGACTACGCGATGTCAGTCATCGTGGGTCGTGCTCTTCCAGATGTGCGTGATGGCCTAAAACCTGTACACCGCCGCGTTCTGTTCGCGATGAATGTACTAGGTAATGATTGGAATAAACCATATAAAAAGTCTGCCCGTGTTGTCGGCGACGTAATCGGTAAATATCACCCACACGGTGATAGTGCTGTCTACGACACTATTGTTCGTATGGCTCAGCCGTTCTCGCTTCGCTACATGTTGGTAGATGGTCAAGGTAACTTCGGTTCCATTGACGGCGATTCAGCGGCGGCAATGCGTTATACCGAAGTCCGCATGGCTAAAATCGCTCATGAGCTGTTAGCAGACCTAGACAAAGAAACCGTTGACTATGTTCCTAACTATGACGGAACAGAGCAAATCCCAGCGGTTCTGCCAACGAAGATTCCTAACCTACTAGTAAACGGTTCCTCTGGTATCGCTGTAGGTATGGCAACTAACATTCCACCGCATAACTTGACGGAAGTTATCGATGGCTGTTTGGCTTTCATTAAAAATGAAGACATCACGATTGATGAGCTCATGGATTACATTCCGGGCCCAGACTTCCCAACAGCGGCACTGATCAGTGGCCGTAAAGGCATCATCGATGCTTATAAAACGGGTCGTGGTAAGGTCTATATGCGTTCGAAAGCTGAGATCGAAGAAGACAAGAATGGTAGAGAAACCATTATTGTTTCTGAAATCCCTTATCAAGTGAACAAAGCTCGCCTAATCGAGAAGATTGCTGAGCTGGTTAAAGATAAGAAAGTAGAAGGCATCAGCGCACTACGTGATGAGTCTGATAAAGACGGTATGCGCATTGTTATCGAATGTAAGCGTGATGCAGTCGGTGAAGTGGTTCTAAACAACCTGTACTCACAGACTCAGCTGCAAACTACGTTCGGCATCAACATGGTTGCCCTAAACAACGGTCAGCCACAGCTGTTCAACCTTAAGGACATGCTGAAGTGCTTCGTTGATCACCGCCGTGAGGTAGTGACTCGTCGTACTATCTTCGAACTTCGTAAAGCACGAGATCGCGCTCACATCCTTGAGGCTCTATCTCTAGCACTAGCGAACATCGATGAAGTTATCGAACTTATCAAAAACGCACCAACACCAGCAGAAGCAAAAGTTGGTCTGGTTTCTCGTGGTTGGGAACTAGGCAGCGTAGCATCAATGCTAGAGCGTGCGGGTACTGATGCAGCTCGCCCAGACTGGCTAGAAGACGAATACGGCATCCGTGACGGTCTGTACTACCTAACTGAGCAACAAGCTCAAGCGATTCTAGAACTTCGCCTACACCGCCTAACCGGTCTAGAGCACGAGAAGATCCTAGATGAGTACAAGGCACTTCTAGAAGAGATTGCAGAATTAATGCACATCCTTGCAAGCACAGAGCGCTTGATGGAAGTGATCACCGAAGAGCTAGAAGAAGTTCAAGCGACTTACGGTGACGAGCGTCGCAGTGAAATTACTGCCGCTGTTCATGACATTGATATGGAAGAGCTGATCGCTCGTGAAGACGTTGTAGTTACGCTGTCTCATGAAGGTTACGTTAAGTATCAATACCTAAGCGACTACGAAGCTCAGCGTCGTGGTGGTAAAGGTAAGAGTGCAACTAAGATGAAGGAAGAGGATTACATCGAGCGTCTGCTTGTTGCGAATACTCACGACAACATCCTGTGCTTCTCAACTCGCGGTAAGACTTACCGTCTGAAAGTATATCAATTGCCACAAGCGAGCCGTACAGCGCGTGGTAAGCCTATCGTTAACATTCTTCCACTAGAAGAAGGTGAGCGTATCACGGCTATCCTGCCAGTGTCTGAGTTCAGCGCTGACAAGTACATCTTTATGGCAACTGGTGACGGTACTGTGAAGAAGACATCACTAGACCAGTTCTCTAACGTACGTGCTAACGGCCTAATTGCTGTGAACCTACGTGACGATGACTCGCTAATCGGTGTTGATATTACCAATGGCGACAGCGACGTGATGCTGTTCTCGAAGCAGGGCAAAGTGGTTCGCTTTAGCGAAGACAAAGTCCGTGCAATGGGACGTACAGCGGCAGGTGTTCGCGGTATGAAGCTAGCAGATGATGACCAAGTTGTGTCTCTGATTGTTCCTGCAAACGAAGGCGACATTCTAACCGTGACGCAAAACGGTTACGGTAAGCGTACTGAGCTTGAAGAGTACCCAACTAAGGGTCGTGCAACGCAAGGTGTGGTTTCAATCAAAGTCTCTGAGCGAAACGGTCCAGTTGTTGGCGCAGTCCAAGTTGAAGAAGGCGACGAGATGATGATGATCACCGATGCAGGTACGTTAGTACGTACTCGCGTTGCAGAGGTGAGCCAAGTCGGTCGTAACACTCAAGGCGTAACGCTAATCCGCACTGCTTCTGATGAGTCTGTAGTCGGTCTACAGCGCATCGATGAAGTGGAAGAGTTAGCGGAAGTTGAAGGTGAAGAGGGTACCGAAGGCGCGGTAGCAGATGCTGCAGCAACCGATACTCCTGACGCACCGGCAGCGGACGACGCTTCTGAAGAGTAATCTTATACTCGAATGATAGAAAACCTGCTATCTGGCAGGTTTTTTTTCGCCTATATTTCTTTGTGCAAATCACTTAAGAGTCAGAAGCTAACGTTTTTGAAGACATAACTAGAGTGAAGAGCTTTAAAAGTGGTTTGATATTAGACAACCTACGGTTGATAATCATGTCATAGAGTTCATATATAGATATTTGTTTACTCAATTCGAAAGTGAAAGGTGGTTAAATGGATTTACCAGTTCAAGCCTACTTATTGATGGGATTCTTTGGTGCTGTGCTAATTGCTGTGAGTGTTGGATACGCGATTCTAAAACTTCGCAGATAGATCGTGAGAGATAAAATGACCGAATTCGAAAAGATGCTTGCTGGCGAAGAATTTGATGGAGGCTCAGAGAGCATTGACCAAATCCGTCAAAACGCAGCGGATCTACTCAGGAACATCAATCAAAATACTAATGATGGGCAACGTGCCGAGCTATTCCAGCAACTGATGGGAAGTATGGATGCTTCGAGTATTATTCGCTCCCCATTCTATTGTGAGTTTGGTAAAACCATTTCGATTGGAAAGAAAACCTTCCTCAACATGAATGTCACCATGCTCGATGGCGCAAAAATTACCATTGGCAATAACGTGTTGATTGGCCCCAATACGCAGTTTTATTGCGCTAGTCACGATTTAAACTACCTAAAGCGTCGCGAATGGGCGACACAGTGCTCACCGATTACCGTCGAAGATGATGTGTGGATTGGTGGTAATGTGGTAATCAACCAAGGTGTCACAATTGGTGCACGTTCGGTGATTGCGGCAAACTCAGTTGTTAATGGTGACGTACCGCCTGATTCGCTCTATGGTGGCACACCCGCTAAGCTGATTAGAAGGATCCACGAGAACGAGCAAGAGAATTAGAGTACCTTGTCTATAGAAAAAGGGCTCAAACGAGCCCCTTCTGAATCTTCATCGAAGAAGTTTTAGCTCACCTTAAACTTCCCAATCGTCTTCTTAAGCTCTTCCACCATTTCAAGTTGCTTGTCGATTTTGCTTAGCATCTTGCTTGTGTCTGCGACGCTGTCTTCGGCCAGCTGATCCACAGATACGGTCTGCTGACTGATTTCACCGGAAGCAATGGCTTGCTCATTCACCATCGATGCGATTTCTTGAGATTGAGAGTCGATCATTTCCATCGTTTGATGAATTTCACGGAGCTTATTGTCGACTTCAGCAATCATATCCACACCTTGCTCGGTTTTTGAGCGGCCAATGCGCAATGAATCTACCGCGTTAGCCGCAGAGTTTTGCAGTGTGGCGATGATGCCTTCAATATCCACAGTCGACTCTTGAGTGCGCTGGGCTAGGGTGCGAACTTCGTCAGCAACGACCGCAAACCCACGCCCTTGTTCACCTGCACGAGCGGCTTCAATCGCGGCGTTGAGCGCGAGTAGGTTTGTCTGCTCCGCGACACCTTTAATCACTTCAAGCACACTGGTAATGGCGGTAGCATTGTCATTAAGAACGGCAACCACTTCTTCTGACTTCGAGACATCTTGGTAGATGTCATTCATCAGATTGCTTGCATCAAAAGTCAGTGTTTGGCTCTGCTGAGAATTTGTTGACGCATCTGAAGCATGTTGTTGCGCTGTCTGGGCATTGTCCGCAATGCCACTGATCGTTTGTGACATCTCTGTCGAAGCGGTGGCGATTTGCTCAATGTAGCTCTTTTGACGGCCAATGGTGTTGCCAAAGTGCTCAGCGATACGATGCAGTTCAATCGCATCGTTAGTGACTTGCTCAGTGGTTCGAAGGCTAAGCTGTGTGGTTTGCTGGATATCGTTGACAAAGATGTTAAACGAGCGACTCAGTTTGCCTAGCTCATCATCGTGTTGGTATTCCAAACGTTGTGTTAGATCGCCTTCGCCTACAGCGATATTGTCCATCGCGGTGACAACATTGTTTAAAGGCTTAGTTAAGAAACGATTAATGATGAGCAACATGGCGATGCCGCTGATGATCAGCACCAATAGAATCACCGTGACTGTTCCCCAGAAAGTGGCTTGAATTGGCTCGGTAATTAAGCTTTCTGGCACCATGAAGCCAACACGCCAATCAAGTTCGAGACTTGGATCAGTAACGGCTTCCACAAATACCAGGTGCGGCTTACCGTTAAATGATACAGAGCCAATGGTTTGTAGTTGGCGGCTGACTTGATTTTGAAGTTCGGCAAATCCAGAGGTATTGGCAAACACTTTGTCAATGTCGGCTAGAGTTGGCAGTGTCGACATGTCAATACGGTTTTGCGTATCGTTAAATGCGATAATGCCACCATCAGAAGCAATTAAAAAGCCAGTACCAACGCCTTGATAGCGCATTTTATCTATCAAGCCTTGCTTGATTTCTGTCCCTAGAATATCAATTCCCAACACACCAATAAGTTGCTGCTTATTATCTTTCACCGTAGTTTTAATTGAAGTAACAATACTTTTATCGTTAGCATCAATTTGTGGTTTTGTAATGAAAAGACGGTCTTTTTCTAGTGCTTCAAACCACCAAGGTCGCTTGGTAGTGTAATAGTCAAGGTTGTTATAACGGCCGTTGAGATCGAAGTATTCATGAGTATTGGCTGGGGCGTAAAATACCGATTTTATCAGCGGATCGTGTTTGGAAATAGACTGAAAGGTATCAACAATGGACTGATAGGTAGGGTCGCTATCTATGTTAGAGCCCCGCTGAGTATAGTTGGCAAACCAGTTGTTAATAAACGGGTTTTCTGCCAAGGTTGTGACCACGCGTGAGCGCTCGCGAAAGAACTCGTGAATGGAGCGTACGGTTTTTTCAGTGACTAACTGAACTTCCTGAGTCACTTGACTTTCTACAGAAGCGGAGCGCTGATTAACAATAAAATAGGAAGCGAATATCGATATCGTTACCATAATAGTGGCGATCGCCAGCACTAGCTTCTTAGCGATCGAATCCATCAATCTCATAAATACTCCTTAAATTTAGAAGATTGCACGTATATTTTTTTGGGGGGGATCCTAGAGGATTGGCGGCTATTTTTACACAGACATGAAATATTTAAAACAAATTATGAAGTGGAATAACCAAAGCTGGCATAACTGTCATGGGAATGATGAGTGTTATTAATGATGTCATTAGTAAAGGTAAATGGAACTAATGACATCATCGGAATTGGATTACATATTACTTACGTTTTTTTCTCTAGGCTGTCACCTTTCGATTCACTTAGCAGATTTGCGTATAGCCCATTAAATTCGATGAGTTGCTGGTGATTTCCACGTTCGACAATTTCGCCCTTGTCGAGTACAAGAATAATGTCAGAGTGTTTAATGGTACTCAGGCGATGCGCAATGGCGATGACGGTTTTGTCTTGATACAAACGCCCCATCGCTTTTTGGATTAAATCTTCTGTAATGGAATCGACTGAGCTGGTTGCCTCATCAAGCATCATGATTTGCCCACCTTGCGCGATAGCCCGGGCAAACGATATTAACTGCGTTTGTCCAACTGAAAGGTTTGCGGCATTTTTGTCGAGTTTGAAGTCGTAATTATTTGGGAGTTGATCAATAAAGCGATCGGCATACACGTAGCGTGCTGCCTCGATGACTTGCTCGCGGTCAACGCCTTGTTTCCCAAGTGCAATATTGAAATCGATGCTCTGCTCAAACAGGTGAACATCCTGCATCATCATCGAGAACAGGTGCGCACAGTCTTCTGCCGCGATATGTGATAGCTCAATACCATTAAGCAAAATGCTGCCTTCATAGTCGCGATAGGTCTTAGTGATCAAACGCATGATGGTTGATTTACCAGAACCTGTAGAGCCCACCAGTGCAACCTGATGGCCTTTACTGAGGGTAAAAGACACCTCGTTGAGCACATACGGCCCATCCTGTTTGTACCTAAAGCTGACATTGCGAAACTCTAAGCTTTGGAACTCTGCGAGCTTTGGCTTGATCTCATCACTTGGTCGCAGTGTATGTCCTTCTTCTTCAAGCGGTTCTACAAAAAGCTCCTCAATATGGTCAAAAGCGGCAAAAGAGCTTTGGATAGAGGCGATCTGCGAGGTGAAATCACGAATTGGAATGAACACTTTCTCAAGGGTATTGATAAACGCAATCAACACGCCCAATGTCAGCGAGGCTTCAAGTACTTGCCCAGAGCCAAACCAAATCATCAAGGCGATGGTTATTGAGGTGACGCCGGAGATAAACGCAAACAGGATCGCGTCGTATTTGTTGACTTTCATCTGCGCGGCCAAAAACTCATCGGTGTAGCTTTGGTACTTGGTCTCGACTTCCTTTTCGGCGCGATACAGTTGCACCGTTTTCACTCCGAGTAGTACTTCTTGTAAGTATCCAATACCTCTTGCGAGGGCAGAGCGCGTAATCTGATGCATTTGACGCAGGCGATTACGTACATAGACCGTCAAGTAAATCACAGGTGGCATCACCACCAATACCACCATCGTCAGCTTCCAATCGATAATCAGCATCATGATCAACAGTGCGATGGTATTTAAGCTGTCTCTGACGAGTCCCACCACGGCCTGAACAAACGAATCACCAATGGTCTCCAGATCGCTGGTTAATCGTGACAGCGTGATACCAATTGGCGTGATATCGAAATAACTGCGTGGCAGTTTAAGCACTCGAGATACCAACACAGAGCGTATATCGGCAATGGTGTATTGACCGGTTTTACGCAAGTTGTAGGCATAGGTGGTATCGACGATGTAGCTGACAATCAGCACGGCGACCAGATAGAGGATAGGGGTGATCAATCCATCAACATTACCGTGGGATAGGTAGCCATCGATCACTTGGATAATCAGCCAAGGAAACAGCAAACTGCAGGCGATGGAAAGCGGCAGCATAGCCACACCGATCCATGCCGTGCGTCGATAAGGTTGAGCAAATTGAAAGAAGTGCTTGAGGTATTTTACATCTAACCCTTTTAGCATGGGGTTGCCTCCGTTTCCGTTTGCTGCAATAGCCAAGTCTCTTTGTAGTAATCACAGGTTTTCAAAAGTGTTGCATGGTCACCTTTGGCGAGCACTTTACCTTGGTTAAGCACGATGATCTCATCCATATATTCCAAGGCATTCACGCGATGAGAGACTACAAGTACTGATTGGTGCTCCAAGCGAGCAAACAGACCTTCGAGTATTTTTCTTTCTGTTTCGTAATCCACGGCCGAGAGCACATTGTCCATAATAAGTAGATCACAAGGCTCTAGCAGCGCCCTTGCAATACTCAAGCGCTGCTTCTGCCCACCGGAGAGCATGACGCCTTTTTCGCCCACCACGGTTTGCGCTTTTTGCTCAAAGCGCTCAACGTCGCCAGCGAGTTGACTCAGATCCAAAACGTCTTGAACGTCTTGGTCGCTGATGGTGTTATTTCCGCTACCGAACTTGATGTTTTCGGTGATGGTTGCCGAGAACAAATACGGATCTTGAGTAATGGTTTTTACAAAGCGCCTTAAATCATTTCGTGAGAAACCGGTGATGTCGCGTTCCCCGAGGAATACTGAGTTAGTAGGCACATCCAGATGGTGATTAAGACAGTTCACCAAGGTGGTTTTGCCAGCGCCAATACTGCCTAACACACCGACTTTTTTACCCGGCGGAATGTCGAAACTAATATCATCAAGGATGGGCGCATCATTTTCCGAATAACGGTAGGTGAGATTGCGAACCGAGAAGGTTTGTCCTTTGAGTGTATTAAGTGTTTCTGCTGGCAAAGCTTGGGTATCAACTTCGGGCACTTCAGCGTTTAAGATGGTTTGACAGCTGGTGATACCAACCATGCCACGCTGATAAATTGTCGCAATACGCCCCAGTGCCATTAGGGGAATTGAGAGCAGGACAGAGTAGGTGAGAAATGCGGTGATTTTGCCTAGAGTCAGCTCTTGCTGCATCAACATATAACCACCAAGACCTAAAATAAGGATCTTCATGACGCTGTTGGCGTAATCCAATACGGGCATGTAGAACACTTGAATGCGGGTTAGCTTCATTTGGCAATTAAGCAGCTTTTTGTTCAATGCATCGGTTTCAGCTTGAACCCAAGTCCCCATCTGCTGACTCTTGATCAAATCAATCGCAGATAGGTAGCTCATAAGCTCCGAAGAATACTTTTGTAGGCGGCGCATCTGTTCCATATGCAGGTCTTTCATCTTGGTAAAGCCGATACGAAAAATCACAAAAGCAACGATAATTGGAATCACAGAATACAAGGTCAGTTCAGGTGAAATGCGCCACATCCATAGTGGGGTTAATGACAGCGCTAATAGGGTATTAAACAGCTGTAAGAATCCCACGCCAAACATCAGTCGAATCCCCATCAAGTCATTATTAACGATAGAGATAAGGTGTCCCGAGGCAAACTTGCTGTGAAATTCATGGGGGAGACGATTGAGTTTTTTAAGAAGAATGTTCTTGAGCTCTGCTTCGGTAATTCGCCCCGGATTGAGGCCATATATACGCGAGAGGATACGCGTAATGATCATCGCAATGGCCATTACCACAACTATGGAGACGTAATACTGCAACTGGCCGTAGCTTTCGTTGTTGATGCCATCAAGTAGATCGATCGCTAACTGAATGTAGCGAGGGATCTCAACTTGCAACCAATTAACGAGGAAAATGAATACAATCGCGAGCAAATAAGAGGTGCGATTCAAACGCAAAAAATGCGCAATAAACTGGGTTTTGGTCATTAGACGCTTTCTTGTTGGTGAAACGGTTAGGAGAAGAAATAATCTGACTCATCAAATAATAGACGTGAATAAGTGTATACATGACACAACGATAAAACAGCAAATACACGACTGATGCGCTAAGAGAATTAATGATTAGCTAGAAGTATCCAGTGCACGTACCTGTGACACGGTGACCTCAGGACGCTGGTAGTCGATGGGTAACTCTAGAATGTTGTTTCCTTTCGACAAGAATAGTGAAGGAAAGCTGTTGCCGCCGATGCTGCGGGCGAAAGCAATCTCTTCTAGCAAGCCTTGATGTGTTTCCGCGGAAGTGAGATCTCTCTCGAAGCGATCAACATCTAGACCAACGTTGGTCGCGACTTCTACAAGTACAGAATTATCACTCGGGTTTTTCGCTTCAAGGTAGTAGGCCTTCTGTATAGCCTCGTTCATCGCTAATTCAGCACCTTGAGCGCGTGCTGCGATAATAGCTCGGCATGCCGGGTAGGTAGCGCGTCTCGGTTCGTTGAGTGTCCAAAAGTCATGATTAAATTCGGTACCTAAGTAGCTCTCGATTTTACGCCAATACTCGGCGATTTGAGTTCGCATCGGAATAGGCATAGGTACATCTGTATCTTCCGCCAACCCACCTAATACATAACGGACTTCCACTTTGTCGCTCAGCGATGTGCGGATGGCCTCCCAAGTCGGCTTGTAGCCCCAACACCACGAACACATTGGGTCGTAAACATAATAGAGAATGGGGGATGGGGAGTTCATAGCGAGTATCCTAAACGACGAGTCCATATCTGATTTATTACCTTAGCATGGATGGAATTGAGCTCAAAGGCGTGTTGTTTGATGCAGATTATAGATTTGTCTCGATGATGATGTAAATTGTTCGCATTATCAAGAGGGTGGAAAATGAAAACAATTGTGATTTTTGGCGTCACTTTGCCAACAGCTTATAACCTGCGATGCAACAGAGTTCGATGCAGTAGAAAAAGCCGTTTCCCAACTACCAAAGGATGCGAGTATTGGGGAAATCTATCAATGTGTTGACCCAACTGTGAACTATTACTAATGAAAAAAGGCAGAAGAAACTCTGCCTTTTGAGCTTTTCAAAATAAGGTTAGTCTACGCGCGTGTTGTTCAGTGCATAGTTCCAAACGCGATAGAAATAGAAAATGTAGCCAATACCTAACGTCAGTATCGAAATCACAAACCACAATAGCACGTGGCCTAGGTCGCTGAATAAATCAATATCGCAATCCATCTTACGCTCTCTTCCTATGTCATCAATGACATAGGTGCGGTTAAGAATAAACTTGGAGAAGGAGTAGGGGAAAAAGAATAGCGCGATACCAAAAGTGATGAAGCTTAATATCAACCAAATTAACAAATGCCCGAGAATATCTAAGATAGCGACGTCGGCTTTAAGTCTCATTCTGATTTCCTTTAGTTAAAAAAATGGCTTTCAATCTGAAAGCCATTAAAACAACGTTTATTGAGTAACGGTTTTCTCTTGGATAACCGAATTATAGCGCTCAAAACCGGCTTTTAGATCTTCAATCAAATCCTCGACACTTTCCAAACCGATGTGAAGACGAATTAGAGTGCCTTCAAAGTTTGGATTAGCAACGGTGCGCAATGAGTTAAAGCTCTTTGGCTCATTTGCAAGGATTAGGCTTTCAAAACCGCCCCAAGAGTAACCCATGCTAAAGTGTTTCATGCCATCTAGTAGTGCAGTCGTGGCACGTGGGTAGCTTGTTTTGAGTACAAATGAGAATAAGCCGTTTCCGCCAGTAAAATCACGCTGGAAGTATTCACTGCCCGGGCAGGTTTCAAGGGCAGGATGGCGTACATGATCCACCTCTGGGCGTGTTGCTAGCCACTCAGCGACCTTTAAGCTGTTTTCGGCATGTTGACGAAGTCTCACATCCAGAGTGCGGATGCCACGAAGGCCAAGATAAGCATCATCTGGTGAAACACACTGACCCATAAGGTAGCTCTGCTCGCGAAGTTGATCCCAGTACTTCTCGTGCGTGACAGCGGTACCTAGCATTACATCTGAGTGACCTACGATGTACTTAGTCGCTGCCTGAATTGAAATGTCGACACCGTGCTCAAATGGCGAGAAGTTGACGCCTGCGCCCCAAGTGTTATCAAGCATTACTATTACGTCGTGCTCGTGGGCAATCTTTGCCATACCCGGAACGTCTTGCACTTCCATGGTGATAGAGCCCGGGGACTCTAGGAACAAAATTTTAGTGTTCGGTTGGATTAGATCTTTGATGCCTTGGCCAATCATTGGGTCATAGTAGGTGGTCTCTACACCCATTTTCTTCATGATGCTGTCACAGAAGTCACGAGTAGGCTCGTAGCAAGTGTCGACCATGAGAATATGATCGCCGGTCTCGACAAAGGCAAGAATCGCATTAGAGATAGCCGCTGTGCCACATGGGTAGAGCGCACAGCCAACACCGCCTTCGATTTCTGTCATCGCATCTTGGAAAGCAAAATGCGTGTTGGTGCCACGACGACCATAAAACAGGGTTTTGTTGGCGCGGTTGACGGTAGCGTGGTGTTTTTCCGCTACCGTATCAAATACAACGGTAGAGGCGCGCTGTACTGGCGGGTTCACGACGCCGTTTGTCCACTTTTTATCGCGGCCAGCAGTGACGAATTTGGTGGTTTTGCTTTCTGACATTAAGGATCCCTGTCTGTATTCAAACTGCAATGAGTTTGAGATTAATGCTTAGATAATAGCAATAAACCATGAAGGCCAAAGAGTTGCAAGTCTTTGGCCTTCATCCATCCTTATGATCAGAGCAGTGGGTTGAACAAATAGAACAATCGTTCAAAGAAACGGTGATAAATACTGCGCTGCTTCCATTTGTTGTAGTCGACTAACTCAGAGTTTTCTATGTAATGGCTTTGCAATTGATGCATTTCGGTTGTGAAGGCAGGGTCTTCGACTGCGAGTGTCACTTCGAAGTTGAGCCATAAGCTGCGCATATCCATATTGACGGTGCCCACTAAGCAAAACAGTTCATCAATCACGACTGACTTGGTGTGCAAAAGCCCACCATCAAACTCATGAATTTTTACGCCCGAGGACAACAGTTCTGTGTAGAAGGCACGTGATGCCCATTTCACCATCATAGAATCGTTGTTTTTGGGTATCACTAGTTCAACGTTGACGCCACGCTGCGCCGTGGTTTTAATGGTTTCAAGTAAGTCTGCGCTTGGCACGAAATAAGGCGTGGTGATGCGCACGGATTTTTCAGCTTGATGCATGGCGATGGTTAGCACCTGACCGATCAATTGGTCTGGCATCCCCGGACCCGAAGGCACCACTTGAACCGGTTTAGAATCTTCAGGGATATCGATTTGACACTCTGGCTGCAAGGGCAGTTGGCGATCGCCGGTTTCCACTTCCCAGTCCCAGCAGTGAATCGCAGAAAGTACATTGACGGTAGGTCCTTCAATGCGAACCATAATATCAATCCATTGACCAACGCCTGAGCTTTGCTTGAAGTAGGCGGGATCAACCATATTCATTGAGCCAGTATAGGCAATCTCGTCATCAACAACGATGATCTTGCGGTGTTGCCTCAAGTCTAAACGGCGCAAGAAAATACGCCATGGTGAAACCTCAAGCCCTTCAACTAACTCAATACCGCCATCTCGCATCATGGTTGCCCAATGGCTGCGGAAAAAGGTTGGACTGCCTGCGGAATCAAGCAGGACTTTGACATCCACTCCGCGCTTTGCTGCTTGGATAAGCGCAGCGGCGACGGAGTCCGCCAAACCACCCGGATGCCAAATGTAGAATACCATCCGGATGCTGTGTTTGGCGTTTTCAATATCATCAATGACTGACAGCAGGATTTCTTGTGGGGTGGTTTGCAACTGCAGCTCATTGCCACACAAAGCGGGAATACCCATGCGCTTATTGCACAAGTTATCGATCTTAGAAATGTGTGTACCCATATTGTCGGGTACGTGAGCATTACAATGGTTTAGTTCAAAGAACCACTCTTCAAAGGGCTTAAACATGACGCGAGCGCGTTCAGCGCGTTTACGGCCAAGGTTAAGCTCACCAAACATGAAATAGCAAATCACGCCGACCACTGGAATGATATAAATCACCATTAGCCATGCAAGAGAAACACTGACTGCGCGCCGTTTGAGCACGACCCGCAATGTCACACCGGCAACGAGTATCCAATACAAACCAATGCCTGCGAGTGTTAGAAAGTGATAGACCTTGTCCATTGAGCCTCGATAGAAAGACAGTTTTGGAAATAATAATCTCAGAATCAAGTATTTGGAATAGTTAACTGTCTGTCAAATACAACAAGTCACTGCTGTGAGCATTAAGTGTTAACGAACGTGAAGTGACGCGATGTGCGATATAAGGAAGGCAGTACAAAGTATGGGTATATAAACTTAAGGCGTTGACATGTGATGGCTAATTAAACGAACTATAGATAAATAGAGTGGAAAATCGTCAGATGACAGTTTTGGGCTTCCAATTGTAAATATTACCTGTTTTACTTGCCACCCATTCGCAAAGCTCCCGATAAAATTACACTGTACATAATAATTTACAGTTATAGTTTGGGAGTCGCAAAGACTTCGCGCAAGGAACAATGGTCGCTAGTAAGCGATGGTTTGCGTTGCTATTTGTATCACGGAAAGTCACTCTCAAATTTACGTCGCTAGGCGACGATTTGGTACGAAACAATGACAAGTTCCGATAGAGGACAATTCACTTCCCGATTTGGTTTTATTATGGCTGCCGCGGGAAGCGCAGTAGGTTTAGGTAATGTGTGGGGCTTTCCAACACAGACAGCGACCAATGGTGGCGCAGCATTTTTGCTAGTTTATCTTTTTATGATGGCGCTACTGGCGTTTCCAATGTTGATCGCTGAGTTGACCATAGGTCGATATGGTCAATCCAACCCGATTGCATCGCTTCGCAAAATTTGGGTGAAAAATAAACCGGTTGCTACCGTGTTTGGTGTGATTGCTCTGCTCACTGCATCTATGATCCTGAGTTTCTATGCCATTCTGGCGGGGTGGCTTATTGGTTTTGGTCTTGAACCTGTTGCAGAAGTGATTGGGCTCCACGATGTGGCTGAATGGTTAGTGACGTTTGGCACCGCTCGCAATGTGAGCTTGACAGTACTGTTCATCTTGATGACGGTATTTGTTGTTAAGCGTGGCGTGTCCGATGGTATCGAGAAGTGGTCATCTCGCCTAATGCCTGTATTGTTTGTGCTCTTCATTACGTTGATTGGCTACATCTTTACAAAAGATGGCGCGATGGATGGGCTGGAAATGTATCTAGTGCCGAGATGGAGCCACTTGAATGCGAGCCTTGTTGTTAATGCAATGGGACAAGCGTTCTTCTCGTTGTCGCTGGGCGTGGGTGCAATGATGGTTTACGGCTCATACCTGAGCAAAGACATCAATATCCCTAAGACGGCAGGACAGGTAGCGATTATCGATACTGGTGTCGCATTTATGGCGGGCTTGCTGATTCTTCCTGCTATGTTTGTTGCTAAAGAAAATGGCGTACAGATTTTCAATGAGCTTGGTGAGCTTATCAGCTCGGGTAACCTAGTATTTGTAGTGTTGCCTGCACTATTTGACTCAATGGGACTTGCTGGTGAACTCATCGGCATCGCATTCTTTGCATTAATGGTTATTGCCGCGTTGACCTCTTCGATTGCGATGTTAGAAGTTCCTGTGTCATGTCTTCAAGAAGAAGCCAAGATGTCGCGCAATAAAGCGACCATGATACTGGGTGGCGCTATTTTGCTATGCAGCGCAATCATCGCGGCTAACTTTAACGCTCTGTTTGATTTAGTAGCGACTGCTTCAACTGTATATATGCAGCCGTTACTTGGTGTTGTGTGGGCAGTGGTTATCGGTTGGATTTGGAGCCGAAATTCGCTACTTGAGGAAATAAAGCAAGGCAACCCTGAGATAGAACAAGGCTGGTTTTGGAAAGTATGGCCTTGGTATGTGAAGTTTATATGCCCTGCGGCAATCCTTATCGTCTTTGCTTATCCTTTCTTCTGATAACAGAGTATAAGAAAACCAAAAGCTGCTCTTCGGGCAGCTTTTGTGTATCATCCGAGCCAAACCTTTCAAAGTTACGCCTTTCATGTTCGATATTCAGTTTGAAAATGATGATTTCGTAGTCATCAACAAGCACCCGGGTGTCAGTGTTCACAAAGATGATGGGGATACCATGTTGGTGCAAGAGGTTGCGACCACCCTTGGTTGTCCGCAGCTGTTTTTAGTGCATCGCCTCGACAAAATGACCTCGGGTTTGCTGATCCTTGCTAAACGCTCAGAGGTGGCTGCTGAGTTTTCGCAGCTGTTTCAGCAGCGTCAAATGGACAAGTTCTACCTAGCTATCGGCAATAAAAAACCGAAGAAAAAGCAGGGTACCATCTCAGGAGACATGGAGCGCTCTCGCCGTGCGTCATGGAAGTTAGTGGCAAGTAAGAATAACCCGGCAGTGACGCAGTTCTTTTCCCTAGCGGGTGAAGAGGGAGAGCGCGCATTTTTATGTCGCCCATTGACAGGAAAAACCCACCAAATCCGCGTAGCACTCAAATCGGTAGGTTCAGCGATTGTTGGTGATCCTATCTATGCGCAGAGCGCTGGGTATGATCGTGGCTATCTTCATGCTTTTGCATTGCGCTTTACCCTATTTGAGCAAGAATATGAGTTTATCTGCGATCCAAGAAACTTTGATCTTGGTAGAAAATGGAACAGCGCAGCTTTGAATTGTGCAATCGAGCAATGGTCTAAACCGTGGGAGTTAGTATGGCCGAAGAAATGACCTCATTACAAGACAATCAAGAGCCACAAGAGAATCAAGAGCCACAAGGTCAAGTGATGCAGGCCGACAAATTAGGCGTGTTTTTCGAACAGGTTGAGACCGCTTTGGCATCTGCACCAACCGAGGTTCGCCGTTTATTTCATGGCCGAGGTAAGTGCTTCCCAGGTTTGGAGCAATTAACTTGTGACTGGGCGGCTAATCAGCTGCTGGTGAACTTGTTTAAGCCTGTCGACGAGATGTTCATAACGACATTGCAACATGGTTTAATGGCGCTAGCGGCTTCAACCATATGGGAAAAGGCACAAGGCAAAGCGATAGTTTTGCAGCACCGATACAGCGACGGAGCGCCGTCAGAAGTGCTGTGGGGTGAACTCGATAGCAAACCTGTGGTTGAAGAGTTAGGTTGCCAGTATCAACTCGATATTGGTCGTAACCAAAATTTCGGACTATTTCTTGATATGCGAAATGGTCGTGAATGGGTGAAGTCCAAAGCGGAAGGTAAGCGTGTTCTTAACTTATTTGCCTACACTTGTGGTTTTTCGGTAGCCGCGATAGCTGGTGGCGCGGAACATGTGGTCAACGTTGATATGGCGCGTTCATCACTCAACAAAGGGCGCGACAATCACCGCCTGAACAATCACGATATGAGCCAAGTGAGCTTTCTTGCCCACGACATTTTTAAGTCATGGGGGAAAATCAAAAAGTATGGCCCGTATGACATTGTCGTGATTGATCCGCCGTCATTCCAAAAGGGCAGTTTTGCGTTAACCAAAGACTATAAGAAGATCTTAAGACGTTTGAATGAGCTGCTGACACCCAATGGGGAAGTAATGGCGTGTGTGAACTCACCAGCGGTCACGCCGGACTTTCTTATTGAAAGTATGGCAGAGGAAGCGCCGCAGTTGAGTTTTGTCGAACGTTTACCAAACCCTGAAGAGTTTGCGGATGTAGAGCCGGATGCTGCCTTGAAGGTATTGCTGTTCAAATAGTAAAAATAGCACTCAATGAGTGCTATTTTTATCGCAATAAAAGAAGGTTGGTGTTGAAAGGCATTGTTGCTCTTTAGATTTGCGCTTCTATCGCTCACAGTGACTAATTTTCTTCCTGCGGAGGAAAGGCGTCAACTTTAGCTTTTGAGTTATGTTGGCTAACGTGTTTTCCACTTTTAACGTATTTCGTAACTAATTTGCTTACTCACGTTCTTTAGCTGCACACCAACCTGATTAAACGCCATTTGGATGCTGGTAGAGACATGCTGCTGGCCATCGCTCATCAAGAAGTTTGCTCTATCTTGGTTCGATTCAAATACACAGATAATTTGTAAGCTCTGTGGGAAGGATGGAAATTTAACCTTGTGAGTCACCCAAAGAAAACCCTCGTAGCTTTTTAGTGTATTTTCACAAACTTCGGTCAACACTTCTCTGATTAGATTGTCGATCTTCTTATCAGATTTACGCATCAAGAAAACTTCCTATTTATAGTGGGTGAGTCACTATAATTACATACTTACTCATTCCTTATTAGCAAAAATGACATTCTTCTTGCTGATATTCGAGCTTACCTGTCAGATGATTTACATGGCTTCGCCCTTCTTCCACGCCCATCTCATAGCCTTTATCGAGTAGAGCTTTTTTCATCGTTAAGCGCTGCACAGGAAAGTCCTCGGGTGGGGTGATGACTCGAACCACGCAATTTTTGGGTGGATTTTTAATAGACTGTAGTGAGTCATTATAGTTTTCAGCGCGTTTTGCCAGCGCTAGCCCAATATTTGGATGTTTCGCGAATAACTTTTTCATTAGCCAGCCTGCTTTAGGCTTTGGCATTTCATAGCTTAATGGGTGCGACAAAATCACAGTAATATCTCTCGCTCCGCGGCGATAAGCTTCACGAACTGGAATCGAATCGGCTACGCCGCCATCGGTGTAGCAACCGCCATCAAAACAAGGTGTCTCTTTGTAGGCAAGAGGGAGTGAAGCGGTGGCTTCAATGGCTTTGGCGATATTGTCTGGCGTGATTTCGTAGTAATCGGGACGCCCAGTGGCTACATTGGTCGCCGCAGCGATGAAAGGCACCGATGTAAACACTCGCTCCTGATCTAAAGGAAATCGGCGGTTAGATTCCTCATAGAGCCATTTAACATCGACCAAATGGTCACCAGAAACGAATCGGCGTGGGTTGTAGAACTGTTTGCTGGTCGCCAATTCGGAGATGACTTGATAGCTTCGAGTTGGTGCGTTGCCTAAATAACTCAACAGATTAGAAGCGCCCGCAGAAACGCCGAGAACAAAGTCATAAGGGCGATAGTCTTGCTCTAGAAATGCGTCGAGTACGCCTGCTGCAAAAATGCCGCGCATGGCGCCTCCCTCGACAATGAGTGCTTTGGTGGTCATAGGTAATCTCAGTTGGTTTAATATAGCGGTTTAATATGTTCGTAAGATACGTGGTTTGCTCCGGCAGAGATAACTGGATGTGGTTATTCTACTAATAGGTAAAACCGATTCTTGAAAGGCGAGGTAAGGAAATGACCATGAAAAAGGCCTCGCATGAAGCTAGGCCTTGAAGACTACGTATTTTAGGACGAGACTGTATTAAAGACTGTGCGTGGTATTAGTTTACCCAGTCTTTTAGCTCGAATGTTAGCGTATGCGCTTGGCCTTTAAGCTCTAGACCATTTTGAGTAACGGTGATTTCACTCCAGTCTGAAAGAGTTTGAGATACCGTTCTTTCGATGTCCATTGCCGCGCCTGGACACATTTTCATCGTCATACCCATTTTTTCAATGCGGAACTGACCGTCTTTCAACTCACCTTGACCGAAGAAGTTATTACAACCTGCGTTGCCGTTCGCTGTCATTTTTTCGCCGATCTCTAGGCGTGGTGCTTGGTTTGGCTCTTCGATTTGAATTGGGTTGCCATCAATTTGAACCAGATTCCAGTTATGGTGCTGAAGATCCTGAGCGGTAACGGCTTTCATTGGCTCCTCCTGTTTTGCATCGTTTGCGGCGCAAGCCGTCATAAGAACTGGAAGCGCAACTGCTGCGAGTACCTTCTTAGAAAAAATCTTCATATTTAATGCTCCAACTAAATGAAATTGCTGACCAGCGTAACTAATAAAACACTGTTTTTTGTCAGGAGTAGGTTATCTTTAGTATAGTGGGATTTCAACCAAGGATGTGGAAGTAATTGTATATCCATATTGCAAGTGAGGCTAATGACTCATAATTCAGATTATTCTGACTTTATGAGCTTATCCTAGTGTATGAGTCTGGGGGCTCAAGGGAACAAAGTGGATGTTATCGCAAGGGGTGTGAATGGAACAGCTTGAGTTTTTTACCGTGCCAAGTCCTTGTGTGCGTGTTTGTACGGTTGATGAAAAAGGTTATTGCCAAGGATGCATGCGTAAGCGGGAAGAGCGCTTTAATTGGCTTTCTTACACGTCGGCACAGCAGCTGTATATTATTAAACTCTGTCGACAGCGATATCGTCGCAAGCTAGCACAGGGTCAAGTCCCTGTGCCAAATAAGGTTCTCGAAGAGGAAGCAAGTCCGCAGCAAGATTTGTTTTAACTAACTCCATCCCAAAACTCAAGGCAAGAACGAGGCGTTAAAGCCAATAGTCTCCAAGTACTTTGGTTTCATTGTCCTGATAGGCCATCTGCGCCTGAAGCAGCTCTGCTGTTGCGACTGCGTCCATCAGAGCGTGATGAGGTGGATAGTCTGGCAACCCATAGCGACGACGGGTTTGACCTAAACGTACCGAATCCGCTCGTTTACCTTTGAGCTTATTGAGTATGCCCGCCGTTAATTTCTCTTGATAGTCTGATTCTACCTGCATGGTATCGATAACTGGGAACTCAATACCTTCGCCGAGCATTTTCTTCAAAGCACAGTTTAGAAAGCCGCGTTCAATGGGGCGGTAATGCACCACGATGACTTTTCCAGCTAATGCGTTGAGCACGTCGGCCAATATCTCGTTCAATGTTGGCGCATCAATCAAGTCATTGTGAGTAATACCGTGGATCACGACGGATTCTTCATCGAGCTTAGCTTTTGGTCTTACTGTCCAATGGGCGGCTTGATTGAGCTTGACTCGAGACAGAGTAAACGGCACCAGTCCTATGGATAGAATGCCATCTTTCTCTGGATTTAAGCCGGTTGTCTCGAAATCTACTGCCACAAAAGGGACGTCCTTTAGTGGTGTATCTGGTGAAGGCAATCCAGCTGCGTAGAAGGCCTTGATGCGTTCATCTTTGGCACGCTCGCTCAGTTGCTCGAACTTACTATTCCACTGCACTGCCGGAGCTTTAAGGAGTTTTTTTATCATATGACCTACTTAAAGTTATTACTGGCTTGGTAGCGGAACTTCAGGAAGTTCTGACCGTTACTTAAAATTTGGAACGCATCTTTAAGGTTACGTCTTTCAAAGTCGGACAAGTTCTCTGGCTCGACGTTGTTGTCTGGCTCGATGCCTTGCTCGACGTCGAGCGCTTGGTGGGAGATGCGTACCATAGAGATAAACTCAAGGGCATCTTTAAGATCACGTGCGCGACCCTTAGGTAAAATGCCTGCCTCGTGGATGTCATCTAGACGCTCGAAAGAGTTGGTTGAGCGCGAGCCAACCGCTAGGGCATGCACACGGATAAGGTCAACCAAAGGCGCTGTGCCGCGTCGTTTTAGGTTAATAGAGTTGTTGTGACGGCCATCCTTCTCCATTACGAAATCTTTAAAGAAGCCAAGAGGCGGTTTACGGTTAAGCGCATTACGAGCCAAACAGGCTAGGAATCGGTTGTTACGTCTTGCGCGCCTGACGATGAAACTGTTGAGCTGCTCTGCCCATTTGAGTTTGCCGTATACGCCATCCAAATCGAAGAAGATGGAGGCATTGAGTAGCGCTTTCGGGTTTGGATCGTCAATCCAATCAGCAAAACAGGCTTCCCACTCTTTGCGAGTCATTCGCCACTCTGGATTGGTCGCCATGATATCGCCAGTGCAGTAGGTGTAACCGCAGTCTGCCAAGCCATCACAGATGAACTTGGAGAAGGCTTCAAAGTATTTTCCATGTTTGTCTTTGTTATAGCTGTCGTCAAGGATAATGGCGTTGTCTTGATCGGTTACCACAAGCTGCTCATCACGCCCCATTGAGCCTAGAGCCAAGAAGCAGTATGGGATTGGCGCTTGGCCTAACTTTTCTTCTGCAAGTTCAATGATCCGCTGCTTAAAGCTGCGTCCAATCACCGACATCGCGGTGCCAACCATATGGGCGTTGGCATCTTCATTAACCAAACGTACGAAACTGTCACGGACCTGCTCAGACAGGGCTTTGAGTTCTTCAATGGACTGTTGCTGGAATATACTGCTTACCAACAACAGTGAGTTTTGCGATTCGTAACGAACAATATCGGTGGTTTCGATGATCCCCAGCGGCTTTTTGTTTTTAAGCACTGGTAGATGATGGACGTTATAACGAAGCATGGTGAGCATCGCTTCGTAAACGTACGCGTTGTGATCCAATGAAATGACGTCAGTGGACATGACGCTGGAGACTTCGTCTTGTGGATCTAGGTTTTCCGCAAGAACGCGTGTACATAAGTCTCTATCGGTAATAATACCGACAACAGGAGAGGAGTCATCTTCGTCACTTTCGACAATTTCAGGGTCGATGATCAGTAGTGATGACACTTGCTCATCCGCCATGACGCGAGCAGCATTTTGGATACTACTGCTACGCTCAATAGTCGGTGCGTCTCGGGTCAAAAGGGTTCGAACTTTTGATGTTGTAAGGTCGTTGGTGTTCTCATTATTCGAGACAGTTTGGCGCAATCGAACCGTATCTTCTACTTCCACAAAGTCAGCGAAGGAGTCAAAGCCATCATAAAGCTCCTGAAAAACTTCAGCCGGAATACAGTACACCAAGGTGTCTTCAACGGCTTTAGCAGGAAAGCGTACTTTGTTGTTGGTAAGTAGGCCCATCTGACCAAATAGGTCGCCTTCATCAATTCGGTTATACAGCTCACCTTTACGGCGATAGATTTCGACAACGCCGCTACGCACCATATAGAGATCTTGAATATCGTCACCAAAATGAATGATCGGGGTATCTTCGCGATAGTAGCCAATCTCGATTTGCTGGGAGACATGTATCAGCGTTTCTTCAGGGAGTTCATCGAAAGGGGGATGAGAGGCCAGAAAGTTCTGGATTTCAATCAGTTCAGCGTCCATGACGAGCCTTATCAAATGGAGTATCTGTTAATACTACACGCTGAAACCAAAAAGGTCAGCTTGCACTGACCTTTGAGTTAATATTTTGATATTAGGACATTAAAGTACCGCAGCGATACCTTTACATAGCGGTCCCATGTTCGATTTCGTCATGCCAGCAACACTGATGCGGCCAGAGCCAACGATGTAGATAGCAAACTCTTCTTTCAGACGGTTTACTTGCTCTTTACTTAGGCCAGAGAAAGAGAACATGCCGTTTTGGCGCTCGATAAAGCTAAAGTCTGCATCAACGCCTTCTGCTTTTAGTGTCTCCACGAACAACTCGCGCATATCTTGGATACGGTCACGCATTTCTGCTACTTCTTGCTCCCACTCTGCTCGAAGTGAAGCATCATTTAGGATGTAAGTAACAACTGCTGAGCCGTGTGCTGGTGGATTAGAGTAGATAGAGCGAATGATGCTCTTCACTTGAGAGAAAGCTGTTGTTGCGATCTCTTCTGATGCCGCAACCAGTGTGAATGCACCCACACGCTCGTTGTAGAGACCGAAGTTTTTCGAGAATGAGCTAGCGACTAGAATTTCTGTGTTGTACTTAGCAAATGTACGTAGACCTTGCGCATCTTCCTCAACACCTTTAGCGAAGCCTTGGTATGCGAAGTCAAATAGAGGGATAAGACCTTTGTCTGCAACAAGCTTAGCTAGTTGCTCCCACTCGTCACTTGTTGGATCGATACCTGTTGGGTTGTGACAGCAGCCGTGCAGTAGAACGATGTCGCCTGCAGATGCTTGCTCTAGGTCAGCAACCATGCCAGCGAAATCTTTGTCTTTGCTTTCTGCATCGTAGTAACGGTATTGCGCAGTTTCGATACCTGCAGCGCTGAATACGCCGTTGTGGTTAGCCCACGTTGGGTTACTGATCCAGATTTTCACCTCGCCAAGTTGGCGCTTGATGAATTCACCTGCAACACGAAGTGCACCAGTACCACCCGGAGCTTGGGCTGTTTTTGCACGTTTTCCAGTAACGATCTCAGCATCTGCACCGAACAGCAGCTTTTGTACTGCTAGGCCATATTCCGCTGTACCTTCAATCGTTAGGTAAGATTTGGTTTTCTCTGTTTCTAAAAGTGCTGCTTCCGCTTTCTTTACGGTCGCTAGAACAGGGGTTTCACCTTGCTCATTCTTGTAGATACCAACACCTAGGTTGATCTTTTCAGCGCGAGCGTCTTTTTTAAACTCTTCTGTTAGACCGAGGATAGGATCAGCGGGTGCTGCAACAACTTTCTCAAACATATTCTTCATCCATGTTAATTGAAGGGGGCGAAAAACCATTGGTAACGAAACGGTTACTTGGTGACAACAGCCTATTTATACCTTTGAAGGCTATACCTGACAACCACATTAAAGAAGAAAACAGAAAATTATTTTGATTTGAAACAGAAAAGGGCACTAATTAGGTGTTTGTGTATGAAAAGATCATCTTTGAGTACGGAAATGTGCATTCTGAATAGTAAAAAAGGTCACCGAATAGGTGACCTTTGGAATTCGATTCTATGCACTGATGTGCTTAGAAGTTCGCGCTACGTGGTGTACGTGGGAATGGGATAACGTCACGAACGTTGCCCATACCAGTTACGTAAGACACTAGACGCTCAAAACCAAGACCGAAGCCTGCGTGAGGCACTGTGCCGTAACGACGTAGGTCGCGGTACCAGTTCATGTGCTCTGGGTCGATGTTCATCGCGCGCATACGGTCATCTAGAATGTCTAGACGCTCTTCACGCTGTGCACCACCGATGATCTCACCGATGCCCGGTGCTAGTACGTCCATCGCAGCAACTGTTTTACCGTCATCGTTCAAGCGCATGTAGAATGCCTTGATGTCTTTCGGGTAGTTCTTAACGATAACTGGTGCTTTGAAGTGCTCTTCTGCTAGGTAACGTTCGTGCTCAGAAGACATATCGATACCCCACTCAACTGGGAATTCGAACTCACGACCAGAATCTAGAAGGATCTGGATTGCGTCTGTGTAGTCAACTTGTGCAAAGTCAGCATCTACGAACTGCTCTAGGCGAGTGATCGCTTGCTTGTCGATGCGCTGAGCAAAAAACTCAAGGTCATCACGACGCTCTGCTAGTACCGCTTTAAATACGTACTTAAGCATGTCTTCAGCTAGCTTAGCCACGTCTTCTAGGTCAGCAAATGCCACTTCAGGCTCAACCATCCAGAACTCCGCTAGGTGGCGGCTGGTGTTTGAGTTTTCTGCACGGAACGTAGGACCAAAGGTGTAAACTTTGCTTAGTGCACACGCATAAGCTTCAGCATTCAACTGGCCAGATACTGTTAGGAACGTCTCTTTACCAAAGAAGTCTTCGTTAAAGTCTACGTCGCCTTTTTCAGTGCGAGGTAGGTTCTCAAGATCTAGAGTAGATACGCGGAACATCTCACCAGCACCTTCAGCGTCAGACGCAGTGATAAGCGGTGCAGAAGTCCAGAAGAAACCTTGCTCGTGGTAGAAACGGTGAATTGCTTGTGATAGACAGTTGCGAACGCGTGCAACCGCACCAATCACGTTAGTACGTGGACGAAGGTGTGCTACTTCACGCAGGTACTCGATTGAGTGACGAGTCTTAGCCATTGGGTAAGTGTCTGCGTCTTCAACCCAGCCAACCACTTTAACGTCAGTCGCTGCAAGCTCAAAATCTTGACCTTTCGCTGGAGATTCTACGATTTTGCCGGTTACTTCCACTGAACAACCAGTAGTCAGTTTTAGGACTTCTTCTTCGTAATTATTAAGATTATTTGGGACCACGGCCTGAATCGGGTCGAAACAAGAGCCGTCGTAGATGGCAAGGAAAGAGATTCCAGCTTTGGAATCACGACGCGAACGGATCCAGCCGCGAACAGTTACTTCACTGTCTACCGCTAGCTTACCGCTTAGTACGTCAGTTACAGGCGCGTAAGTCATGTTATTAATCATCTCCATGGAGGTAACAATACAACCCAATGGTTATTGACCATTAATTAGTCAACTCATTGGGTTGCTACTAAATTTCTTTTCAAAGGGACATATTACCTGTCAATTTTCACGGTTCAACCTTTATTGTGGTTATTAAGCATAAATTGATTAAGTAATGTCTCCAACTGATGAGAAAGCTGCTGTAAGTCCATGCTAATTTGATGCGTTTGGGTTGCGCTGCTGGATGTTTCGTTCGCGTGCTCCGTGATGATGGCGGTTTTTTCACCGACGCTTTCACTGGTTTGGCGGTTGGCTTGGATCTGATCCTGCACTTGGCTAGCAAGCTCTGTCGTTGATTCAATTTGCGAGACTACGGTCTGCATTTTGCGAGCGAGGGCTTGCACTTCATCAGCGCGCTGGTGGGCAGTGTCGGACACTTGATTGACCGCGTTAACAGAGAAACTGCTGCCTTGTTGGAACTTGGCAATAATGGTTTCAATATCGTTGGTCGCTTCAGTCGTTCGGCTGGCAAGGGAGCGAACTTCATCGGCGACAACGGCAAAGCCTCGACCTTGCTCACCTGCTCGTGCCGCTTCGATGGCAGCGTTGAGAGCCAACAGATTCGTTTGGTCAGCAATGCCCTTAATAGTGGAAAGGATCGCAGAGACTTGATCCGTTTGCTCATTGAGCTCAGAAATGTGCGTGGAGACTTGTGTGATGTCTTGAACCAAGGATTCAATATCATTACTGGCGTTTTTCGCTTCGACGCTGCTTAGACGAGTGAGTTCACAGGTTTCTTGCATTAATTGTGAGGCGCGCTGTGTTGCTTCACTGACGGTTGCTTGTTGTTCTTTCAGCGTTTGCATGTTGGCTTCGACCGCAGCGGTTTCATTAAGCTGACGCTTGGCAGTCGACTCATTGTTTTGCGCGATGTCAGTAAGTTTGTCGGCATTGCCACTGACGGTTTGAGCGGTCGATTGAACTTTAACTAGGCTATGTGAGACAGTGTCTAGGAAGTCATTGATATCATTAGTCAGGTCGCCAACTTCATCGTTTTGTTTACCCTCTAAACGAATGGAGAGATCTTTGCTGCCACTTACTCGAGTCATAAATTTTGATGTGGTTTGCACCGGACCCACAATAAAGCGTCTTGCAATGAAAATGGTCGCGAGGTAGCCGATAAAAGCAATGGCAGCCATAATGGCGACGGCAATCGCGGTGCGTTTGTTGATCATACTGTTTACATGACTCAGATTGTACTCAATTCGAATGGCGCCCAGTACTTCACCTTCTTGCGACATGTGGCAAGCAATACAGTTGGTACCGCGGTAGTTTTCGCTGGCTTTCATTGGCAATGCCACAACGAGGCCTTGCCCCCATTCGGCTTCAAATGGTTCTAGGACACTTTCGCCGAGCAGTGCACGTTTGTCGATATCGTCAAGCGCAACTTGATGGTCTAAACCTTGACCATAAAGCTTACTCACGGCGTCGCCACGTAGCACTCGGACATTTTCAATATTTTCTTGAGCTAGAGCTTTACCTCGGAGCGTCTCTTTCTGTGCCATGGTGCCAGTGAGCATCATCATATTCAAACTATCGAAGTAGTTACTGGCTTTATCTTCCAGCTGTTCGCTAAGGACGGAATAAATAAGATCACGTTGTTGGTTGTATTGATAAGTGGTTGAAATGACAACGACGGTGCCAAAAACCAGAATAAGTGCGAGTAGAAGTTTATTTGTTATAGTGAATCGCATAATTATATTGTTAACTGTATGGGCTGACGGGGTGAATGTTAAGTTAATAAATACCTAATGGAAAAGTAGGTTTGTGGTAAAACCTCGAAAAGCTCATGGTTTTTAGTGCAAACTGCCTCAAAATTGAGAAATTACCCTTCAAACGTGGTCGTACCATTACTCTTATGAATCGTAGCAGATAGGGTTGGAAGTTATGGAGTAGAAGAAGGGTAGGGAATGAGTGCACGGTGCAACTCTATACTTTAACTTAGCAAAATGCTGAAGCTGTTTAGGCTTCGGCATTTATACTATAGAGAGATTTGCAGACCTATTAACAAACCACTTTAATTGCTAGACCGCCTTGCGACGTTTCACGATATTTAGCGTTCATGTCTTTACCTGTCTCTAGCATGGTTTCAATCACTTTATCGAGTGAAACACGTGGAGCAGATGCGCGGCGAAGAGCCATACGTGTCGAGTTAATCGCTTTTACAGCAGCGATACCATTACGCTCGATACACGGCACTTGTACTTGGCCTGCAACTGGATCACAAGTCAAACCTAGGTTATGTTCCATAGCAATTTCAGCAGCCATGCAAACTTGCTCTGGGCTGCCACCCATGAGCTCAGCAAGACCTGCTGCGGCCATTGAACATGCTACGCCAACTTCACCTTGGCAGCCCACTTCCGCACCTGAGATAGAGGCATTTTGCTTGTACAGACCACCAATTGCGCCAGACGCAGCAAAGAAGCGGATGTAATCTTTCTCTGAGACGGTTTGAATGAACTTGTCATAGTAAGCCAGAACTGCTGGAATAATTCCGCACGCACCGTTTGTTGGTGCCGTAACGACTCGACCGCCAGCGGCGTTCTCTTCATTGACCGCAAACGCAAACATGTTAACCCAGTCAACGACTGACATTGGATCCGTAGTGGTCTTTTCTGACGTGATCAATTGCTGACGAAGTGCTGCAGCACGGCGTGGTACGCGTAGAGGGCCCGGCAGAATACCTTCGGTATTCATACCACGTTCCATACACTCACGCATGGTACGCCAGATGTTTGCAAAGTAAGTGCGCGTCTCTTCATCAGAATGAACCGCGTGCTCATTTGCCATTACGAGTGTACTAATAGAAAGACCGTTGTCTTTACATAGGTTAACCAGCTCTTCAGCTGAGTTGAACTCATAAGGTGCCTTGAGAGCAGAGACTTCCTCTTTGCCAAAGTTTTCCTCGTCAACGATGAAGCCACCGCCGATCGAGTAGTACGTTTTTGAGTAAGCGAGCTCTTCATCGATCCATGCGTGGATCTGCATACCGTTCTCATGCAGCTCTAGGTTGGTTGAATGGAAGTTCATTCCGCCTTCACGAGGGAAGGAAACCGTATGGCAATGCATACCAACCGGTAGACGTTCTGTCTCTTCTACGCGTGCAATAAATCCCGGGATAGAGTCGATGTCGACTTTTTCTGGCGAGTTACCCGCCAAACCCATGATGATAGCGATATCTGTGTGGTGACCTTTCCCTGTCAGTGATAGTGATCCATAAACATCTACAGTGATCTTAGTGATGTCTCTTAGCTTGCCCATAGTACGTAGGTCATCGATGAACTCTTTACCTGCTTTCATCGGACCAACAGTGTGTGAGCTTGAAGGACCAACACCAATTTTGTAGATATCAAAAACACTGATCATACTGATTTGCCTCTAGAAAAGCCCCTAGTGAGTCATAGGGGCTTAAATTATCATTATTGTGTATCGAGATTCGATTTAATCGAGATGTTCAATTGACAGCGTCAATTAAAAAGCGCCGTAGATTACCGAAGTAATCGCTGCAACACCACAGATTGCTGTAAAGATTTGTACTGGTGCAGAAGTTTTGTACTTCGCCATCGCTGGTACTTTCTTCATTGCGTATACAGGCATCAGGAATAGGATAGCTGCAATCATCGGTGCACCCATGGTTTCAATCATGCCAAGGATACTTGGGTTGATGATAGCGACGATCCAAGTGGTTACTACGATGAACACTAGAGACGCTTTCTCAATTTTACCGATTGGCGCTTTAGAGCGAGATTTACCAAGACCTACTAGGCCTTCGTGAGCACCAAGGAAGTGGCCAAAGTAGCTAGAAGTAATCGCTGCGAAAGCAACCACAGGGCCTAGGATAGAGATAAGTGGCGACTCGTGAACGTTAGCAAGGTAAGACAATACAGAGATGTTTTGCTCTTGTGCAATGGATAGTTGCTCTGGAGATAGAGATAGAACTACAGAGAATACGAAGAACATAACAAAGCTCATCAACATCATCGCCGCACCGCCAGTGATCATGTCTGTTTTCTTAACAGCGTCGTCACCGTATACGCGACGTTGCTCTTTAGAGAACTGAGAAATGATTGGGCTGTGGTTGAACGAGAATACGATGATAGGAATAGCAAGCCAGATAACTGAAGGCATTGAACCCCAGTCTGGGCTTACGCTCATCATTGATGTATTCCAGTCTGGAATTAGGTAAACAGATAGAGCTAGAAGGATGAATACCAATGGGTAAACCATTGCAGACGTCGCTTTTAGCATTAACTCTTTACCGAACACAACACCACATGTCATTGCAGCGATAAGACAGCCAGACAGCAACCAGCGTGGGATTGACTCCATACCCATTTGGTTTACTAGGAACGAATCCACGGTGTTTGTGATACCAACACCGTAGATTAGAACAATCGGGTAAATGGCGAAGAAGTAAGCGAAAGTAATAAGGTTAGCACCTGTTTTACCAAAATGTTCTTCAACGGTGTCAGTGATATCTGCATCTGGGTTTTTAGCAGAAAGTACGAAGCGCGCTAGGCTCTTGTGCGCAAACCACGTCATTGGTGCTGCAATTAGGGCTAGGATAACTAATGGCCAGAAACCGCCAGCACCCGCTTTAATAGGAAGGAAAAGTACGCCAGCACCAACGGCTGTACCGAAAAGAGAAAGTGCCCACGTGAAATCTTTGTAGGTCCACTTAGACGTCGCGCGGCTCGTTGCCGCAGTAGTTGTGGTAGTCATAGTTAATACTCATTTTTTGGGAACAGGAAATAAGTCGGGCGCAATATTGCACGTAAATTGCAGCCAAAAACTAGATCTAGGTCATGATTTGTGCTGGCTTATTCATTGGGGTTATATTTTGCAGGTTTAATCACGTTTTTTTCGTGCTACTGATTAGGTGATTTGATAGTTGGCATTAGTAAAACTAATGCATTTTTAGGCAAACGATTGGCTTTTTACTATTATTTAGCTTAGCAAAAGTTGCGTCTGTAGGTTTTCGATGATCTGCGCCGTTACGCCCCAAATAAAGTGCTCTTTATAAGGAATGGATAAAACGCGATGATGCTGTCCGCGAATTTGAAAGCCTACAGCAGAAAGGTTAGCTGGGGAGGCAAGAAACTCCAGTGGTACCTCGAATAAGTAGTCAACTTCGTTGGTGTCAATTTTAGGTTGGTATTTAGGCTCAACAAACGCAAGTACCGGTGTTACGTTGAACGCTGTGACGGTTACGAGCTTGGGAAGATAGCCAATCACGGAAATATGATGACTACTTATCCCTATCTCTTCTTTTGTTTCTCTGAGTGCTGTAATGGTTGGACTTTGATCACTAGGCTCAACTTTACCGCCCGGAAAGCTGATCTGCCCAGGATGATGCTTTAAGTGACTAGCACGTTTGGTAAGGATAACGTGAAGCTTGGCTTCACGTTCGACGAGTCCTATTAATACACTGGCTTCACGTAAAGAGCCTTTATCAATATTTTCGGTTCGTAGTTTACTCTCTTTGTGGTAGTCCTCGGTTTGTTGCAGTTGAAAGCGCGATAAGAACTCAGATTTAGTCATACTACTAGTCGCCAACTACACCATCGATGCCAAGTATTCGTTGATTTGGTCTTTGATGACTTCTAACTCTTGAATCACGAATTGAATATCCGCCAATTGCGGTGCATCGCCACCGCGAGTCGCAGTTTCTATCGCTTCTAACTTGTCGACAGCTTTGGTTTCACCAAAACTTGCGAGAATACCTTTTAGGGAGTGGGCAGTGATAAACAGTTCGCTCCAATTCTGATCGTTATAAAGCGATTGTATTTTGTCTGCACCGTTTTCATGCTCTTCCATAAATGCCATAAATACGGCTGCGATGATGTCCTCGTCATTGTCCATATAGCTGCGAAGTACGTCGAAATCTATCATCCTGCTGTCCTTTTTATGCTGTTTATCGTTTTTTGCTGACTGAGTTTGTTTCATTTCAGTCACAAACTCAGTTACTTAACAACAATAGTATAGTTTATTAGAAATGAAAAACTGCCAATCATTAAGATCTAAACTTGATCTTTGTAATCGCTCCCCATCTACGACTTTGGTACTAATTCGATCACTAATTATCTAAACAGTATGAAGTAAATTTTGATGCATAGCATAAAGGGGACTACTCTTGATCTTGCGACGCACCTCAAAAGATCAAAACTAATAATTATCTATAGAGTTGACGAGGCTGCAGAAAGATATGGAGATTGCCATGACTACTAGGATCGAAAACGCAAAAACTGCCGGCTTAGACTGCAACGTAGATTTCTACTCCAAGTATATCCAAGATGTCGTAGGTATTGATTTGCTGACACCGGAACAAGAATACTACTACGCGACGCTAGCCAGACGCGGGGACAAGGCAGCGAGGGATGTACTCATTGAATCCAATCTTCGTCTTGTGGTCAAGATTGCGAGAGGTTACACAAAGCGAGGCTTAAATAATCACACTATTCTCGATTTGATCGAGGAAGGAAATTTAGGCTTAATCAAAGCTATTGACAAGTTTGAACCTGAAAAAGGCTTCCGCTTCAGCACCTACGCCGTATGGTGGATCCGAGAAAGTATTGAATCTTCTTTGATGAATACTGGAAGAACGGTGCGCTTGCCAGTTCATGTGATCAAGGAAATCAATCGACTGTCACGTCAAACGAATGAGATGCGCTCAGCTTTAAAAAGAGCACCATCTGTCAAAGAGATTGCTGAGCAAACGTCGAATTCACAGCAACACGTGAGTGAACTGATTCACATGAGTGGATTTATCGAGTCTAGTGCTTCGGTCGATATCACAGACAAGGAGTTTCAGAGCCTAGATACGTGTCGCTCCGATGCTATTCCCGAACCTTACGATACTTGCCATGATGAAAAGCTTCTGAAAAGCTTGGAAAAAGTGGTTTTATCTCTACCGGACAAGTATAGAGATATTGTGATTCATCGCTTTGGACTGTTTGGTAAAGAAGTATTGACGTTAGACTGCCTAGGTGAAATGTATGGGCTTTCTAAAGAGAGAGTACGCCAACTACAGCAAGAAGGTGTGACCAAACTACAGGGCAAGCTCATATTTGATGGCTGGGTAATGGGGTGAGTAACTTTTGTTGCTAGTTGCTAGTTGCTAGCTGTTAGTAGCTAGTAGGTGACACTAGTGATACAGCCATGACTTCGATTGTGGCGCTTCGGCAACTGACAGTATCTCTGTTAGCCGTTGTTTGACTGAACAGTCCTGTACACCTGATAAAAAGCGAGTGAGGGCTGCGAAATATACATGGTGACGACAAATTTCAGCCAGTGTCTGTTCAAGGCGTTGAAGTCTGGTTGTTTTTTGTTGTTGTGATCCCCAATCGCCCTTAATATTCGCCAAAGATTGAGCGCAGCAATATTGTTCAAAGAGAGTGTCTTCCCCAACTAACGGGCGATAGCCACTGACATACCAGGCTTCGACCATTTCCCTGACCTCAATTTCTTCCTGCGGTATCTCTTTCTCACTCAAAGTTTGGCCAATTGGCACCGCCTGAGTGTAGTTGTGATCGAGTTTATCCTTGACGTATTTGTACATAATAGAACTTATAAAAAGTACACATTAATAAATTATCATACGTACCGTAAAATCGCTATTGATAGTTTAAGTATTAGTGCTAATGGCAGAGATAATTAAATCCCTAATAAAAATAGTATTTTATGGGTGACTCACTTTATACAGTAAATAGTGAACGTAGCGAAACTCTAGTGATTCTGATTGCCATTGTGACGTAATACGTTTCACTGCGCTTTGGTATGCCCGACATCGTATCAGCAGTGTGAGTGTTTTGGTTAAACGTTTAAACTCGTCTACTCGTTGCCAAAAGTTCATTTGCTCCAGTTGATCTTCGACAAATGGCATAAAGCCAGCTTGATACCAACAATCAAGAATCTCACGAATTTCAAATTCTTCTTCGGGTACATCACCGCGCTGTAGCACTCTGTCGACAGGTGGCGGGGTACGATACACATCGTCATATAGGTCATCGACATACACGTAATCCATCGGGCCCCTCCGTTACACAGCAACATGACAATAACCTAGAACGCATTGCACTGTATTCAAGTAAATATCAACTTGAATTTGAGTTTGTTTCTTCTAACTTGTTTTGGTGCGAGAGGGAAACTTATAAGCACCTCAGTTGGCTAATAATTCAAAGAGAGATCGACATGCTAGTGAAGCAAGCTGAAGCGAAGAAGCTGTTCTGGTCTGAGCATCTTCATGACATTACTACTGAAGTGTCAAAAGGCGAGTTTTGGCAGAGGGTTATGAACTTTGATACCCGTCATTCTCATGTCAATCCGCCTTCGATTGACAGTATTAACCATATACTCACTTTGATTCGCGACGTCCAATTCGATGGTGCACCAGCTGCTGTACCTATACCACTTGAGACGACTGGCGGCGAATTGATTGTAGTGAAGTTTGAGATCTACTTAGTCATTGATAATTTGGTTAAAGGCAGTGTCGAAGTGTTATCACACACGCTGTCTAAGATTGCCTGCACTGAGCTTTTGGAGCACGTGCTGGATGATCCTGCCAGAGGAGTCATGATCACCGATGATAAACACCGAGTGCTGTTTACCAACGAGAAGTTGTGTCGAGATCATGGTACATCCTCACTTGCGTTATTGGGACGCAGTATTAGTGAGGGAGGGCTTTTCCATAGTGACAAGCGACATATTAAAGCCTTTCAGAAACGTATTGAACGTGAGGTGAAATGGCGCGGAGCGATGATTACTAATGCGAAAGCATCACGATCTATGTTGGAGATGGTTCATATAAAGCGAGTTGAGGTCGCTCAAGAGCGCTGTTTTTATATTTATAGCTTTTTAGGTGAACATCGGAACCCCGTAAAGAATAACGCGCCAGATGCAGCTAATATCCCTAACTTGGAGGAGATGGATGAAGTCGCGTTTAGAAACAGTGCCAGGCGGCTTTCATCTCAAGGAGGCAAGTTTATCGTAGTGAGTTTACACCCTCGCTTCTACAGCGAGTTAGAGGTGGAGTCACGTCAAAAAGTGTATGCCGCACTTCAGTCGTTTCATAATGCCGATAGCTTCGGTTATATTGGCAGGAATACATTTGTTGTCTTGCTTCGAATACGTGAAGACGACGTTGAAGACGTCACCACAATCAATATGTGTATTAAGCAGTTTTTCACGGGTTTGAGCAAGTATCTAGAGGACCATTTGAACAATGATATCTCTGATGGGCAAATTGGGGTTGCGTTGCATGGTTTTAACCAATGTGCGATGGACGAGGTGATTTCACAGTCGGTTCAAGCCATGTTTGTTCATGACACTCAAGCAAGTAGTGTGAATTTTTACGATGAAGTGCTGGTGCAAGCGAGTATTCGTCGTAGAAAGTTGGAAAATTTACTCATCGAAGCGGTTCAAAACAAACAAATAGATGTTCACTTTCAGCCGATTGTGGACACTAAAACTAACCAGGTTGTGAAGTTAGAAGCCTTGTGCCGCTTCCAAATCGAAGAAGTGGACTATTGTGTTCAGGAGATGATACACCTTGCTGAAGAGCTAAAGATGATCAATGCCATTGATATGATTGTTGCTGAGAAGGCCATCAAAGCATTTGTTCAGCTCGACGTTGCAGTGGAGCAAAAGCTAACGCTGTCGCTCAACTGCTCGATTGCTGATACGGAGTCTCAGCATCTTCAAGAGTTGTTTACCTATATAAATGAGTCACCAGTCGCGAATGATGATGTCACAATTGAGATTACAGAAACGTCCTATTTCGAGAAAAACATTAATAACTCTAACCTATTGGAGCACATTCGTGACTCAGGAGTAAAAATAGCGGTTGATGATTTTGGTACAGGCAACTCTTCGTTTTCCTACTTTAGCGATTTTCATTTTGATGAACTAAAAATTGATCGCAAATTTATTACTAATATCCATCAGATAAAACAGAAGTTTTTTGCAGTTAATATGCTAAGACAACTGTCCCATGACTTAAACATCAAGGTGGTTGCAGAGGGTGTCGAGAACTCTGAGGAATTAGAAACGCTCAAGCTAATAGGTGTGGATTTTATTCAAGGTTATTTCTTCTACAGACCAATGACTGCCGAGCAGATTCAAGAGCACCTTACCGGCAGTGGGTCTGTCGACTAACTTTATATTTGCTCCGAGTATTAGGTGATTATTATGGAACGCGGAGAAAAGCACGGAAGACTTATTCTACAACTCGCTTGTAACACTCTAGTGTTTACGCGAGAGTTTATACAAAGCTGTTCCAAAAATTTAGAGTCCATAGAGCCAGAGTATGTGATATGTGAAAATCCGAACGGGGTGTTTAAGGACTTTGGCAATGGTTTTTACGCGTATCGTAAACAGTCAAAAGATGAGCAAACGCTAGTATTGAAATGCACTGTGGGCAGTGTGACGTTTCAGGTTAATTGCCCTATTGGTGCAGATAAAGTGTTGAGTGTACCTGAACATCTAGACTTGCCGTGCTCAGATATGAGTGAATTAACTTTGCGCAGACAAGCCTCGTCTCTTTCAGGTTACACGGTACTCAGTGACGGAACCGTCATGATTCCCATAGAAAGCTTGTGCCGACACGCATTCGGAAAATCGTCTGATAAAGTGAAGGTCTCTTTTTTGGGCGTTGATGACATAGAAAGAGGCTACACCTTTAATGTCACACCACTCTATTTGTTAGTCTACCCCAATCAAACACTATTGGCTCCGAAATCAAAGTTGTGTCACTTGAGCCTTTTATTCAAGAATTTTGGTTCTGATGAGGTCACCAAGGTTATGAGCTGTTTGGATTTCTCTCGTTTCTCTAGCTTGTTTACCTCTAGGCTATCCTTGTCTCTCGATACCAAGTGTTTTGAGCAAAAAGCACTGACGCAGGTAACCCCTTCATTGTCGAGCCCTATTACTTTTGTAGAGTCTGTTTTCTGTTTGGACGGTCAACAGTTTCTAGTCCCGCAAGCGGATGGTTCGTTTGTGGATAAAGAGGAAAAAGGAGCATCAAACAATCCAAGGCGCTTTGTGTACTCGATTTGTGATGGTGTAGAGCATGTGGCAACAGGGATAGCGGTTGCAAACCTGCCAAGGTTGTTACAGGTGACAACCAAAAGGCGACAAACGAATGCTGAGTATTGAAGGTATTGCTTGAGTTGGTCGTGCGTACCCGTATAGCGATGCTGAAAAGATTTCGTCTGCTTATTAGTTGATATTTAACAATATATGGAAAACAAGCGAGAATTGTCCTAATACTTTAATAAGTCACAATAAACACCCACCTCGGGCGTTCCACTAACAGGGAGAAGATGAATGAAAGGAATAATTTTTACTGAATTCATGGAGTTGGTTGAAGAAAAGTTTGGCTTGGACGTACTGGATGAGGTGTTGGAGATGTCTGGTGATGAGGGCATTTATACTGCGGTTGGCAGTTATGATCATCGGGATTTAGTCAAATTGATCGTCAACTTAAGTAAGAAAACCAACATTGATCCAGAGACGCTTCAGCAAGTATTTGGACAAACTGTGTTCAAAACTTTACTCGCCGCTATCCCGAAAAATGCCAGTATTGGGACGAGTCGTTCTACGTTTCAGTTTATTCGTCACGTAGAGGACTATATTCATGTCGAAGTGAAAAAACTCTATTCAGACGCTGAACCTCCTAAATTTTACTTCATCAGTGAGTCAGAAACCGACATGGTGATGGACTATCAAAGTGCGCGTTGTATGTCCCATGTTTGCTTGGGGCTGATTGAAGGTTGCGCTGAGCATTTCGGTGAGAAACTCAATGTTGAGATGACGCCTCAGTCTGATGACAACAGCACTGTCAGATTCAGTCTCACGTTGGTGTGAGGACACTATGCCCAGCAGTTCGGCGATCGAGCGCAAACTTAAACGAGAAATAGCCGCGAGAAAAGCAGCGGAAGCCTTACTTGAGCAGAAGAGTTTAGAGCTTTTTTATGCTAATCAGCAGCTTGAGGTTGCGCTGAAGCAAACGGAAGCGCGCTCGGAAGCAAGTTTTAAGCGCTTGGAGTTTCAACAGAAAATAGAGCGTATTCTTATACACTTCGGTCGGATTTTCTTGCGTGCCAACCTAGACGATGTGCTCGTCGTTGATCTGGTTAATCAGCTCTCGGAAGTGACGGACGATGTAGTCTGTGCCATCGCTTTGCCAAGTGAGCTCCTCCCAGCAGTGACCCAATCTCATTACCAAACGCCTAAATACACCCAGCTTATTGCCACAGAGAGGTGTACGACATCTTGTATTTCTATTGAGCTTGAGCAGAAAGTGATTGGTAGGCTTGAGTTGGGCGTTCTTGAAACGACGTTTGATATGGATTTTGTTAACAGTCAGATGTCACTGGTGTGTGAGTTACTGGCCAGTTCGATTAACCGTCAAGTTATCAACCAGCGCTTAGTTGAGTCAAAGGATCGTGCAGAGGCGTCGGAGCGTTCGACTAGAGAGTTCTTGGCGATGATAAACCACGAACTTCGTACTCCTTTAAATGGTTTACTGGGCAGTGTAGAACTCTTAGCGGATACGGGATTATCAGATGCACAGAAAGACCTTCATCATAATCTCAGCCAATCCGGTCAACTACTGCGATCCATCATCAACGACTTGCTTGATTTCAGCAAGATTGACGCCGGTATGCTTGAGCTTATCGAATCGAAGTTCACTTGGAGTACGTTAGAGTCGACGTTAAAAAGTATTTTTGAACATAAAGCGCAAGAGAAACAGATTGGATTTAAAATAGAAACGCAGAATTTGGATAGTCAGCAGATTAAGGGTGATTTAGAGCGAATTACTCAGATATTTGTGAATTTGATTGGTAATGCGATTAAGTTTACCGACAAAGGCGACATTAGTGTCCGTGTGGAAAATAGCGCCAGTGGCCTTCAGGTCTCCGTGACAGATACTGGTATCGGTATTAGTGAATCGGCTCAAAAGAAGTTGTTTCAGCCCTTTACTCAGGCCGATCGCTCCAGCTCCCGCAATTACGAAGGAACCGGGTTAGGGCTAGCTATTTGTCGCCGTTTGGTGGAGCTGATGGGGGGGGATATTTCGCTGGAAAGTGAACTTGGTGTTGGAACTACTTTCCATGTATTTCTGCCTCTAAAGACGGAGTTGATTGAAACAAAAACGGAAGCGTTACAAGCCGATAATACTCAAGCATTAGACTTTTCAGCGTTGAAGATTCTGGTGGTCGACGACATAAAGATGAATCAAGTGATTATCACCAAAATGTTGAGTAAATTGGGCATCTCGCCTGACTTAGCAGTGAACGGACTCGAAGCGGTTGAGCATGCTAGCCAGCAGCAATATGACATTATCTTTATGGATTGCCGGATGCCTGTTATGGATGGATTTGAAGCGACCAAACGACTGCGCAGCGCCAAATATCGTAAACCAATAGTAGCGCTGACTGCTGGTACCACAACGGAAGAACGTCAAAATTGTTACGATGTAGGGATGGATGACATATTATCCAAACCCTACACCGCAAAAGATCTTACTCAAACACTGGCCAAGTGGGGGCCAAATTGGGGACTTGAGGCGATTTAGTGTTAGACCCTATCGAGTATCATAAGCTGTCTAGTATCGGTAGTATTTTGCCTAGTTTGTGGTATGTCTCTTGATATTCATCCTCACAGTTACTGTCTGCCACTATGCCGCCGCCCGCCCAAGCATAAATCTCACCTTGAGTCGCAATTAGTGTACGAATAGTTATGCTAGTATCCATCACACCATGAGCGCTGATATAACCAATGCTGCCGCAGTAGACACTGCGTCTGTTAGGCTCAAGCTCTTCAATGATCTCCATTGCTCGAACCTTTGGCGCACCGGTGATTGAGCCTCCTGGGAAGCATGCTCGCAATAGATCTGTAGCTTGATATTGATTATCTAGCTCTCCTGTCACTGTGCTCACTAAGTGATGAACAGCAGGGAAGCTTTCAATATCAAATAATTTTGGCACCTTCACCGAACCCGGTTTGGCAACGCGGCCTATATCATTCCTCAGCAAATCAACGATCATCAAATTTTCGGCCTGATCTTTTGGCGCGTTAGCCAGATCGAGTGCGCTATCTTTGTCTTCAGCGGGGTCAACAAAACGTGGTCGGGTGCCTTTAATAGGTTTAGTCTCAATGACGCGGTTATGAAGCTGCAAGAAGCGCTCTGGTGAGATGCTTATAATTGCACTGTCTTCCAAGCGGATAAACGCACTGAATGGCGCTTGATTGTGTTCATCTAAGACTTCAAAGGCATGCCATTCACTGCCCGAATACTGAGCACAGTGTCGTTGGGCTAGGTTTATCTGGTAGCTATCACCGGCAGAAAGATACTCTTTCACAGAGTTAAAGCGTTGCTGATAATCCGTTTGGCTCATGTTGGATTGCCATGGGGTGGTGAGCTTAAACGGGAAGATAGCCTTGGCTTGCTGATTTTGTAACCAACTAAGCTTTTTATTTGGCTCAATACCGATAATGACGGCTTTTTTCTGCTGGTGGTCGACCATTAGAGCCCAGTCGTAGATACCAATCGCCATATCTGGGGCAGCTATATCATGGCTTGCGGTCTCGGGGATGCGTTCCACTCGTCGGCCTAGGTCGTAGGCAAAATACCCCAGTGCGCCACCTAAAAACGGCCATTCAGTTTCTGACTCGGTATGTCCAATCTTTTCAGCGATAAGATTGTTGATAAGCGTGAATGGGTCATCACTTCTCACGTATCCCGCTCCATCACATTGGATTTTTGATTGCTTACCATAGGTTTGCACTGTTGCAACTGGCTCAGCGACCAAAATATCAAAACGATTGTTTTCATGTTCTAGGGTCGAGGACTTCAGCAGCATAGCCCAAGGGATCTGCTCGATAGTGGCAAAGTATTGTTTGGCTAAATTTGGCTGATAAGGCAGGTCAACGAATTGAATAGATTGGCTTTCTTTTTTGTTCATTTGCTTAAACTGTGACAGAAACGTTGTCGCACTCATGGCGCATAGTGGAAAGCAAGAGTATCATATTTTCACAACAAAAAGTCGGACATTTAGCCCTGATAACACTAAGGTTAAAGTGAGTAATACTCTGCGCTCTGCTCGAAGTAGTTACTCGCTTGCTCATGGTTATTGAAAGACCAATGGGGTTTGATTGGCCAAACAGTTCGGCCTCCTGGAAGCTAAAATTATAATGAGGTATTCAATGGCGGTTATTCGTAAAGAAGATGTAATCAGCTCTGTTGCTGATGCATTGCAATACATCTCGTATTACCATCCCCTCGATTTTGTTCAAGCCCTAGACAAAGCTTATCAAAAGGAAGAGAGCCAAGCGGCAAAAGACGCGATTGCTCAAATCTTAATTAACTCTCGCATGTCGGCAGAAGGCCATAGACCTATTTGTCAAGATACCGGTATCGTAACTTGTTTTGTGAACATTGGTATGAATGTTCAATGGGACAGCGACCTTACGGTACAAGAGATGATTGATGAAGGTGTTCGTCAAGGTTATACCAATCCAGATAACCCACTTCGTGCATCGGTTCTTAAAGACCCAGCAGGCAAGCGCATCAACACGAAAGACAATACGCCAGCTGTCGTGCACATCAATATGGTGCCGGGTGACAAAGTCGAAATCCAAATTGCGGCTAAAGGCGGCGGCTCTGAAAACAAAACCAAGATGGTCATGCTTAACCCATCCGATGATATTGCTGAATGGGTAGAGAAAACATTGCCAACAATGGGGGCGGGTTGGTGTCCACCTGGCATGCTTGGCATCGGTATTGGCGGTACTGCAGAGAAAGCGGCGGTACTGGCAAAAGAATCGCTCATGGAGCATATCGATATTCAAGAGCTTATCGACCGCGGTCCACAAAATGCGGAAGAAGAGCTTCGCCTCGATATCTTCAATCGAGTGAATAAACTCGGTATTGGTGCACAAGGTCTTGGTGGCCTGACGACGGTTGTTGATGTGAAAATCAAGACTGCGCCAACACACGCGGCATCAAAGCCAGTGTGTATGATTCCAAACTGCGCTGCAACGCGCCATGTCCACTTTACGCTCGATGGCTCAGGTCCTGCTGAGCTGACGCCACCAAAACTTGAAGAATGGCCAGAGATCACGTGGGAAGCAGGCGCGAACACACGTCGTGTGAACCTTGATGAAATCACTAAGGAAGACGTTCAAGAGTGGAAGACAGGTGAAACAGTACTGCTTACCGGTAAAATTCTGACAGGTCGTGATGCGGCGCACAAACGCATTCAAGGCATGTTAGAGAGCGGTGAAGGTCTGCCTGAAGGCGTGGACTTTAAAGGCAAGTTTATCTACTACGTAGGTCCGGTTGATGCCGTTGGTGATGAGGCTGTGGGCCCTGCAGGTCCAACAACATCAACGCGTATGGATAAGTTCACTGATATGATGCTATCTGAAACGGGTTTAACCGGCATGATTGGTAAAGCTGAGCGCGGCCCTGCGGCGATTGAATCTATCAAAGAGCACAAAGCGGTTTACCTAATGGCAGTAGGCGGCGCGGCTTATCTTGTTGCGAAAGCAATCAAGAAAGCAAAAGTCGTTGCGTTTGAAGATTTGGGTATGGAAGCGATTTACGAGTTTGAAGTCGAAGACATGCCAGTGACTGTTGCGGTGGATTCAAGTGGTGCGAATGCTCACCAAATTGGTCCAGATACGTGGAAAGTGAAAATCGCGGAAGCGGAAAACGCATCCTAGTTTGAGTTCAAAAAAGTGAGTGTGTGAAGACATCCTCACTTTTTTTTATCTCTATTTTTTTATAATTAGTTCAGACATATACCCAAGTAGCTTTTTGGCATATTGAGGCAATTAGGGTATATACTCAAAGAAAAAGAACCAAGGAGAGTGCAAACATGCCTCGATTTATACAAATATTACAAATCGCAGTACTACTAATAGTGGGCTTCTTTGTTGGCTATGACTTGATTTTACACGGCATCAGCATCTTCAATGAAAAGTACGTCACTATGGCGTGTGTGCTGACCGTACTGCTTGAGGTTGCCTTGTTTGTTATCTACAAACTCATTGAGGATGATTAGTGCCAACTGGCCTACCTAAATATCTCTAGACACGCTCTAAACCCCTGAACCGTATCAGGGGTTTTTTGTTCATATTTGGTTAATCTCGTATAGTGCACACTGTTCCTCGTCATTTGTATTGGAGTAAGTTGAATGAACCGCATTGGTCAAGAAGTCTCAGATTTGTTGCATCGAAGCCTAGATTCTCATGTTCGAATTGCCGTTACCGGTTTGTCTAGAGCGGGTAAGACAGCCTTTATCACCTCATTGGTAAACCAGCTACTTCATACTTCTACTCACGATAACTTGCCACTATTAGAGTGTGCTCGAGATGGCCGACTCATTGGTGCGAAACGCGTTCCTCAGTCTAATTTAATGGTGCCGCGCTTTGCCTACGATGATGCCATGGCACAGCTTCATACTGAGCCACCTGAATGGCCGCAGCCAACTCGCGATGTGAGTGAAATTCGCTTGGCGCTGAAATATAAGCCAGCGAAAGGAGCTAAACGTTTATTGAGTAAAACGTCCACTCTATTTATTGATGTTATTGACTATCCAGGAGAGTGGCTGTTGGATTTGCCTTTACTCGATCTTTCCTTTGAAGAATGGAGTGAGCTGCAGTTTGCAAACTTGTCTGGCATTCGTAGCGAGTGTGCCCAAAGTTGGCTTACGGCATTGGATGCGTTTGATGGAAAAGCAGAAGCCAACGAGAAAGTGATTGCTGAGATCTCTCAGACCTTCACCGACTATCTGTTTGCTTGTAAAGAACGTGGGCTTCATTGGGTACAACCCGGTCGCTTTGTGTTACCCGGAGAGCTCGCGGGCGCTCCTGTGCTCCAGTTCTTCCCATGCAAGCCATTGGCAGATAAAGCAGACAAAAACAGCGGTTATGCCATGCTGAAACGCCGCTACGAAGAGTATCAAACCAAGGTCGTTAAGCAGTTTTACAAAGAGCACTTTGCTACCTTTGACCGCCAAATCGTGCTGGTGGATTGTCTTCAGCCATTGATGGCAGGTGACGAAGCCTTCAACGATATGAAGCAAGCCCTTCAGCAGATCATGAAGAGTTTCCGCTATGGGCAATCAAACCTGTTAAGGCGCTTGTTTGCATCGCGCATTGACAAAATTTTGTTTGCTGCGACAAAGGCAGACCATGTAACCCCGAATCAGCACAGTAATTTGGTGAGTTTATTGCAGCAAATGGTTCATCCCGCGTGGCAGGAAACAGCGTTTGAAAATATTGAGATGAACTGCATGAGCGTCGCATCGATTCAAGCAACGGAAGCCGGCTTTGTGGGTAATGGTAGCGACAGTTCTCCAGCATTGCGTGGTACGACATTGGATAATCAGACATTAACCCTCTATCCGGGTGACGTACCAGCAAGGCTGCCGAAGCCTGATTTTTGGCAGAAGAGTGGGTTTGAGTTTACCTCGTTTAGGCCTCTAGTAAGTGCACAAGACGCACCTTGTGGTCATATTCGCCTCGATAAAGCGATGCAGTATTTGATTGGAGACAAACTTCGATGAGTGATATGAAAAACAGAAAAGTCTTTGACGAAGATTTGTCTAATGCAGTGCCAACATTAGACATGAACAGACAAAAATTGTTTGAGCCCGAGCAAACCTTTGTTCCTGTTGAGCAAGCGGCTGTTGAAGACGAGAATGAGGCAAAACTGGAGAAAACCATCCGCGGTAGCAGCAAGAAAGGCTGGATAGCCACGACATTTCTAACAGCGTTTGCCGGTTTGGTAGGCTGGCAGGCGATCGATAATGTGGTGACTGCTGCGACGACAGGCGACTATCTATCACTTGGTTGGTCTGCTTTAGTAACTGGCGTTGCTGTCATGGGTATCGGTGCATTTGGTAAAGAGCTATTCAAACTTCGAAAATTAAAGAATCACTTCTCAGTACAGGAAGAGGCGCAAGCGTTATTAGATAATGACGCGGTAGGCAAAGGCGAAAAATTCTGTCAAAAGCTTGCTCATGAGGCGTCTATACCAGCGGAGCATCCGGCTTTTGATCGTTGGCAAAATAGCGTGCACAGTGCCCACAGCGATGCGGAAGTGCTCGATATGTATCAATCTATGGTGCTGACAGAGCAGGACAAGAAGGCGATGGCATCAGTATCTAAATTGTCAGGTGAAGCAGCAATTTTGGTGGCATTAAGCCCACTTGCCATTGCTGACATGCTCTTAATCGCATGGCGTAACTTCCGCATGATTGACAGCATCTCCGAGATTTATGGTGTTGAGTTGGGTTACTGGTCGAGATTGAAGCTGTTTAAATTGGTGCTAGTGAATATTGCGATTGCAGGTGCCAGTGAGCTTGCGATTGAATCAAGTGCGGACATATTGTCGATGAATCTGGCAGAAAAGCTGTCAGCTCGTGCAGGGCAGGGTTTAGGCGTTGGTTTGGTGACGGCTCGGTTAGGATTGAAGACCATCAGTTTGATGCGTCCGATTCCATTTAAACAGGAGCAGACACCGCGACTTGGCTCAATTAGAAAGTCCGTGGTCGAAAGCCTTAAAAACAAACTTAGCTAAATTGATACTCAAATCACATTCCAAGAAACTTGATGATATTTATGAGGAAACTTTGATCCTACGCTAGTCCAAACTGGCATAGTGGCGTGATACTGCTCACAGTAATCTATTCTCAGGACGAGCAGTATCATGCAAAAATATCTGAAGTATATCATTCCGATATCGATCCCATTGATCGTACTACTTCTACCATTATCCGCATTCCCTTTCGAAGGATTGACCATAGTTCAGCAGCGCGTTATCGCTATTTTTTTGTTGGCCGCGCTTTGCTGGGTATTTGAGCCGATTCCTATCTACGCCACCTCCGTTGTCATTATTGTTCTCGAGCTATTGCTGGTGTCCAATAAGGGCGTTTACTTATTTAGGGCGGGAGAGGGGCAGTCACACTTCGGTGAGCTTCTTAATTACAACGAGATCATGGCCACCTTTGCGAGCCCTATCATTATGCTATTTTTGGGGGGCTTCTTCCTTGCTATGGCGGCAACCAAGTATCGCCTCGACGTCAATTTAGCTCGCGTATTGCTCAAACCTTTTGGCAGTGACCCGAAGTTTGTTATGTTGGGTTTGATGTTAATCACCGGTATCTTTTCGATGTTCATGTCGAACACGGCAACGACCGCGATGATGCTTTCGATTCTTACACCTGTGATAGCCGTGTTTGGCCCTAAAGATCCGGGTCGTATCGCGTTTGCGCTGTGTATTCCCGTTGCAGCCAATATTGGTGGTATCGGTACGCCAATCGGTACGCCGCCGAACGCGATTGCACTCAAATACTTGGTGGGTGACAACTACATCAGTTTCGGTGAGTGGATGGCATTTGGTGTGCCGTTCGTGGTTGTTATGATGGCGCTGGCTTGGATGTTGATTAACTTCCTATACAGCGCCGATCAAAAGAAAATCGAACTGTCGATTAAAGGTAAGTTCCTTAAAACGCCGAAAGCCATCATGGTGTACATCACGTTTGCCTTGACCATTATTCTTTGGCTAATGGGCTCGACACACGGCATGAACTCATACACAGTTGCACTTATTCCTGTCGCCATTTTCTCGCTCACAGGTATCATCAATAAAGAAGATCTGAAAAAGATTTCTTGGGATGTGCTGTGGTTGGTATCAGGCGGTATCGCTCTGGGTCTTGCACTTGATAAAACAGGGCTTGCACGTCTTGTGGTTCACAGTATTCCGTTTGATGAATTCTCTCCTTATGTCGTGCTATTTGGTGCTGCATTCCTGTGTTTGGTGATGGCGAATTTTATGTCCCATACCGCGACGGCAAACTTGTTGATGCCTATTATGGCAGCATTAGGCACCTCAATGACGTCTCTTACGCCATTGGGAGGAGAGCTAACACTTATTCTCGTGGTTACCTTTGCAGCGTCACTGGGTATGTCTCTACCAATCAGTACGCCGCCAAACGCTCTTGCTCATGCAACAGGCCATGTTCAGAGCAGTCAGATGGCGCGTGTTGGCGTGATCTTAGGTGTGGTGGGCGTATTGCTGAGCTTTGTCTTAGTGTGGCTGCTGCACGCGGTTGGACATATAGGGTAAGCGCGAATGGAATTATTGGTACGCCACTATTTTTCAGAGTCAAAGCGTCAGGTGACGTTCGATGCTGAGGAAGTGGTACTGCGCCAAGAAGCGCACAATGACCGTCTTTATTACGTTCTCGAAGGAGAGCTAGAGGGCTACTTTGAAAGTGATCAAGATGGCAAGCTCACGAAACTCTTTAATGCCTCTAATGGGGCATTTATTGGAGTGCATAGTTTCTTTTCTGGCACCTGGGTTGCTTCATCAACGGTAATTGCCAAAACAAAAGTGACGCTGGCTTGGATAGATAAACATACAGAGCCAGTCGATCCGCAACAATACGGTCCATTGAGTGCCCAGTTTATGCCGGTAATGGTCAATGAATTATCAAGACGTCAAAGACGCGCTAAGCAAGAAGCTCTAGCCAAGGAGAAAGCCCTTCAACGCCTGCATACTGCGGAGCAAATGACCACTCTGGGCCAATTGGCGGCTGGAATTGCGCATGAGCTGAATAATGCCATAGGTGTGGTGAACAGCAAAACCGAGCGAATGCAGCAGGACTTGTTGCAACTTCTCGAAGAGCTGCACCCAGAAGTCAGTGGTTATTTCGATGTCGGTTTGATGCATGGTCAGGCGGTTTCTTCCAGTGAGGTGCGCCGAATTGCTAAGCGCTACCAAAGTGATTATCGCTTAGAAAGAGATACGGCGAAGCAACTGGCGAGAGCGCTAGGCAATAACCCAATCCCTGAGTCGTGGTTGCATGACCCTCAAAAAGCGCTCAAATACTGGGGTATGGGGCGAGATCTACATGATCTCAAAATTGCCGCGAGACATACGGTAGGAATCGTAAAGTCTGTGAAGCAATTAGGCCGTACTGATGGTGAACCAAACGAACTGCTTGATATTAACGACACCATCAATAAAGCACTGGCACTGTTGCAAAGTGATTTGCGAAGAGTGTCGGTTCGCGTTCAGCCAGCGGTTCTACCGCTAATAAAAGGGGCTTCGACGGAGTATGTGCAGATTTGGAGCAACATTTTAAAAAATGCGTGTGATGCACTTTCGCAAACCGATGCGCCAAATATCAATATTCAAACCAAGTTTGTGAACCAACGTATTCTGGTGACCATTGCCAATAATGGGCCGGAAATCGATGAGTCCACACGCCGAAAAATCTTTCAGCCTAACTTCACGACCAAAAAAGGCGGACTGTCTTTTGGTCTGGGGTTAGGGCTATCAATTGTAAAAAGAATCGTTAGCGAGATAGGTGGCACAATTGCCGTTAAAAGCGATGAAACGCGCACTATCTTTCGCGTCAAGTTACCAGTAGGAGAAGCATATGGAGAAGCTTAACGTCATTTGTGTTGATGACCAGAGAGAAGTACTCAGCGCCGTCATTCAAGATCTTGAGCCGCTATCAAGCTGGCTTAACATTGAAGACTGTGAATCGGGCGAAGAAGTACTGGATCTAATTGAAGACCTTGATGCGGAAGGTGAAAGTATCGCGGTGATTGTTTCGGATCATGTGATGCCGGGAATGACAGGGGTAGAACTGTTGACCGAACTATCACGAGACAGTCGATTTAAAGAAACAAAAAAGGTGCTCCTTACTGGGCAAGCGACACACTCAGATACCATTACTGCGATTAACACGGCGGGTGTCAGCCACTATTTTGAGAAGCCTTGGAAGGCTGAAGAGCTTGTGAGTTGTGTTCGTTCATTGGTAACGGCTTATATTTTTGATCGTGGCTTTGACTATCAGCCGTATCATGAACATCTAGACCAAAACATTGTGCTAGAGAGGCTACGCTAGACTTGTTCTAGACAACGGCTACTCAGTGTGATGCTCAAGGAGGGAAGAATGAAGGTTATGTTTCGCTATATTGTACTTAGTTTGTTGTTTGTTTTAGGGTCAGCTCATGCCAGTGACCGAGCAAAACAGGGCTGGCAAATGATTGAGCAAGGTGCAATGGTCATCGACGTTCGTACGCCAGAAGAGTTTAATGCTGGGCATTTAGAGCAAGCCGTTAACTATCCACTTTCTGAGTTGGACAAGTACATCACTGCACTCGATAAGTCTCAACCTATAGTGCTTTACTGCCGCAGTGGCAATCGCTCTGGGCAAGCATTGGCTTATATGGAGTCTAAAGGCTTCACAGCACTTCACAATGCCGGTGGGCTAAACGAGATGAACATAGAATCCCCACAGTAAGTTATCGCTTGGAATTCTTCGCCCGAAATGTGGTCAATCATTTCGGGCGTTTTACTTTTTAACACGCTACACCTAGCCATTTATCCTTCCCTTTAGGGGATGTTCACGTTCTTACTTCTAGTTCTTCCTGTTGTGACAGTTCGTTACAAATGCTCATGAATTTCGTTGAAATCGCAACATTTCGCCGCAAATAGTCGAACTTTTACATCTAAAGAAACGCTTCTTTTAGCTCTTGAATCAATTCTTACAGTTCCTATCTAGAGCCTTGGAACGATTCGAGGATAGAATTGCTTTCGAATTTTATATTGCATATGTGGTTTTTGGTTCGGTATTTCCGATGTTTTTGTCAGGGAGCCCAAAAAGGGAGAAAGACAACCAACTCACGATGTGCATAGCGAGAGAGAAGTGAGTGTTAACTTGAGTATCGAGAGAGCCGTAATAAATAGCGGGATACAAAGCCAGATCAGCGGCAGGGGACGGAGTTCGTCTTCTCCACTGTTTGGCCTTTTTGCGTTGTTCCCGTTTCTGATCTTAACGGCGGTCGTGTCGTTGTATAACCCAGAGGGCATCAGTTGGAGTTTACCTTGGGTTCCAAGCCTAGGCTTAGCGCTAAGTTTCCGATTGGATGGACTATCGTTTCTATTTGCCTGCTTGATCAGCGGGATCGGAGCTATGGTGCAGGTATATGCACTTGCCTATCTTAAAGAGCACAAACAGAGGTTCGTATTTCACTGCTACCTAACAGCGTTTATGGTAGCTATGCTTGGTGTAGTTCTCAGTGATAATGTGTTGCTGCTGTTTGTATTTTGGGAACTGACAACGGTTACCTCGTATCTGCTCATCGGCTTTAACCACGAAGCGATTAAGTCTCGAAAGAATGCGCTGCAATCACTACTAGTTACGGGCGCTGGTGGTCTAGCACTACTTGCTGGTCTCATAATGCTAGGCACTATGGCGGGAAGCTATGAGTTGACCAGTATTTTGGCGAAAGCGACCGAGATTTCAAATCACGCCCTGTTTTTACCTTCTTTGGTTCTTATTCTGTTGGGCGCGCTGACCAAGTCGGCTCAGTTCCCATTTCATTTCTGGCTCCCTAACGCGATGGCTGCTCCAACGCCAGTAAGTGCTTATCTGCACTCTGCCACTATGGTCAAAGCGGGTATCTACCTGTTGGCCGTGGTATCGCCTATCTATTCTCATTCAGAGGTTTGGTTCTATACCCTGACGATACTTGGCGGTTTTACTGCCTTGTGGTGTGCGCTGATGGCGCTAAAGCAAACAGATTTGAAACTCATGCTGGCATACAGCACGACAGTGATACTTGGAAAGTTGACCTTCTTGCTTGGTATTGGAAGTGACTTGGCGCTTAAGTCTGCGCTCATGCTGATTGTTGCCCATGCTCTGTATAAAGCAGGTCTGTTTATGGTGGTCGGCAACGTTGATAAAGCAGCGGGTACACGTGAAATCAGTCAGCTTCGTGGCCTACGTTCTGTGCTGAAAATCAGCTTTGTCGCCGCAGTTATTGCTGTGTTGTCGACTTCTGGTGTGCCGCCTTTGCCTGGCTTTTTGGGCAAGGAGTACATGTACAAAGCAGGATTAGAAGTCAGCAGTTGGGCTGTTGCTCTGATGGTGCTGGTGAATGCGCTTACTGTTACGCTGGTTATGGCGCTGTCAATCAAACCATTTACTACGCGTCATCAAGGTGAACCGACACAGGTTAAGCCGGTTGAACTTAACAAAGGGTTGTGGGTGCCACCATTTATGCTCGCCATCATTAGCATATTGGCGACAGTTATAGGCTTAGGGTGGCTTAATGAGCAAGTCATTATTCCTGGTGTGACCACGATAGCGCCGGTGTCGACGCCAGAGCCTGTGAAAATGTGGCATGGAATCAACACTCCGCTCATCTTGAGTGTTGTGACTTTGGCACTTGGTGTGCTTCTTTACAAAGTGTATCCGGCGCTGACAACATTGCTTGATCGTCAGCTATCAAAATTGCCGTGTGCAAATCGTATTTTCGATAATCTTCTGCACGCTCTGGTGAGCTTTGCGAAGTGGCAAACGAATGTGCTTCAGACAAAACGAATGAGTGTCTATGGACTGCTTTCATTTGGAACCTTGGCGGTGCTGCTCGTCACCCATACTCCAATGTCGTTTAGTCACTTTGCAGGTCGACTGGAGGGTATCAAGCTTTACGAAGTTGTTATCGCTGCTCTGCTCATCGCGTCGTCCTTCGTGGTGATTATTTCCAGAACAAAATTCTTAGCGGTCGCGGCTCTGGGCATGATTGGCTTTATGACGACTTTGGTGTTCATGATTTATAGCGCGCCCGATGTCGCTAAGACTCAACTATTGGTTGAAACCTTAATGGTGGTCTTCTTAGTACTGCTAATGCGTCATGTACCAAAGTTATCGACAGTGAAGCAGCATTCCAAAGGTCGCCGTGCACTGCACGCTTTGGTTGCAGGCTCTATCGGCGTTGCCGTCACTATGATGCTGATTTCTATTACCGCTGATCCTATCGATCTGTCGGTCTCTCAGTTCTTTAATGAGCAGAGTGTGCCGGGCGGTCACGGCCGCAACATCGTTAACGTTATTCTGGTCGATTTCCGCGCCTTCGATACCTTTGGTGAGGTGCTGGTCGTTGCGCTGGCTGGTCTGTGTGCTGTGAGTCTGCTTAAACCTAGTAGCGTGCCATCGACCAAGGTGAAGTCACTTATCTTGGGAACGGCGTCGCACATCGTTGCCGCCCTCATGTTGGTGTTCTCACTTTACCTACTCATGCGCGGTCACAACTCGCCGGGCGGTGGCTTCATCGGTGCGTTGATCGCTGTTATTGGTTTGTCATTGCTCATGTTTGCCGAGTCTCCACAGTATGTACGCGAAAGGCTGCATTACGCGCCGTTTAGTATCGCTATGCTCGGTGTCTTTATTAGTTTTGCCGCGGGTGCTGTGAGCTTAGTGTTTAATCTGCCATTCCTAACGGGTCTTTGGTGGAAAGATGTATTGCCTCTGGGTACGCCATTAATTTTCGATATTGGTATTTATCTAGGTGTCATTGGTGGGGTGATGGGAATGATCCTCCATGTAACGGAGGAGATGGACTGATGGAAATGTTGTGGAGTGTTGTTGTTGGTGTGTTTGTCGCATCTGGAATTTATTTGATGCTGGAAAGACACCTGCTCAGAGTTCTATTTGGTCTGACTTTGCTGAGTAGCGCAGTCAATCTTGCCATCTTTAATGCAGGTCGATTAACGCCAGGAAATCCGCCGCTCATTGATGCAGATTCTGTCCTGCCTCATATGGATGCCGCGAACCCGTTACCACAAGCGCTCATCCTAACGGCTATCGTGATTGGCTTTGGACTTTTAGTGTTTGCTTTGGTGCTGTTCTACCGCGCTTATGAAGAAACGCAGTCAGCGGATATTGATGAAATGAAATACTCAGAGGAGCAGGCGTAATGTCAATGTGGTTAACCTTGCCTGTCATCATGTCTGTCTTGACCGCTGTGTTGGTGTTCTTTGCCAGACATAACCATAAGCTTGCTGAAGCAGTGAGTGGCACGAGTGCGCTGTTTACCTTATTAGGCAGTGTGTTCTTGTTAAACGGCGTTTTAGACAATGGCCCCCAAGCAGTCGCATTCGGCCAGTGGGCAGCGCCGTTTGGTATCGTGTTCGTTGCCGACTTTTTAGCGGCGGCGATGGTGGTCATTACCGCAATTATTGGCGTAGTGAGTGTGTTTTATGCCATGGCGGATCTAAAACAGAAACCGTCTTATGGCGTATTTCATTCGCTGATTCATGTCCTCCTAACGGGCGTGTACGGCGCATTCTTGACCGGTGACATCTTCAACCTTTACGTATGGTTTGAAGTCATGCTGATCGCTTCATTCGGGCTTATGGTGCTGGATGCAAATCGTAAGCAAGTTGATGGCGCAGTGAAGTATGTCATGCTGAACTTTATCTCAACGCTGATGTTCTTACTGGCGATTGGTTTGTTATATGGCGCAACCGGTACGCTGAGTTTGGCCGATTTGCACAGTAAAGCCGCAGACATCGCACCGCAAACCAAGGTATTGCTTGCGGCGCTGTTTTTGTTCGGCTTTGCGGTTAAATCGGCGTTATTTCCATTGTTTGCATGGCTACCGGCGTCTTACCACACCTTACCAAGCGGAGTTGTTGCTTTGTTCGCAGCGCTACTGACCAAGGTGGGTATCTACGCGCTAATGCGAGTGTTTACCTTGGTATTCCCTTTGGCCGACAGCGGTTGGCAGCCTTTGATGATTTGGGTGGCTGCACTGACGATGCTGACCGGCGTGCTGGGCGCTGCGAGCCAATACAATGTAAAGAAAATCCTCTCTTTCCACATCATCAGCCAAATTGGCTACATGGTGATGGGACTAGCCCTGTATACACCGCTTGCTTTGGCGGGCGCTATTTTCTATATCGTGCACCACATTATCGTTAAAGCGAATCTATTTCTCATTGGCGGGCTGGTGGAGCGCAAGCATCAAACCAGTGAGCTCAGCGAGTTAGGTGGCATGTATAAAGCAGCACCTTGGCTTGCGTTCTTGTTCTTGGTTCCTGCGTTTTCACTGGCTGGTTTCCCACCGTTATCAGGATTTTGGGGTAAGTTTTTGGTCATCAAAGACAGCCTGCAACACGAGTACTACATGCTAGCGGGAGTCGCTTTGTTTGTTGGTTTGCTTACCATCTTCTCAATGACCAAGATTTGGAGCGAGGTGTTTTGGAAGGCCAAACCGTCTAAGCAAGAAGGTGATAGGCATGTAGAAAAAATGTGCAGCAAAACTAAAGCGCTTTATTACGCGCCAATCGTTGTGTTGACGTCAATGACATTGGTTATTGGTTTTGCAGCTGAGCCGTTCTTCCAGTTTGCCTTTACCGCAGCAGAGCAGCTTCTTGACCCTAGCGCTTATATCAATGCCGTTTTAGGAGGTGGCGTATGAACTATTTCTTCCTAAATGTCTTCTTGGGTGGTGCATGGATGCTACTCAATGGTGAGTATACGGGCTTGAGTTTTGTCACCGGTTTTGTGGTTGGCTACTTCGCCCTTAGGTTGAGTCAGCCTTTTGGGGTGAAGTCGAGCTATTTCAGAAGGTTCAGTGCTTCGATAAAGCTATTTCTCTATTTCTGCTACGAGATGTTGGTGTCCGCTGCTCACGTGGTGTGGGACGTTGTCACGCCAACCCATTTAAGTGATCCAGACATTATTTATGTGCCGTTGGATGTTACCTCAGATCTAGAGATCACCTTGCTGGCAAACATGGTGTCTCTGACTCCGGGCAGCTTGAGCTTGGACGTAACAGAAGACAAAAACCACTTAGTGGTTCATGCCATGTTCGCGCCGAATCACGATGATGTGATTCGCTCAATCAAGAATGGGATGGAAAAACGAATTTTGGAGGTGACGCGTGGATAGTTGGCTGTCATTTAGTATCAATTTTGCCTATGTAGGCATGCTGTTTAGTTTGGTGTTGGTGTTTATTCGATTGATTAAGGGGCCGACGCTCGCAGACCGAGTGGTTGCGCTCGACCTTATTGCCTTTATTACTGTTGGTTTTATTGCCGTGCACACGCTAGCGAGTGGCCAAAAGTCGCTACTTGACGTGGCCATTACGCTCGGTCTGGTGGCGTTTTTAGGCACTATCGCGTTTGCTGGCTTTATTGCAAAGCAAAACCAGCAGCAAAATGATGCTGAAAATAAGAACAATCTTGAGCATGGAGGTGAGTCATGATGTTTATAACTGGGCTTTTACTCTGTTTAGGCACTTTTTTTGTACTGGTAGCGAGCATTGGTGTACTGCGTATGCCTGATCTATACACCCGAATGCACGCCTCGACAAAGGCCAACACTATGGGGCTGACTGCATTGTTGGCGGCGGTGGCAGTTGGCATACCAGACGTGACGGTGGTATCGCGAGTGCTCGGCACCATGTTGTTCATCCTACTGACAGCACCCGTCGCTGCACACCTACTCAGTAAAAGCATGTACTGGAATGGCTACAAGATGTGGCGAAAGGATAAATAAGCTGCGACGTATTTGCTTATAGAAGATAGGCAGGTGCGAGTTATTGGTTTTTTAATCGTGAAATAAAGGAGCGTTTATGCACAGAAAAGAAATCACTCTATTAGTGATAGCCTGTGTTTGCTTTTTAGTGACCTTGGTAGTGAGTAAATAAAGGTCATTAAGAAGTGGTGTTTGCGGGATTGAGTTAGAACGCTTGCAAATACAAGACACTCACCAGCAGTATCAATACGCGTTAGGATGTTTGCAGCGATACTGCTTTTTCACGATTAAAGGTAAACATCAGTTAATAAAATCAAACGCTGGATAATTAATTCGAATCCGGCGCTGCTCTGACATTAAACGTTTAAAAGATAGCGTTTCCGTGAGTGTGATGATCGCTTGCTGCGTATCATTCTTAAGTACTGCACCCGCGACACTGTCACTTGTCCCGTCATTAAATGCAATTTCCGCTTGGAATATGTATTCCGCGTTCAGCGAGCTCTGCTCTGTTGAAATAACAATGCTACTTTCTGCAATCTGTAATACCTCGTAACTGTGATTGGCTAAATGCAGTGTCGGTCGCTCTTTGGTTGGATAGCTCAGTCGATAGTGACGTCTTTGGTTTTCACTCATGGTTTTCGATCCTAACGCGAATGATGTGAAAACAAGTTAGTAGATAATTGGCGTTATTCGACCCTTCCAAGCTATTTTCATGATTAATGATAGATACGTCGCACTTTGTTGGTCTATTTAGTGTCGAAAGAGACGTCAAATATAATAGTAACAGCCACTGAAAATGATAGAGGTTTGGCTATGAGGATAGGTACGTTTGCAAAGCAATATAAGGTTACTGAACGAACGATACGCCACTACGAATCAATCGGGCTATTACCAATGTTAGCTAGGGAGGGGCGCTATCGGGTATTTGACAAAGATGCTCACCAAAGAATGACGTTTATTACTCTCTGTAACCAGATTGGCTTGACGCTACCTGAAATCGGTGGACTGGTGCCCTTCTTTGATGCGCCAAAAGGTGAGCGCTGTAAAGCTAGCCTAAAAGTCATTGCGGACAAAAAGGCCTCGCAACCCATTCTTTGGCCCTTTGGGTGTCATAAAAACCAATAAAGGGTGACTGCATGTTGATGCGTATTCTTTGTCGCAACAAAAATGTGCTAGAGTAACATTATAACTAACAATAACTTAGAAAGTTTATGCCTTCACATTTACCTAAATCGTTTAGTAAGCCGTTTTTAAAGATATTCTATGTGCTTGAAGCTGTGCTGCTGGTGGCGATAACGCTTGCGACCATTTACGCCATGGTTGAAGAGTTCATGCACGTTTTTACTGAGCGCCGAGTGCTGCTCACTGATATCCTGCTGATGTTTATTTATCTTGAAGTACTCGCAATGGTGCAGCAGTTCGTCGTGAACGGAAAAATCCCAGTTCGATACCCCATCTATATCGCCATGATGGCCATTGCTCGCTATATCACGCTTGGGATGAAAGAAATGGATGCAACCATAGTCGTTTGGTTATCTGTAGCGGCATTTGTTTTGGCGGCCGCGACATTAGTTATTCGAGTGGGGCACCACTACTGGCCCTATGTGGATAGAGAAGACAACAAGCCTGAAGAGTAATTCTAGTGGCGAGATAGTGGATGATAAGTCACAAAATTTCAGAGGATATTAACCGTGGAACCCACGCCCATTCTTTACTCTCTGCATAACTGCCCCTATGCAATACGTGCTCGGATGGCGCTGCTAAAAGCTGAGCAACGAGTGCGTATTCGCTCAATCAAACTAGACAATAAGCCCGCCGAACTGCTCCAAGCTTCATCAAAGGCCACTGTACCAGTACTTGTGCTTTCAGAAGCCCTGCAACCGCTGCTGGCTGAAGAGACTCGGGTTCTGGAACAAAGTCTGGATATCATGGTTTGGGCGTTATCAAAAAATGATCCTCATGGATTATTAGCAAAGGATAGTCACCATCAACTGCCTCTTATGCTGACATTGATTGAGGAATTTGAACGAGATTTTGACCCTGCACTCAACGCGTTTGGATGTGCTAAACGCTATCATGAAGATTCAATGATCCCTCTGCGCCAAGAATGTGAGCATGAGCTGGCAAAGCTTGAACTTCGTCTTTCAGAGCACTCGTTTCTGTTTGGAGAGCGCGAAAGCCTCGTTGATATTGCCTTACTGCCATTTATTCGAAAGTTCGCTCGTATCGACAAACAGTGGTTTCGTGAAGCGCCTTACCCCAAGGTTCGTAACTGGCTGAATTGTTACCTAAATAGCCCATATTTCTCTAAAGTCATGGCAAAGCAGCCGCTGTGGTCTGTAGAGCATGCCGATGTCTATTTTGGTGATTATCAATTTAAGCGATGACACGCTGTCGGCTTTGAAGTTTCGAGAAACATAGTCGTGCCGATCCATGCCATCGCTGCTAAGCAGCACTGTATCGAACACTTTTAACAATCGCTCGTTCAGAGGGGTGGATGGTGTTTGGTGTTAGTCAGCCAACAGTCGCTTGCGAATAGGATCTTTGTAAACACATTCCAGGACGGGACAGTCTGTGAGAACCTGAGCATTATCAATAATCACGCCACATTCAGCCAGATTTAGTGAATCTGACTAAGTATCTAGGTGAATGTAGTTTTGGTTGTACTCAAGCAGTTCATCGTCACTAAATCATTGTGAGCGCTATCCGTTTAGTATTTCGAGTTGGCTAAATTAAGGATAAATTTTTTTTAATCTTGGGCGTGGGATCTATTGTTGGGGGCATAGTTTCTGGCGTGGAAATGAAAAAGCGGGATAACTCCCGCTCTTTAAACAAAACAGAAAACACTAACCTAGATGTTTAGATTTTATAATCATCGACACCTTGTACGGTTTCGGAGTCGTCACTGAGTTCGCTTTGCGTTTCGTAATTTATCCAGAACAAGAACAGTTCGTACCAGATTGCTAAAACGATCGCTCCCAAGAACAGGCCAATGATCCCAGCGAAGAGCATACCGCCAATCGCACCGATGAGGATAATTGGCATTGGAACGTCGACACCACGTCCCATCAACATAGGTTTAAGGAAGTTATCTGAAAGGCCGCCAGCTAACGCCCAGACCGTAAATAGTGTGGTGCTGGTGCCATCACCGGTTGAATAAACGTAGAAAATTACTGGTGCCACAATCAACAGCGCCGGTAGCTGGGCTATGCAGAGAATTAACGTTGCAAGAGTGAGCAAGCCAGCCGCAGGGACTTTGAATACAAACATTGCTGCCCCAATAATAGCGGCTTGAATAAAGGCAACACCGACCACGCCGAGCAGTACACTACGGATGGTCGCTGCCATCAAATTTGCCCATTGTTCGGCTTTCTTACCAACCGCGCGTACCGCAACGGTTTCTAATGCTCCAGAGATTTTCTCTGAATGAGCCATAAAACCACCTGCGATGGCGAGCGAGATGATGAACATAATCAGGCTTGTCAGTGCGCCACCAAGGATAGAAGCGATAGTGCCTAAGAAGCCTTTGATTTCAGGCAAGAACTGCTGAATGCCTTTTTCAATATTGGTCGCGAACAGATTCCAGATACTGTATAGCTTGTCGCCGACTATAGGGATTTGGGCGACTTTGTCAGTCGGGCCTGGGATCTTAATCTCACCGCTTTGCAACACTTCTGTAGTATGGGTGACACCGTCATAAATGGAGCCGGATACCAGTACAAATGGTATGACTAGGATAGAAATACCAAGTAACGCTACCAACATAGAAGCCAAACCTCGTTTACCACCAAGCGAACGTTCGAGCTTTTTGGTGACGGGCAATAGGGCCACTGCAATGATTGCACCCCACAACACTGGGATAATGAATGGCTTAATAATGTCGTAAGTGAAACTAAGTAAAAGAACGAGTAAGCCGATTCGAATAGCCGACTCCACCATATTGTTGACAAAGAGCTTGCTTTGACGTTGTTCGGTTTGTCTATCCATTTTGTTTTTCCCTGTGTTGCAAATTTGCACTGACTAAACTCGACACGACGATGGCCATATAAAATACACCCACAATTGCCTCTAAATACACCACCACTTGAGCCAGTGGCGTCACTGGACTGATGTCGCCGTAGCCCAGCGTTGTTAAGGTAACGAAACTAAAATAGGCGGCATTGGAGAAATTCTCTCCCCAAGATATCGCCTCCATACCGGTAAATGCATTAGGTGAATATTCAATGACAACCAAGTAAACGATAGCCCACATTAAGCCTAGTAGGAGGAATAAAGCGACTGAGCCGATGACTTTGTTGGTATTAACTTCTCCATGAAACAAAACCTGCCTTGCTGTTGACTTGAATGTGCCAAAAAAGAAGCAAAACGTAAGTGCTAGCATGGCGATATCCATTTCACGTCGTTCGAATATCAGTTTGAAAATAATCACGGCGATCCAACATAGCGCGAGGGTTTTGAGAAGCCTCGACCAGTTTTTGTCGAACCTAAGGCTCGCAAAACAGACGATAAAGGTAATGATAATAGTGACTTGAAGGATGCGCTCTATCGCGCCACTGCCAACGACTTCTGCTAAAGCGCCGCTAACCAAAAGGGCGATTAAAGCGAGCGTCAAATAGAAGAAGTTGTTTTCTTCATTGATGTTTTTGAGGCGGTTTCCTACTTTCATCCTATCTATCCTTACACCTTTGCTGTTTTCGTTTCCATATTAGCTTCCGAGGTGCGGCACTCTATTCGGCGTCTTCCATCACCATAATCGAAGCCGATAGGCCAAATCTTAGGTGAACCCCTTCGGGGAGTTCTTTTATCGAGATACGCACCGGAATACGCTGCGCTAGTCGAATCCATTGAAATACAGGGTTTACATTCGGCAGTAAGTTGTAGCCCACGGTGCCATCTTTTGGTGCTATACCCCAACCAATGGAATCCACCGTTGCTTCCAGTGGTGTGTCTGGATGCGACATCAAAGTCACCCTTGCGTCGCTACCGGGTTTAATTTGCGGTAGCTGGTTTTCTCTAAAGAAACCAAATACCCAAAAGCTGTTCTCATCAATCAACGCTAACAAGGGTTGATTGGACACGGCTTGTGTACCAGTGCGAATATCTAGGTTGGAGACAAAACCATCGACAGATGCCATTACACGGGTGTAGCTTAGGTTAAGCTTGGCGGATTTCAGTTTTTCTTCTGATGCTTTGATTTTCAGAAGCGACTCTTGGTAGGAAATCTCACGTCGAATAAGGTCTTTGTGTGATACCGCTCCTTTGTCTTTCTTTCGGATGTCGAGGAGGCGGTCATATTCGATTTTCTTGCCTTTAGAGCTGATAATGGACTGCTCAAGTGCTACTTCCGCTTGAGCCAGTGCAACTTGGTAAGTCTCTGGGTCAATTTCAAAAAGAAGATCGCCTTTTTGAACTCTCTGGTTGTCTGTAATAGAAACATTAACGACGGGGCCAGAGACACGGGGTGCGACCTTAATTATGTTCGCCCTCACTTGACCATCTCGCGTCCAAGGGTTGTTGAAGTAGTCTTGGTACTTTTGATACCCAAACCAAGCCGCGCCACCAAGAATGACTAGATTCAGGACGATAATAATGGATTTCTTCATTTGAGAGGCTCCTAAAACCGAATCACAAAGTGGTCGAAGGCCACGACGTACATCACCACAATGGCAAGAAACGTCAGTGATGGGAATGCGACAAATCGGGATAACTTAGTTTTGTTCATAATGATCACCGTAATCCATGTGGCCACAATCGCCATACATACGACGAGGAGTAGCGGTGAAAAGTAGATATCGCCCCAAGCGAGTTCGTGTGGCATCTATGGCTCCTCCTTGCTGTAAGCTGTTCTAAACATCAGGTCGGGAAGCTCGGTATTTTCATCGTTGAGTTGGTTATCCCAATCTGTTCTTTGTTGCATCTGCTCAACGTTATCTGGAGACACAAAGCTCTGCCCAGATTGAATTTGCCAGCCTCCACCGAGAGACTTGTAAAGGGCGACTACCTGATTGGCTACGTTGCCTTTGATCTGAGCGTAGCTATCTTCACTACGCGTCATTTTCTCTACCGAATTGAGTAGACGTTCAAACGAGATTTGGCCGTTCTCATACTGAGTAAGTGAGATATTGAATGCTCGCACCGACGCGTTGACCGATTGAAGCCGAAGTGCTTTTTGCTCAACATAGAGCTCGTAGGCTTCCATTGCGTTAGTGACTTCTTGCACCGCTTGTAGGACCTTTTTGTTGTAGTTGGTCATTGTCTCTTGAAAACGCGCGTCTTCGAGGCGGATGTTATTTTTAACTCGGCCGTATTGAAAAATGTTCCAGCTAAAGGCAGGACCAGCCACTAAAGTCAGTGAGTCATTAAAGCTAAAGCTTGAACCTGAGGGGACTGAGCTGTCGATACCAATGGAGCCAAACAAGGAAAAGCTAGGATAGAGCGCGGTTTCTGCTACGCCAATTTGTGCACTTTGTGCATGAGCTTGAAGTTCCGCGACTTGCAGATCGGGACGTCTCATGACTAAGCTGGCGTCGATATTGGAGGTAAGCGCCGGAGCCTCAGGCACAATTGAACCATCGTCATCTTCTGATATCAAAGACTTGGAGCCTGATGAACGAAAACGTTGTTCATATTCAGCGAGTCTTTGATTCATCCCATCTTCAAGTAAAGGGTCGACTTGCTCTGGCAGCAAACCGAGCAAGACAGCAAGTGCGTTGCGTGCCTGTAACATGGCAATTTCAAGCGCGGGTAGTGCCGCTTTGGTGGTGAATAGTTGGTTTCTCGCCTGCTGTACGTCGAGCTCGGTGACGTTACCGGACTCAAATTGTACTCGAGTGATGTTGACAACACGCTCTTGAATTTCGATGTTTCGCTGCGAAAGCAACATACGCTCTTGGAATGAACGATAGTTGATGTAATTGCGAGCCACTTCTGAAGTGATGGTCACTAATATGTCGTTATATGAGGCTACTGAGGCGTAGTAAGTGGCTTGCGCGGCTTCAATACCGCGAGCATATTTGCCCCAAACGTCCATTTCCCAACCAGCATCGAAACTAATGGCAGCGTTGTTGAAGGAGCTTTCATTGACATAGGCTCGAGCCAAGTTACCCGATATGGCTTGTGCTTGAGGGTAACGTAGGCCGTCAGCAATACCTAACACGGCTCTGGCTTGTAAGATTCTAAGTCCAGCAGCTTCTACATCGAGGTTTTGCTTAGCGGCTTTCTCTACAAGTTGATTGAGAGTCGGGTCGTTAAATTGTTGCCACCAATTCGCCGTTGATTGTGTGCTCGATTCGGTTTCACTGTCACTCCATGACTGAGGAAGCACAACCTTGCTGCTCGGCTCAAACTCAGGGCCAAGTGTGGTACAGGCAGTCATCAACACCGTCGTGGTAAAGGCTATGAATAGCCGATAGCTCATCATTATTTTGTCCCTAAAATCGATGCATCTTGAGGTTCTCTAAATCGATATCTTGACTGGACTCTTCAACATTTTTCAGCGCTTTATACAGATTTCTTTTCAAATGAAGAAATAAGTAGAAGCCTGCAATGTCATTCTTGTCTATCTCTTCCAAGTCGAGCGACTCAAAAAAGTTTTCTAGAGCTTGTTCAGCTTGAGTGTAGTCTTGCTCAGCCCGCTCGAAATATTCACAACTGTTTGATTGCGCGACACCATGTACTTTGACTAGGCTTGGCAAAATAGTATCGATGTGAGTCTTTCTAAGCTTAGTAATCAATGAGTTATTTTTCAGAATTGTTTGGGCAGCAACGAGATTATTCACATGTCCCATTAACACTCCGCAGCGTTTAGCGTAGTGAACTAAGTGTTGTTGGGTATTGTTATCGAAATAGCTCACATCGACCTTACTCGCCCAAAGTACCAGCTTTTTAGACGCGACATTGGCGGTTTTAACGTGCAATGCGAGGCGCAACCTTGTTAGCCAGCTTGGTTTGATATTTTGCATGCCGAGCAGCAAACGGTGTAAGTGAAAGAAAAGTCGCTGCCTAACGGTTAAAAATATATGCTCAGCTTTGCTAGAAAAGGGAAAGTAGTGTGAAAACACTATCATGAGCACCACAAGGTAAAATAAGGTCATGACGGTAAGAATGATGCCAAAGTGATAGGTCATCGTGTTGTCTATTCCAAGCACAAACATACCTAACATGAAGAAGATGGTGATAGGGCCTTTAAAAAGGTAGAAGCCAATAAAGGTATAGATAAATAAGAACAGTGCGAGCTCTATTCCAAGCTCGAGCCCAGGCAAAATAAACACATAAGCGGGGATAGCGAATAAAAAACCGAAGGTGAATAGAAACCCCAGCGCTTTGGGATGAAGCGGCATAAAAGACAGGACTGCCATAAATATGGTAGAGAAAATCACAAAGCTGTAACCACCGGGCGGGTTAAACATAATCCATAAACCGCCTGCGACCCAGTAAGTGACGAAGACCTTAATCGACGTTTTAAAGTTTTCTGCATCCCACCATAAAAAGGCACTCGGCATGGGAGGAAGCGTCTCTTTAAACGACACCACTTTGGTGATGGAGTCAATACAGCTAACTGTTTCAGCGAGCTTCCCTGCATTGTCATAAAGTCGGTTCATTAGATAGCCCAAGGTCAACACTGACGCCCTGGTAAGGTGACTGCTTGCTGCCAACTTTGCCTCATCAGCTCGTAGTTTCTTCTCTTCAAAACGAAAAGACTCTCCACTCGTGGGTGAGGCCAAAAACTGCTGACTTTGCAAGAGCAGTGTTTCAACTTGCTCGACAAACTCAGGGAACTCAGCCAAATAATCATTCGTGTTGGCATGGTTGAATCGCGCACTCGACGCAGTGGCAAGAAATTGAGTAATTTTCTGGGTGTGGTGGATAACCAGTTTCCACTCCTGGATGTACGCTGCGACTTCACTACTTTCCTTTTTGATGACGTTGAAGCGCTGCTCAAGCGTGGTTTGTGCAGTGAACAGTTTTTCGACTAGTTCATCGATGGATGGTGTCGCGTCTTCGGCAGAACTACGTTCACCCGTTTCGTCTCTTTTTTCATTAGGTTGAACATCACTCGAGGGCGAAGGAGCCATGCTCGGCAAAGATACGGAAATTGCTGCGAAGGTTTTTTGTTGTATGTCTAAGGTTTCTTGAAGCAGCGCAGTGAGGTTTTTCTCGGCTTTACTAGGGAATAAATAGACCCCAACCAAGGTGTAAATCGTTACTCCTAATACCGTCATATAAGCACGGTCGACACCATACAGAAAGGCACCTTCAGCATCGCCGCCGTTTGACATCATGAGAGTCATGACCGCCGTCAGCATGAGCAGAGTAGGGTCGCTTTGATAGGCGTTCCGAAAGTAAAAGATAAACGACACCACAATAGACACACTAAACATGTACAAAAAACGGTCTTGAGCGAAAGCACCCACTAGAATAAGCCCGATTATTGCACCGACAATGGTTCCAAGTACCCTTAGGCTACCTTTTTCAAAAGACTCGCGCTGACTCCCCGTCGATGCAATCAGCATAACGGTAGTCGCAGCTGTGGAAGCTTGAGGCCATCCCATAGCAAAAGGTATGAGATAAGCGAGAGTCAAACTCAGCGCCACCTTGGTGGCAAATCGTGCTTTGCTGTTCATCATCCTTGAATTGAAGAGGGGCTTAACAGAAATATAGACGTTAAATGATGGGTTGGGTGGCTAACATCAAGAAATTTAAAAACTTTAGTGCGTTTGGTTAATTGATTGACCCCAAAGAGCGCTGGTACGCATTAACCCAAGGAGCTGTCTCAGATTATATCACTCAGAATCACTGGAGCTGCAATTAGATAGTTTCATGGGGCATATTTACAATGCGACTGCGGTTGTCATGGGAGTCAGTTTTCTACTTGTTCTGTTTGCCGGAAACAAAGTACTGGTCAACCCTCATAAACAACTGGAAATTTCACAAAAGGAGCTCGCGGAGAAAAACAGCGAACTTATTCTTCAAGAGCGTGAGAGTAAGCTCCTTGCAACGGTAGTCAAAGCCGCTAAAGATGCTGTGGTGATTACGGATAAACACAGCACTATTGAGTGTGTCAACCGAGCGTTTGAAGAGATGACTGGCTATGCGCTGAATGCTTGGAAATGTTTGACCCTACCAAATACAACTTGATCATATTGGATAATCACATGCCTGTAATGAATGGCCCGAGTGCGGCATCAGAGATACGAGGAAAATATGGCGAAAGTGTATTAATTTTCGGGTGGACCGCCGATGTCATCAGTGAAAATAGACAAGAGTTTTTAGACAGCGGCGTCAATACGGTTATCGCTAAACCTCCTATTAAAAAAGACTTTGAGAAGGCATTGTTAACCTATTTAAAGGACATCCAAAGTCATTAATGTAATAGGTATGTAGCTTGCTGGCTAATGTTTAGTCAGTTATGTGTAAGTGGCTTTCTCCACAAGATTATTTCTATTCTACTCACCTCACTTTCTGTCGCGCTAGTGATATAGTGCTAGCTCAGAACATGAGTAAGGGATATTAAAAAATGGAACAATTTCTAGCACTACTGGCTTCACAACCAAACGAAGTGATGTTTGAACAAACGATGCACGCGATTGACGAGCACTTCGACTTTACGCCAGTAAGCTTTGTAAACGGTGACACGGAGAATCAAGCCGGTCAAAACAATGGCTCTTGCAAGATCTTCGCTTTCGCTCAAATCAAAGGGCTGGATGTGCAGTCGACGTTGGCGTGCTTCGGCCAATACTATCGTGAAGATGTGCTGAAACACCCTGAAGGTACTGATCATGCCAATATTCGTAACTTTATTAAGTATGGTTGGCAGGGCGTAAAATTTGATGGTGTGGCGTTGGCTGCTAAGTAAGGTTTCTAGTATTGTGGTATATGGCGGACTACAGTCATCCTAACTAAGGTGAGGATCTCCTGCCGCGAGTAGGTGACAGAAAATCTTCGACTAAGTCACGTAAACCTGCTTCACGGTGCGCTGAATGAGATTCCCTTTTTCAAGGGAATGACGACAATCTTGAATATGGTTTAAAGTGCGAAATGGTGCAAAGATGCGTTAGTGCCTCACAAAACTATCCTAAGTAACCCGCTTCAGTTGGTCTCCTTTTTTAAGGAGGTGAGGCCAACTTATTACCAACTTTTTAATAGTAAGCAGGGAAAGCACATCATGATTTTCCCTGCTTACTAAAATTAAGCTTTTGGATCAATCGCCTCCTGCAAACCATCTCCCAAAAAGTTAATCGTAATCACGGTGATGAGCACCATCACACCCGGGTATACTGCCGCCATTGGGTAGTGCCACATGGCTTCGCGAGCGTTTTGTAGCATGTTGCCCCAAGATGGTGTGGGTGGATTGATGCCAAAGCCAAGGAAACTCAGTGCGCTCTCGGTTAGGATCGCACCGCCAATGCCAAGTGTGGTGGCGGTTATCACTGGCGCGATGACATTGGGTAGGATGTGTTGCCTCATCACAAACCAATGGCTAGCGCCGTAGCCGATAGCCGCTTGTACATATTCTCGGTGTTTTACGGATAGAGTGTTCGAGCGCACTAGACGAGCGGCAAATGGCCAGCCTAACAGTGAAATCACCACCACTAAACGGTAGACACTAAAGCTATCACTACGAACTAACTCTTCTGAAAAGCCTAGCTTGGTCATATCGATACTCTGGATCAAAATCAGCAACATGATGCCTGGCAGGCTAATGATGAAGTCAGCGCTGCGCATGATGATTGCATCGATGCGGCCGCCATGGTAGCCAGCAATAACGCCCAACACAGTGCCAATCACAGAGGTTGCGATGGCGGCAACAAAGGCAAATGTGAGGGATACTTGACCGCCGAGAAGTAGGCGAACCAAAATATCGCGGCCAAGTTCATCCGTGCCAAGCTTATGCGTGTCACTAGGGGCTTCGAAACGGCTAAAGAGATTGTCTTCGAACGGATCCACACCCAGCCATTGACCAATACTAGCGGCGTTAAAACACAGTAGCGTCATTACCAAAAGGATCAGGAAAGAAGCCATCGCCAACTTATGGCGAGACAAGCGATGAACGATTTGCAGCCAAGGATTTTGGCTTCTTGCTGCGAGTGCGGTCATGATGGACTTCCTTTGGTCAAATCAATGCGGGGATCCACTTTGGAGTAGAGAATGTCAGCGATAAAGTTCATCACCAAAATGGCGGTGGTGGCGACCATGAAACAGAGCATAGCCACGTTGTAGTCGCTGCCGTTAATCGCATCGACAGTGAGTTTACCTATGCCGGGCCAGCTAAAGATGGTTTCGGTTAGCACGGCGCCACTCATCAGAGCGGCAATATCCATTGCGAGCACGGTGATCATCGGTAACATGCCGTTTTTGATGCAATGCTTGAACAGTACTCTTGTCGATGAGGCTCCTTTAGCTTTTGCTGTTCGCACAAAATCTTGACGAAACACTTCCAGCATACTTGAGCGCATAAACCGCGAAATAGAGGCAATGCTCAGCAAGGTGAGACTGAGGATAGGCAGAACCATATAGCGCAGCCTATCAAAACCTTCAGCGCCATCGGCTTCTCCCGTGCCTCCTGCGGGGAAGATGGGGTAGACCACAGAAAACAACATGATCAACATGAGCGCGAGCCAAGCCGCAGGTGTAGACAGAAATAGATAGGTGATGCCACTAATCAGATAATCAGTGAAGCGATTTTGCTTAACGGCACACAGCACTCCAACGGGTAGCGCAATCAGTATAGAGAGAAGCGTGCCGCACCCAACCAAAATGAGGGTGTTTTTCATCGCTTCCCAAAGCACAGAGATAGCGGGCTGAGAGAACATACGCGAGTAACCAAGTTCACCTTGCACGGCATCGCCAAGCCAATGGAAGTAGCGAACATAAACCGGTTTATCCAGTCCTTGCTCTGCTTTGAGCCTTGCGACGTCTTCAGCGGTGATATGGGGGTTATTTTGTACCATGAGATCGATGGGATCGCCTGGCATTAATCCCATCAAGTTGTATGCAGCAAACGACGCCAGAAGAAGTACCAGCAGCATTTGCAGCAATCTTGAAAATATAAATCGTTTCATAAAATGTGTGTATCCATACGGGCATAAAGCCCTTACATACTATGACAGGTTAGCGTAGGAAAAGCATCTTACACGCATAGATAAATCTGGAA
>NZ_JBJHPB010000015.1:0-106748 GCF_059412285.1 Vibrio sp. CB1-5 | reverse complement strand
TCGCTATGCGACTAGGCCTTCTAAAAGGTGTTAGCTTCTTAACTTACAAGCATTAAGCATTTAGCTCGCTTTTTTTCTGTGCGTTTCAGCAGTAGAGAATTACGCGTAAACAGGTAGGCGCTTACAGATCTCTAGTACTTTCGCTTTCGTTGCTTCAATCACTGATGCATCGTTGATGTTGTCTAGAACATCACACATCCAGTTAGCAAGCTCAGTCGCGTCTGCTTCAGTGAAACCGCGGCGAGTTATCGCAGGTGAACCAACACGGATACCAGACGTTACGAATGGGCTACGTGGGTCGTTTGGTACTGAGTTCTTGTTCACGGTGATGTTTGCTGCGCCAAGCGCTGCATCTGCTTCTTTACCTGTGATGTCTTTGTCGATTAGGTCAACAAGGAACAGGTGGTTTTCAGTGCCGTTAGATACGATCTTGTAACCGCGCTCTTGGAACTGAGCAACCATCGCTTTTGCATTCTTAACAACGCGTGCTTGGTACTCTTTAAACTCTGGCTCCATCGCTTCTTTGAACGCCACTGCTTTACCAGCGATAACGTGCATTAGAGGACCACCCTGACCACCAGGGAATACCGCAGAGTTCAGTTTCTTGTACATGTCTTCGCCTGCGTTAGACAGGATAAGACCACCGCGAGGACCCGCTAGAGTCTTGTGCGTTGTTGTTGTTACCACGTGAGCGTGTGGAACTGGCGTTGGGTAAACACCTGCAGCGATAAGACCCGCTACGTGCGCCATATCAACGAATAGGTAAGCGTCAACTTTGTCTGCGATCTCACGCATGCGAGCCCAGTCTACGATTTGGCTGTATGCAGAGAAACCACCGATGATCATCTTAGGCTTATGCTCAACAGCAAGCTGCTCCATCTCGTCGTAGTTGATTTGGCCCGCTTCGTCGATACCGTAAGGAATCACGTTGTAGTGCTTACCAGAGAAGTTTACTGGAGAACCGTGAGTCAGGTGACCACCGTGCGCTAGGCTCATACCTAGAACAGTGTCGCCTGGGTTAAGTAGCGCCATGTATACTGCGCTATTCGCTTGAGAACCAGAGTGCGGCTGAACGTTCGCGTACTCACAACCAAATAGCTCACAAGCACGATCAATCGCTAGTGCTTCCGCTTTATCAACATACTCACAACCACCGTAGTAGCGCTTACCTGGGTAGCCTTCAGCATACTTGTTCGTTAGCTGAGAGCCTTGCGCTTCCATTACGCGAGGGCTAGTGTAGTTTTCCGAAGCGATAAGCTCGATGTGCTCTTCTTGACGTAGTGTCTCTTCTTGAATTGCTGCAAATAGCTCCGCATCGTAATCAGCGATGTTCATATCACGCTTAAGCATCTGTATCTCCTGACTCAGATTGTTCTGAAAGTTTCAAAAAAACCACTCAATGACCAAAAGCAAACGTTTTCGTCACCACATTTGATGACTTGCATGATACATAATTTGATCTAGGTCATAAAGAGAAAATTGGAAATTTCTCATGCAGTTTTTTCATAGTGAATCTTAGGCTTTATCATATGCCCCGATAAAGTGCATACTTCGAGTGCGCTAAGTGTCAATAATTCCATTTACACAGTGTAAAAATTGAATTACATAGGTTTACCGTAAATTTCCCCTTCAAGCTACCGAAAACATCAACTTTTCAATAATATTGCGGCGTTTATTGATTAGAAGAATTTTAAGTTGATGCAAAAACACTCACTCAAAGAAGACTGGATAGCGATTCTTACTGGTACGTTTATCGTCGCTCAGGGGATATTCTTTCTTCAGTCGGCTCAACTATTGACTGGCGGTACTACAGGTCTCGCCCTTCTTATGAGCCAGTTTGTACCGATTTCTTTTGGTACGCTTTATTTCGCCCTAAACAGCCCGTTTTACCTACTTGCTTGGAAACGCTTTGGTAAACGCTTTGCTGCCAGCAGCGCCATCTCTGGTGCCTTGGTGTCTATTATTACGGACAACATGCATCGAGTGGTCACGCTCGATAACGTCAATACTATCTACTGCGCGATTGCCGGGGGCTTATTGATGGGTCTTGGTATGCTGATTTTATTCAGGCACCGTTCAAGCCTAGGTGGCTTTAATGTGTTGTGTCTGTTTATTCAGGACAAGTTTGGAATTTCGGTCGGTAAAACGCAGATGGCGATTGATTGTGCCATTCTTATTGCCTCGTTCTTCTTCGTTTCACCGTCCATTATTGGGGTTTCGATTCTTGGCGCCGTCTTGTTGAACTTAGTGCTAGCAATGAATCACAAGCCGACTCGCTATATCGTGAACTATGGTTAATAGTTAATAGTTAATGACTTATGTTTCATGATTAAGGCCCCGCAAGGGGCCTTATCTTTACTTTTCAATCAGTATCGCTAGAGTTTCATAACCATTCAATTCAATGGCTCCGTCTATCGTTACCTCACCTTCTCGATTGAGGTTACTGAGCACCGCACTGCCCGACAATCCATCGAACCGTTCTGGGAGTTCAAGATATGTGTTGTCACCGTAATAGTTATTTAGGCAAAGCAACATCCCCTCCTCATTCTCACGCAAATAACCATGAACCTGAGGATGCTCTGGGAATAGATCGACATAACTACCGTCAGTAATCACCGGCAACTGCTTGCGAAGCGCAATCAACCGTTTGTAGAAATAAAAGACCGACTGTTCATCTTCAACCGCTGCCTCAGCGTTGATCTGAGGATAGTTTTCAGCAACGCCAATCCAAGGGGTACCTTTGGTAAAGCCTGCGTGTTTACTGTCGTTCCACTGCATCGGCGTGCGAGAGTTATCACGAGATTTCTGCCTCAAGATAGCCATCATATCGTCATGAGAGGTATCGCCCTGCTCCACCATCAGTTGGTACATATTAAGACTTTCGACATCACGATACTGGCTCATATCGGTGAAACCTGGGTTAGTCATGCCGATCTCTTCACCTTGATAGATGTAAGGCGTGCCCTGCATTAAATGGACAGACGCTGCCAGCATTTTTGCTGACTCGGTTCGATATTGCTGATCATTACCAAGACGACTGACCACACGAGGTTGGTCGTGGTTACACCAGAATAGCGCCCCCCACCCTTGACCATTTAGGCCTGTCTGCCAGTGGTTGAAAATCTGTTTCAACTGCAGGAAGTCGAAGTCTGCTTTCGTCCACTTGTCACCATTTGGGTAATCGACTTTTAAGTGGTGGAAATTGAACACCATCGAGAGCTCTTTACCATCTAGTGAGCTGTACTGCTGGCAATGCTCTAGCGTCGTAGACGACATTTCACCAACGGTTACCGAGCCATACTTCTGGAATACTGCTTCACTGATTTCCTGTAAATACTCATGAACACGCGGACCATCGGTGTAAAAACGGCGACCATCACCAATATCATCATCAGCGAAGTCTTGCTGTTTTGAGATAAGGTTGATCACATCCAGCCTAAAGCCATCCACGCCTTTTTGCGCCCAGAACTCGATGACCTGTTTTACTTCTTCACGAACTTTTGGGTTTTCCCAGTTAAGGTCAGCCTGCTCTTTGGCAAATAGGTGCAAATAGTATTCATCGGTGGCCTCGTCCAATGCCCATGCAGAGCCACCAAACTTTGACTGCCAGTTGTTAGGTAGTTTGCCTTCGTTTGGTTTCCAGATGTAGTAGTCACGGTACGGGCTTTGTTTGTCTCCCAGTGCCGACTGGAACCACTGATGCTCGGTTGAGGTGTGGTTAACCACGATATCCATAATGATGCGGATACCTTTCTGATGGGCAGCTGTGAGCAGCTCATCAAAGTCTTGCATGGTGCCAAAATCAGGGTTGATAGCATAGTAGTCGGAGATGTCGTAACCATTATCAATCATTGGTGAGGCATACACTGGGGTTAACCAGATGGCATCGACACCTAACTTCGCTAAGTAATCAAGCTTCGAGGTAATTCCTTTGATGTCCCCCATCCCTTTATCACCGCTATCGCAAAAACTCTTCGGATAGATTTGATAAATCGTGGCTGTTTTCCACCAGTCTTTTTGAGCAGTTTGACTCATAGGTTTAATCTCACTTACCAATTTGGAAATTCGTCAAAATAAAAAGCAAAGAAGTGGCTCAAGATGAGCCACTAATGGGGGTTACGCGCTCGCAAGCTCTAGCTCACCTTTTGATTGAGCGCGTTTGTACAGGAACAAAGTAAGCATAATCGGCACGGCCATTGCGACTAACATCGCCATGAGATATACCATCCAGTATTGAGGCTGAATCGACAGGATGCCCGGTAGACCGCCGACACCGATACCGTTCGCCATCACGCCAGCGCTGCCACAGATAGCCGCTGCAATTGCGCTACCAATCATTGCGCTGAGCATTGGGAACTTGTACTTGAGGTTAATACCGTACATAGCTGGCTCTGTGACACCTAGGTAAGCCGAGATAGCGGCTGGCACTGAGATATCACGCTCACCCTCACGCTTACTGATAATGATGATGCCAACGACCGCAGATGCTTGAGCAATATTAGACAGTGCAATCAAAGGCCAGATTGGCGTGCCGCCAAGGTCTTGCATCAGCTGAAGGTCAACCGCATTGGTTGTGTGGTGGATACCGGTAATAACCAGCGGTGCGTACAAGAAGCCAAACACCATAGAACCCAGTACCGCAAAATCACCCGTCATCGCAGCTTTAGCTGCAAACGCAACGCCATCACCTAATACGCGACCAAACGGACCGATGAAGGCGTGAGCAAGAATGACCGACAGAATAATTGAAACGAATGGCACCACAACCAGATACAGGTAGCTTGGGACAATGCGCTTTAGATTGGTTTCAATAAGCGCCAATGCCACACCCGCCAGCATCGCTGGGATAACCTGAGCTTGATAGCCCACCTTCTCAATCACAAACAATCCAAAGTCCCAAACCTCTGGCACTTCTTTACCAATGAGATAGGCATTCATCAGTTGAGGCGATACCAAGGTGACACCCAGCGTAATACCAAGAATTGGCGTACCACCCAGTTTTTTCACCGTAGACCAACACACACCAACCGGTAGGAAGAAGAAAATTGCTTCACCAATTAGCCACAAGAACGAGTGTACGGTTGCCCAAAACTGGCTGATTTCCACTAAGGTTTTGCCATCGAACATGCGGATGTCGCCGATAACATTGCGGAAGCCAAGAATCAAACCACCCGTGATAATCGCCGGCAAAAGGGGAACAAAAATTTCGGCTAGGTGCGAGATACCACGCTCTAAAACGTTCATGTTCTGACGAGCTGCTAGTTTGGCATCGTCTTTAGATGCCGATTTCTTGCCTGCTGAGTCAATCAACATTTTGTAGACTTCGTCGACTTCAGTGCCAATCACCACTTGGAACTGACCGGCATTGGTAAAGCAGCCTTTGACAAGCTTGAGGCTCTCTAGTACCGACTTATCGGCTTTATCGGTATCGTTAAGAACGAATCTTAAGCGAGTTAAACAGTGGCTAACACTGGCAATGTTGTCAGCACCACCAACACCGTCGATGATCGCTGCAATGTCTTGCTGGGCTATTTTGCTCATCGTTTGTACACCTTTTCCTGATATAGAGACGTAGGGTTAAGACGTCTAGGTCCATTTGTCTCGTTGTATTAATAATATCGCAACATGCGAATGGGAACATTCCCAAAGGTTGCGTAAAGTGTGCCACGGAATAATCAGAACAAAAATGGGAACAGTCCCATTAATTGAGTGTGATCACAATAATTGTTGATAAATGCGCCAAGTTGATTTAGAGAATGACGACGAAAAAGAAGCCGTGATTACACCGCTTCTTGCGTGAGATGAGAGATGGTTTTATTACCAGTAAGCTGACTAATCAATAGGTTAGCAGCTTTTTCTCCTGCTTGCTGATAGCCGGGATCAATACTGTAGATATTAGGGAACAGAAAAGACAATAGCTCATTACCGCCAACGCCCGTCACCACAATATCCTCTCGACCAAGCTCTTGCAGGCGTTTGATCGTGCCAAGCGCTAAGGTATCGCTGGCACACACGATCGCTTGTAGTGATTCCGTCACTACCTCATCGACAAGCTGATAAGCACTTTCATGATGAAGCTCACCGGTACGATAAACGGCGTGCAGATCGTTGTAATCACACCACTTTTGAAATGCGTTAAGGCGTGCCAAGCCCGTGGTTTTATCCTTGGGATCCACACCAATATAGGCTAGTTGATTGACGCCTTGCGCCTGCAATTTATTCAAAACCGCTTGGATCAATCCTTGATTGTCATAGTTGATGGAGGAGACTTGATCGGTATCCATAGCGATGACAACGACCTTCTCTTGCCACTGAGACACCTTGTCGATATCAAGCTCAGTAAAACCAAACACAATGACACCTTCAACGTTGCGTTTACGCAGTACGCTCAGGTGTTCGTTGGTTTTTTCGGGATCGAACTGACTTTCCATAATCACCACATCGTAACCTGCGGAGTAAAGCACATTGAGCATGCTGCTCACCGCTTTGTTCTCAGAAGGTGAATCTAGACGGGAGATAATGACACCAATGACCTTTTGCACTCCGCCCCCACGCATCGATTGCGCCGACTTAGAGGGCACATAACCATGCTCAGCAATCACACGCTCCACTTTCTCGCGGGTTTCGGGTTTGACTTTGGGATCGTTGGTGAGCACGCGAGAGACGGTAGATTTACCGACTCCCGACAGCTTTGCAATATCAAGTATGGTGAGTTTTTTGCTCATGGGTGTCTAAAAGGTTCAATATCCGTTTTTTGGTACGCTTCGCGTGGTCATCATACAGCTTTTATCGGTTTCACCGGCAATGGTAAGCATACCTTCTCTACCCTTACTAAACAGCTCAACCTCAGACTCTGCTTGAGATTGACCATCGAGTGAGTACTTAGTACCAGATGCAGAAGGAACACGATGAAGATGATACTCTTCGCCATCAATGAGTAACAAAACCTGCTCGCTCGATAGCTGGGTTACCTGAAAGCTCTGGCTATCGCACTGATACTGGAGAACATGATACGGGTTTTGAGGCTCAGCCTGCTCCGTGCTACTGCACGCTGTCAAACCACCAGCCATCAACGCGGCAACCATTCCGTATTTAGCGTAAGTATTCATAATGACTCCTTTTAGGCAGACTGATTACTTAGCTAAGTATTGCGGCACATCGCGGATACTATCAAGTACCACAGTTGCGACAGACTCTCCGCGCTCAGTCACCGGTTTGCCAGTACGCACTAAGATCTTGGTGCCAACGCCAGCCGCTTCCGCTGCCATCATATCTTCGGCTTTATCACCGACCATGACTGACTTTTCCATATCAATCTTTAAGAAATCACGAGCAGAGATAAACATGCCCGGCTTTGGTTTACGGCAGTTACAATCTTGTTTGTAATCACCAATGCCATGCTCTGGGTGATGTGGACAGTAATAGATGCCATCGAACTCAACGCCATTATCAGAGAAGTTCCAATCCATCCACTGGGTTAAAGAAAGGAAGCGATCTTCGGAGAACATACCGCGAGCAATGCCTGATTGGTTAGTCACCAACACCAGCATATAGCCCATGTCCTGCAGTTTTTTCGTCGCTTCAAAGACGCCTTCAACATACTCAAAGTCGTGTTCATCGCTAACGTACCCGTGATCAACGTTAATGACGCCATCACGATCCAAAAAAACAGCTGGTTTTGCCACAGTTCACTCTCTTGTTATAGATAGGTGCTAATAAACTGAATTATTACACGCTTTTATAGTCACAGCACTATGAAAATGCCATTTAGACGTCTAGACGTAAAAATATCTATTGACACTAAAAGGTGAAAACCATAGCATCGTCTATCAATTGAGATGTAGTTCAAACTTTTATGCTACTCACGGACTTCAGGTTGCTTAGATGATCGAAATTAATCAAGTAAACAAAGTGTTTTATCAAGGTGCTAAGGAAATCAACGCCTTGGCAGACATCAATCTGCATATCGCAGAAGGCACTATCTTTGGTGTGATTGGCGCCTCTGGTGCGGGTAAGAGTACGTTGATTCGCTGCGTAAACATGCTTGAAGCGCCAACGTCAGGTGAGGTTATCGTTGATGGTGTTGACCTGACTAAACTGTCGAAATCCGAGCTGTCAGAAGCGCGCCGCAACATCGGCATGATTTTCCAGCACTTTAACTTGCTTTCATCTCGCACCGTATTTGAGAACGTGGCACTGCCACTTGAGCTAGCTGGCAAAGAGCGCTCGCACATCGAAACCAAAGTGACGGATCTTCTAAAGCTCGTCGGTCTGGCAGATAAGCGCGATACCTACCCAGCCAATCTAAGTGGTGGTCAAAAGCAGCGTGTTGCGATTGCTCGCGCACTGTCATCAGACCCTAAAGTACTGCTTTGTGATGAAGCCACCAGCGCGCTCGACCCTGCAACGACACAATCGATTCTTGAACTCCTAAAAGAAATCAATCGCAAGCTTAAGATCACCATACTACTGATTACTCATGAAATGGACGTGGTAAAGAGCATCTGTCATGAGGTCGCGATCATTGGCGACGGTCGCTTGGTTGAAAAAGGCACTGTGGGTGAAATCTTTGCGCATCCAAAAACGGAGCTTGCACACCAATTCATTCGTTCAACACTCGATCTATCGATTCCAGAAGACTACCAAGCAAGGCTGCAAGCTGAACGTGTGGAAGGCAGCTACCCGCTTGTTCGCTTGGAGTTTACCGGTGCCACTGTAGACGCGCCGCTAATGACGCAAATTGCACGCAAATACAATATTGATGTCAGCATTCTAAGTTCCGACCTTGATTACGCTGGCGGCGTAAAATTCGGCATGATGGTGGCTGAGCTGTTTGGTAATGAGCAAGACGACAACGCGGCGATTCAATATCTTCGTGACCACAATGTAAAAGTAGAGGTACTTGGTTATGTCCTTTAACGCTGTCACAGACTGGTTATCTCTAAACAGTAACCTACTATTAGGAGCAACATGGGAAACGCTATACATGGTAGCGGTTGCAGGTGTGGTTGGCTTCGTTGTGGGTATCCCACTGGGCGTCATTCTGCATACGACTAAAAAAGGTGGCTTGCTCGAAAACACGCGTTTAAACAGCGTGCTCGGTGCCATTGTTAACATTGGCCGCTCGGTACCATTCTTAGTATTGATGGTAGCGATCATTCCACTGACTAAGATTTTGATTGGCACCTTTATCGGTACTACCGCAGCAATCGTTCCACTAACCGTTGGCGCGATTCCATTTGTGGCACGTCTTATTGAGGGTGCATTACTTGAGGTACCAACAGGTCTGGTAGAAGCCGCACAGTCTATGGGCGCAACACCATACCAAATCATTACTAAGGTACTGCTTCCAGAAGCATTACCTACGATTGTCAATTCGGTGACAATCACTTTAGTGACCCTAGTAAGCTACTCAGCAATGGCGGGTACCGTCGGCGGTGGCGGTCTAGGTGACGTCGCCATTCGCTATGGTTTCCACCGATATGATGTGACCATTATGGCTGTGACCGTGGTAATGCTCATTGTATTGGTACAAATTATTCAGTCTATCGGTGATGCCGTTGTTCGCCGCGTAGACCACAGATAATCGAGATTTTAAGGTTTATAACAAGGAGAGAGTCATGAAATTCAACGTTAAGAATTTACTCGCAATTGCAGCCGCTGCATCAGCACTTATTCTATCTGGCTGTGGTGAAAAAGAAGTCGACACCAGCAAGATCAAAGTCGGTGTAATGGCAGGTGCGGAAGCACAAGTTGCAGAAGTCGCAGCAAAAGTTGCTAAAGAGCAATATGGTCTAGACGTTGAGCTAGTCACCTTTACCGACTACGTAACACCAAACGCAGCGCTAGATGATGGCTCTATCGACCTTAACGCATTCCAACATAAGCCATACCTAGACCAACAAGTCGCAGATCGTAACTACAAGCTGACTATTGCAGGCAACACGTTTGTATACCCAATCGCGGGCTACTCGAAGCAAGTGAAGTCTGTCGATGAAATCCAAGACGGCGCGCGTATCGCAGTACCAAATGACCCAACAAACCTAGGTCGCTCTCTACTGCTACTTGAGCAGCAAGGTCTACTGACTCTACGTGAAGGTGTTGGTCTACTGGCGACAGTTCGTGATATCGAAGAAAATCCAAAGAACATCACTATCGTTGAGCTAGACGCAGCACAGCTACCACGCTCTCTTGATGACGTAGCGCTATCTATCATCAACACAACTTACGCAAGCTCTATCGACCTAACACCTCAACGCGACGGTGTATTCGTTGAAGACAAAGAGTCTCCATACGTAAACCTAATCGTTGCACGTGAAGACAATGTGAACGCAGAAAACGTTCAGAACTTTGTTAAAGCGTACCAAACAGAAGATGTGTACAACGCAGCCTCTGATATCTTCAAAGGTGGCGTAGTTAAAGGCTGGTAATCTCACCACCTTCACACCAACCATCAAAAAGGGGTTGAAGCTAGGCTTCAACCCCTTTTGTATTTTCACCCGATAAGTTGGCTTACTTTAAGTGATCCCAAGAAATATTGGAGACGATTCGGCATGAATCGCACTTGAAGTAAAAGATGTCGTGCAGCGGTTCATCAAGCAACCATTCTCCACCACATTTCGGGCACTTACGCGCTTTTTCTTCCTCAAGGCTCTTACCACCTACCTTATACAGGTAATAGTACGTTGGGATTTGGGTAATGAACTCGATACGACCGCGAATGTCCCAGCCACGGCGAAACAGGTCACTGCCTACCTCGGACAGCTCTCGTAGTGCTGCGTGCTCTGCTTTACAGCCACCCGCCATTTGGATTTCATCGCACGCTTGCCACTCGGTTTGCCATTTAATCACCGACTTATGATCGCCATTGAGTGTTGGTGGATTACGGTACAGCGGGATCGGTAACAAGGTTTCACCACTTCGAAGCGGTGAGCAGGTGTGCACATAGGTGGTGTACAGTACTTGCCAGCTCGGCGTTTCATCTTCTGCCGCTTGCTCTGAATTGATATCACGACCAAGCAAACGAACCTTAGGTGCTAACAGACAAGCATCCGATAAACGCTTTAAGCACACTTTTACGAAATCTGAGTGGTTACTTGGGTGTAAGCTATCTTGCTCGGGGCATACCGCGCGAACGAAGAATTCCCCTTCGCCCATCACCACCGGAAATTCGCGCCCTAATACTTGACCGTTATAGCGCAGCGCATCCATCAGGCCGTTGATGCCCTTCTCTACCGCGCTGATTGTTGTGTTATCAAAACACTCAAAATGAAGCTCTACCACATACATAATTAAACGTCAGGCTCCAGACCGTTAAGGAATGTCTCGATATTCTCGGCAACGACATCGCGGCGATCGGTACCCAGACGTTCAAGAATCACGTTACCAGTGATGTTACAGATAGAAATCACATCCATATCCGCATCGGTTGCCGCAATAAATACCGTTGGTTTGAGCTTAAGGCGACGCTGCGTCACCAAGTGACCCAAAATATTCTCTTGCAAACGAGTGAAATCATCATCGCTCCACACCTGCAGTAGGGTTAGCTCGTTTCCCTGCCATGTGGCATTCATATCTGCGCTGTACTGGTGTCCATAGAAAGCTTTGATGTCATCGTGCAGTGCTAGCTCTATCCCTTGCTCGATGTTTTCTAAGCGCTCAGGAACGTCGCGAACGCAGGCGCGCCAATACACCGATTCGTCATCTTTGCAGTCAATACAAGGGGACACTAGGCCGTGAAGCTCCTCACTGGCAGGTAGTGTTTGATGCTTTTCTTGCCAAGCCTGTTGATAGCGCTGTGAAAACGCCTCCAGAGCTTGCTGTACACTTTGATTCATATGCTCTCCACTCATCCTTCAATTGTTCAGCGATTTCCGAGCACAAAGGATGACAGCTATTCGGGGATCTCGTAAAATTCGTTTTATTCTAATCGAAATATCACACAATTATGAGCAAATATTCCAACGCGAAAGAGCTTTCGGGGCTCACTCTGGGTCAAAAGACCGATTATGCCAACCAATATGACGCTTCACTTTTGCAACCTGTGCCACGAAGCCTAAACCGTGACGACCTTGAACTCGGTGATAGCTTGCCATTCCAAGGCTGTGATATTTGGACTATGTATGAGATTTCTTGGCTCAATGCTAATGGCTTGCCACAGGTCGCCGTTGGTGAAGCTTACATCCCAGCAACCAGTGCCAACCTTATCGAATCTAAGTCATTTAAACTGTATCTCAACAGCTACAACCAAACGCGATTTGATTCATGGGATGACGTGCAAAACACCATCGCAGGTGATCTATCAAACTGCGCTGGTGAGAGCGTTACGGTAAAACTTATCCCTGTAGGTGACTTTGAAAACACCCAGGTCGTTGGTATGAAAGGCGAGTGCATCGACAACCAAGATATTCGTATCGATAGCTACGACTTCGACGCGGCGCTACTAGAAGGTGCTGCTGGGGAGGAAGTGATTGAAGAAGCGCTGCATAGCCACCTGCTAAAATCCAACTGCCTTATCACTAACCAACCTGATTGGGGCAGTGTCGAGATCCAATATCACGGCGCAAAGATCGACCGTGAAGCCCTGCTACGCTACCTTGTTTCGTTCCGTGAGCATAATGAATTTCACGAACAATGTGTTGAGCGTATCTTCACCGATATCATAAGTTACTGTAAGCCAAGCAAGCTGACGGTATACGCGCGTTACACGCGCCGTGGCGGGTTAGATATCAACCCTTATCGTTCAAACCAAAATAGCGCACCAACTCACAACTCGCGCATGGCTCGACAATAAGCACTCACTAATAGGGAAAATGGATAACTTCATGGGCTCAAAAATTTGGATTGCATTCGCGCTGGTTTGCTCGGTATTGTCAGGCCTGGTCAATGCCAACACCACCTTTACCTCACCAATCTTAGTTGAGGCAGACAAACTGGTCGAAATTGAGCCCGCGAAAGCGCTAGAGACTGCTAACAACTACCTGACTAATCGAACATTTGCTGAGCCGAATGATGACCGGTTACCAAAACTGGCTCGTGACGATACTGATCAACGCATTCGCACACCTTTAAGTAGCGTCAATGCGCTGTTGATCATCGCCAAGTCTCAGTTCAACCTAGGCGATAGCCAAGCGGCAATGCAAAGCTTACAGCTTGCCGAATCGATGACCGAAAAGTACCAATTGCTGTTTTTGGCGCTGGATGTTCGTATCCTCAAAGCCAGACTGCAGTGGCTTACCACGAACGAAGCAACCAAAGCATTGGCGACACTCGAGCAAGTTGAGCGCGACCTTGCCTCAATTCGCAAAGGACAAAACATTGCCAATCGTACCAGCTATCGCATCAAAATTTTGCAAGCCCAGATCGCCTCTAACGAAAACGACTTTGAGCTAGCTAATAGCCTGTTCCAAGCGGCGCAGTCTTATATTCCGAATGACAAGCTATCAAAGTGGCAAATCGACTTTCATACCAAGTTTGGTAAGCACTATTTACACCACCGCCGATATAACGAAGCCCTGTCTGAACTGCTGCTTGCTTACTGGTCAGCCATTGATCTAAACAGTAGCGACCAGCTAGCGAGTATCAATCAACAGCTCGCACAGCTATTTATGCAGCGTCAGGTTCTCGACAAAGCGCTTGACCATTTGTCACAGGCCGCGGATTTTTACGGTGCTTATCCAGAGTCCCCCGTTCTTGCTGATGTGCTCAAGCAAATGGGTGATGTATACTCCTTGCAGGGTAAATACAACCTAGCGCTGGTCCACTACTTTAACGTGATAGACCAAAAGAAGACCGATAAGAACATCGAAAAAGTTATCGATATTCGCCTTAGTCTTGCTTCCACCTATTTGCAGCTCTACAACTACCCATTGGCGGAGCAGTATTTGGCGCGAGCTGAGAAACTGCTTAGTTACGCAGACCTACCTGAGCTAGAAACTAAAGCAGCGCTGCTTGATGCGGGACTTGGCTACTTCCAGCAAGATAATAAGCAAGTGATTGAGCAAGCGAAACGAGCGTTGACACTGAGTCAATCTCTCGCCATGAGTGAGTCGCTTGAACAAGCCTCACTTGAGCAGCAAGCCTATCAGTTGCTTGCTCTTGGCTATGAGCAAAATGGTAAGTTTAAACAGGCATTGAGCAACATTAAGAAAGCCAACTCACTGCGCATTTATCAACAAGCACAGCTCAACCAAATCAGTGAAGAGGCATTCCGTAAGCAGAGACAGTTTGTCGAACAAGGTCTGCATTACGAAATCCAAGAGCAAGAGCTAGCAGAGGCGATAGAAAAACAAAACAAATTTCAAAAAGTGGCACTTGGCCTATTTTGTTTAGCTTCGCTTTTGGCACTGATGTTACTGCGTTTAAGCTACACCAACAGACACCATAAGAATGAGGTAGAACAGCTGAATGAGAACCTGTTTACCCACGCGCGTTCAGGTCTGCCAAATCTGCGTCTTCTTAATGCTAGCCTTCCAAGCTCTTTGCAACGCACTCAGCGCTACTTTGAGCAGTGGCAAGTTGGTGAGCTCATCAATGAGCCGCTCAGTGATCGCTTACGCTTTGTGATGATTGATGTCCCGTTTCTTCGCAATATGTATCTGCAAAACGGTTACGAAGCAGGCTTAGAGTTGGAACGCGCCTTTGGTGAGTTTATTCGCAGTAAAATTGAATCGCCAGCTCGTATCTATCACTTCTCTGATGCCAACTTGCTGTATATCGAGCCAAGCATCAAGCCGCGCACGGCGGAAAGTCTGTTTGAAGAGATTCAAAATTGGATCAATGATTTTGAGCAGGATCGGAAGATCAATCGCATCGTACGAGTCGGCATGGCCAACTACCCATTCCTACCTCGCGCCTACACCGCTATCAACGACAAAGAGCTACTCGACATCTTATTAGTCGCCACACATATGGCGCGTGACGTCAGCATGCGCGAAAGCCAAAGTCATTGGGTTTACCTCAAGGCGATTGATAATGCACCAGCAGCGAGCCTTGCCACTGACAATGTCAGACAAGCCTGTCGCACAGCGATAAAACAGGGGTTAATAAAAGTTCACTCTTCTTCCCAGAATGAGGACGGGTTCAAAAAATCGTTGATGAGTGAGTAAAAAGTCCGCAGTTGAACACTGAATAACGTGACGTTGTGATGTTTTTTGATATTATCGATCAATACATCAATAAGATTCCCATCTGGTTTGTTTTAAAGGATTTATGAGCTCACAGGATAGCGAGACATTAGAGCATCTCCACCAGCTTAAAGTGCAGGTGGAGCAATTACGTGTAGCTCATCGCGATGCTTCGCTTAAGTCGCGTCGTGAACAAGTCATCCTAAAACGTTTCATTTCCACACTCAGCAATACTCATATTGGTGCTCACTCGCGTATTGACGATAAACTGATTGAACTCCGCCAAGAATTAGAGCATAACAAGGACATAAGTACTCTGGTGCCCAAGTTTGCCATCTTGGAGCGTCTCATCGGTCAAAGGTCCGTTTCGATGGAAAAACAACAGCTATCATTGGAAGAGCAAACAAGGCGCAGTGGCGAAACACTGCAGCGCATTGGTGGCTTGCCAGCTCAAATCAAACGCGACCTAAGAAACGTATTGGCTTTCAACGATAAAAGTTCGTTGAAGCTCACTGACAATGCTGTCAAGCTGCTGGCCATTTATGAGCGCGCGACCAAGATAATCACTTCCAACTCTGCGCTATTACCAAAAGAAGCAGAACCAACAGAGAATAGTGGCTTACTACAGAGCCTCAATGAAGAGCTGCAAAACCTCATCACTGAGCTTGATTTCGATGGCGAGCCGGGTGAACAACTGTTTGAGATACGTTATAAGCTGTTAACAGACGCGTCATTGAATCAACTGCTGGAGCATACTCTACAAGTACTAAGGCTGGTTATTGATGCAACCAAATATGAGCGCCGCACTTCACAGCAATTTCTAGAGCAGGTCAACGGCTCACTCTCTTCTTCATTGAAGAACAATTCGCAAAACCTCGATCAAAGCCAAATCTACTTTGAGCAGCGCCAGAATATGAGCAAAGAGCTGCACAACCTCGTCTCTAGCGGCAAGCGCGGTATTGCCTCGGTGCAAGATTTGGAAGAAGCCAAGCGCGCCATGACGCCACTGTTCGCTCAACTCGCGTCATTGACAGAGCGCCTGCAGCATGCAGAAGTCCGAGAGGCGGCACTGATAGAGCAAATGACACACAATAAAAACCAATTGGAAGCGCTCTACGATACAACACAAGACTATCGTCGTCGCTTGGAAGACCAGTCTCAGCGCATGCTGCTCGACCCATTGACTAAGGTTTACAATCGCACCGCACTATTGGATAAGCTAGAAATCGAATATCGCCGCTGGCTGAAGAACCAACACCCGTTATGGGTTGTGGTCTTCGATATCGATAAGTTTAAGAGCATCAACCACAACTTTGGTTACAGTGCCGGTGATAAAGCACTAAAGATCATCGCCAAAACCATCGCTAACTCGGTCGACAAAACCGATACCGTCGCTCGCTTCTCTGGTGAAGAGTTTATTTTAATTATGCCGGAGCAAAACGAAGCAACAAGTTTGGCAAAAGTACGTGAGATCCAGAAAAAAGTCAGTAATTTGCCGTTTAAGTTCCGCGACCAATTGCTCACAATTACCTTAACAGCAACCAGTGCCTTGTTTAGTCAAAATGACATTCCTGAAGACGTATTAGAGCGCCTACACAAGACCTTGTCCCACACACAAAAGCTAGGCCCGAACCAGCTCGCGTGGAACCCATAATCTCGCTATATTTTTCAGATAGTTATAGAAACCTTCCTGACATTTGCTACTCTAATAGTTAATCGCATGTAAATTTTGGCCGAAGACGCCCGTATACACATCACGATAGATAACTATAACAATGAACCCAAACCACCTGCGTTCTCGATTCAGTGGGCACCGAACACCCTACTCTCTCTTTCCACACAAAAGATCGCAGCATTCGGTTCTAGATAAGGAATTTGCTTATGATCACTCACATTAGTCCCGCGGGTAGCATGGACCTTTTGTCTCAACTCGAGGTTGAGCGCCTTAAAAAGACCGCGTCTAGTGACCTATATCAACTGTATCGCAATTGTACGTTAGCGGTACTGAATTCTGGTAGCCATACAGACAACTCTAAAGAGCTACTGGATAAACATCTTTCATTTGACGTCAACGTCATGCGTCGTGAGCGTGGCATCAAACTTGAGCTCACCAACCCACCAGAGCATGCCTTTGTCGACGGTCAAATCATCAAAGGCATTCAAGAGCACCTTTTTGCGGTGTTGCGTGACATCGTCTACGTCAACATGCATCTCGCAGATAATCAACGTCTAAATCTGACCAATTCAACCCACATTACCAATCTGGTGTTTGGTATTCTCCGTAATGCGGGCACTTTGATTCCCGGTACCGATCCCAACTTGATTGTCTGCTGGGGCGGTCACTCCATCAATGCCACCGAGTACCAGTACACTCGTGAGGTGGGTAACGAACTTGGCCTTCGTGAACTGAACATCTGTACCGGTTGTGGACCGGGCGCGATGGAAGGCCCGATGAAAGGTGCTGCTATTGGACACGCGAAACAACGTTACAGTAACCAGCGCTATTTGGGCCTGACCGAACCTTCAATCATTGCTGCTGAGCCGCCAAATCCTATCGTCAATGAGCTGGTCATCATGCCAGACATTGAAAAGCGACTTGAGGCCTTTGTTCGTATCGCCCACGGCATTGTTATTTTCCCGGGTGGCCCCGGTACAGCAGAAGAACTGCTCTACATACTCGGTATCATGATGCACCCAAACAATGCTGATCAGCCGATGCCAATCGTACTGACGGGTCCAAAAGAGAGCGAAGCCTACTTCCGCTCTATCGACGAGTTTGTACGTTCGACACTCGGTGAAGAAGCGACGAAGTATTACGATATCGTCATTGCTGATCCAGAGAAAGCCGCCAAAATCATGAAGCAGGCCATGCCAGCAGTAAAAGAACACCGCAAGAAAAATGGTGACGCCTACAGCTACAACTGGTCGTTGCATATCGAGCCAGAGTTCCAGCTGCCATTCGACCCAACCCATGAAAACATGGCTGGACTCGATCTGCATCTGAATCAACGTCCAGAAAACTTGGCCGCTGCACTGCGTCAAGCCTTCTCAGGTATCGTCGCTGGTAATGTAAAAGCAGAGGGTATCCGAGAAATTGAGCGTCATGGACCATTCATGATTGATGGGGACAAGGCCTTGATGAAAAAAATGGACAAACTGCTCAGCGATTTTGTAACTCAACAGCGCATGAAATTGCCGGGCTCTGAGTACATTCCGTGTTATCGCATCGCCAACGGCGAATAAAACCTGAAACTCAGTAGCGTTTTATTTACAATAAGGCCACGATTCTCCGTGGCCTTAATTTTATGTCAATTCATCTTGTTATCATCGATGCTTTAAACCTGATCCGCCGAGTCCATGCGGTGCAGCCCGATCCGACTGACATAGAAAGAACCATACAAACCACCTCCCGTACACTTCGTCGCATTGTCGATGAAGCGCAGCCAACTCATATCATTGCAGTATTCGATCATCACGAACAAGACCGAGGTTGGCGCGGTGACATCCTTCCTGAATACAAACAGAACCGAAAACCGATGCCTGAGCCACTCTACAATGGACTCGATAAGATCCAAGATGCTTGGTGGCAGCTCGGTATTGACTCCCTGCTATCCGAAGGCGATGAAGCGGATGACTTGGTGGCAACGCTTGCAGTGAAAGTCGCGACCCATGGTGAGAAAGTCACGATTATCTCGACTGATAAGGGTTATTGCCAGCTGCTCTCCCCAACTCTGCAAATCCGAGATTACTTCCAACATCGCTGGCTGGATGCGCCTTTCATTGAGCAAGAATTTGGGGTAAAACCCGAGCAGCTTGCCGACTACTGGGGACTGACAGGCGTGAGTTCGTCTCAGGTACCGGGCGTTGCGGGCATTGGCCCGAAAGCAGCAAAAGAGATCTTAACTGAGTACAACGATATTGAAACGGCATACGCCTCTGATGAGCTTGCTGCTAAATATCGTAAGAAGCTCGATGAGCACATCGAGATGGCGAGAAAGTCAAAGCAAGTATCGGCGCTAAAGACAGATATTGAGCTTGGTTTTAATTTGCAGGATATTCGATTTGAAGGTCTAGGCGCCAACACCTAGACCTTTAGAGACGCTTTAAACGAGATTAATGCGGGGAGATATTTGATAGCACTTGAATGTGCACTGTGATCTCCTCACGATCATGGTACAAGTGCTTCGCTTGCAGCTTGAATTTCACCTTGTTTTCAATCAGGAAGATCTTCAGGTTCTCAATGTCTTGAAGAACCTCATCATAACGACCTTTCATTGGCAGTTTAAGGTTAAAAATCGTCTCTTTCGCCCAGCCGCGAATCAACCACTCACCCATTAGCTGTGCAACGCGAGAAGGCTTCTCAATCATGTCGCACACCAACCAAGTGACGTTCTTACGCGGTGGCTCAAACTTAAAGCCATCTTCTTGGTGATGCTTAACCTGGCCGGTCTCCATTAGGCTGTCCGCCATCATGCCATTATCAATCGCATGTACGAACATAGAGCGGCGAACCAGCTGATACGTCCATCCACCGGGACACGCACCAAGGTCCACACCCCACATGCCTGATGCTAAGCGTTCATCCCACTCTTCTTTAGGAATGAACACGTGAAACGCTTCTTCCAGCTTTAGTGTCGAGCGGCTTGGCGCATCTGCCGGGAACTTAAGGCGTGGAATGCCCATAAAGAATGCAGAGTTGTTGTTCGGGTAGGAGTAACCCACGTAACAATGACCTGGAGCGATAAAACAGATATGCAGAACTGGTTTTTTAGCGTGCTCTTTGTTGAACAAGTAGCCCTTTCCACGCATCGCTTGACGCACTGGCACGGTAAACTTACGACAGAACTTCAGCAGCTCTTTCGCTTCGTTGGTGTCAGGGGTTTCAATACGAATATCGCCACAACGAGGGAAGTCTTCAACTTCATCGAGCGCAGCAAGCAGTGGAGAAATACGATCGTCCGATGGCAGAGCTTCAAGCTCGCTAGCAATCGCAAACATTTGACGAGCGAAGATAAGCGATTGGAAATCGATATCGCGGATAAGTCTGTCCGCATCACCGTCTTGGTAACACTCGAAAATCACGTAGCCTGAGTTATTTTTGACTCGCGGGAAGCCGAATACCTCTAGGGCTGTCGCTTTGTCTTGAATTTCGCCTGCACACTCTTTCTCGAATCCAGAGCGGCAATAAAGCATTACCTGTTTCACTGATTGACTCCATCTTTGTTTGTTTCGTCAGTCATCTGATATCCAGCATAAGCGAGGAATCCCCAACCTACCATAAACATCACCCCGCCCAGTGGAGTAATGGGACCAAACCACTTCACTCCTGTTAGCGCAAGGGCGTATAGACTACCGCTAAAGAAAAGGATGCCGATGATAAAGCAAATCGCTGCACGATGAAATGCCTTTTGCGCTTTCTCTGCTCGGCTGTGTAATGCAAAAAGCGCACATAACAGCAGCGCTAGGGTATGGATAAACTGATAGGTCACACCCGTTTCAAAAACGCCCAGAAGATACGGCGACAGTATGCTTTTAAGGCCATGAGCAGCAAACGCCCCCAGCCCAACACTGAGAAACCCCGACAGCGCAGCACTAACGACAAGATTACGACTACGCACTGGCTTCTTCCATGTCATTGATGCCCTTAATAAACAGCGCTAAACGATCGGCAGCCATTTGGCGGTTTTGCGCTTCAGTAAAGCCCGACGATTTTCTTGGTTTAAGGCTATGGTCACCATCGGGTACAAAGCTCACTTCGACCTTATCTGACAGAGAAAAATCGGCGAACTCTTCTTGCTTACCAAAGGTATCGCGCTCACCTTGTAAGATAAGGCACGGCTTTTCCATCGTCGCTAAATGGTCGCCTTTGAAGTTTTCAGGCTTGCCCGGCGGATGAAAAGGAAAACCTAGACAGGCAATCGACTTGACGAGTTCGTGCTCAGAAAGCAATGACGCCATTCGCCCCCCCATCGATTTACCACCAATAACAATAGGCTGCCCGTTCGCAACATCCTCAATCACTTGTGTCATCGCCTCTAGTAGCTTTGGTGCGCGATCTGGTGGACGTTTCTTGCCGTCTTCTGCTCGTTTCACCATATAAGGGAAGTTAAACCTGACAACGCGGATACCTTTTGCAGCTAAACGAGTAGCCATATCCTGCATAAAGTCATGCTCCATACCTGCGCCAGCGCCATGAGCGAATAGAAACAATGGACCCTGCTCTGGCCCATCAATAATAAGATTAGTCATCCAATAATACCTCTTGCTCACTTTGTGCTTTGGCAAGCATCCAATCTCTAAATGTAGCGATACGCCCCATATCAGCCTGCTTGTCATGGCATACCACATAAAACGCATTTTTGCTGACTAAGACTTCATCAAATGGCGCAATCAGTCGCCCAGCATCCAATTCTGGTTGAGCAAGCACGTTATTCCCTAATGCAATGCCCTGGCCATGTGCTGCGGCTTGCAGAACCATCGTGGAGTGACTGAATATCGGACCATGATTGACATTTACGCCATCCAGACTGTTTTGTTTGACAAACTGCTTCCAGTCTTTACGGGAGGTATCATGCAGTAATGTATGCTTAGATAGATCTTCAAGCGTGTTGAGTGGTTTAGAGCCAAGCAAAAGTGCGGGTGAACACAGGGGAACCAAAAACTCTTGATACAGTTTGTCAGCACGCAGCCCAGGCCAGTTGCCACGACCGTAGTAAATCGCAACGTCAACATCATCGGTTAACGACCCTTCATCCATATCTACCGCTTTAATACGTACATCGATATCTGGTTCTTGCTCGTTAAAGTCGGTAAGGCGAGGAACCAGCCACTGAATGGCAAAGCTCGGTGGCAAACTGATCGTCAGAGCGCCCTTCTCACTGCGCTCAAGCACCTTATCGGTAGCTTCAGCCAAGGATGTAAAAATATCTTTGATATCAAGAAAGTAGCTTTGGCCTTCTTCGGTAAGTAACAAAGAGCGATTTCGACGGCGAAACAGCTTTAGACCTAAAAATTCTTCAAGCGCTTTGATCTGATGACTTACTGCCGCTTGAGTAACAAACAGCTCTTCCGCCGCTCGGGTAAAGCTCAAATGGCGTGCGGCAGCCTCAAAAACTTTGAGCGAATTGAGGGGAGGCAAACGTCTCGACATAACGACTCTCTAATGCATTAGTTTTTTTAATCTGAAACATTATAATTTGTCCATTGCCGAACAGCCAGAGAAATTCTATATTTCATCCCGCAAACGCGAGTCTGAACGGCTCGGTTCTCTCTAGAACCGATTGACTTGCGCTTGCGATGTTGTGTTTGCAATCTCGATTTTCGAGTTAGGTAGAATTCTACCGCCACACTTTGGCTAGTTATCCCCTAGTTGATGTGTGTACTTCCTGTATTTTTGACCTGTCTGTCAAATTTTCTTACACCGCCTATATGGCGGTGTTTTTTTATCAAGAATTTGTGAATAAGTTTTAGATTAAGCATTTCAACCAAACTGACCCATAAAAAAACGGCCACCCAAGGTGACCGCTTTCTACAGTTTTGTTAATAGCTGAGCTAATCGTTTATGTCAGATTAGGCTTACAGGCCAGCATCAGCAAATACTTGATTCACAATCTCTTGTGCTTCAGCTTCGATCTGTTTTAGGTGCTCATCGCCCTTAAAGCTTTCGCAGTAGATTTTGTAGATATCTTCGGTGCCTGAAGGACGCGCGGCAAACCAACCATTTGCTGTCGTCACTTTAAGTCCGCCGATGGCCGCACCGTTACCTGGAGCGTGCGTTAGACGAGCGGTAATGGCATCACCAGCCAATGTTTCCGCCGATACCATCTCTGGTGACAGCTTCTTAAGCACGTTCTTCTGCTCTGTATTTGCTACAGCTTGAATACGGTTGTACTTAGACTCACCGTGTTTCGCCGCTAGCTCTTCATAATACTGCTGTGGGTTCTTACCCGTTACCGCGGTAATTTCTGCTGCTAGCAGGCAAAGAATGATGCCGTCTTTGTCTGTAGACCAAGGCGTACCCTCTTTACGAAGGAAAGACGCACCCGCACTCTCCTCACCGCCGAAGCCGAACTCACCGTTGTAAAGACCATCAACAAACCATTTGAAGCCAACTGGCACTTCACACAGAGTGCGGCCAAGGTCTGCAACAACACGGTCGATAAGCGCGCTCGATACTAGTGTCTTGCCCACAGCAACATCAGCACGCCATTCGCTGCGATGACGGTATAGGTAGTCGATGCATACAGCTAGATAGTGATTCGGATTCATTAGACCTTTTGGTGTAACGATACCGTGACGGTCGTAATCTGGGTCATTACCAAATGCCAAATCATAGTCATCTTTCAGCGCTAGAAGACCTGCCATTGCATATGGCGATGAGCAGTCCATACGAACCACGCCATCTTTATCAAGCGACATGAATTGGAACGATGGGTCAACCGCTTCACTTACTAACGTCAGATCTAGGTTGTACACTGCAGCAATTTGGCGCCAGTAGTCAATGCCTGAACCACCTAATGGATCCACACCAATCTTAAGGCCTGATTTTTGAATCGCTTCCATATCGATCACGTTGACGAGATCATCGATATAAGGCTTCACCAAGTCACTCTCTTCAAACAAATCGTTCGCTTTAGCCACCGCGATAGGCAGACGCTTCACATCTTTCATCTCGTTGCTAATGATTTCGTTAGCACGATCTTCAATTGCTTGAGTCAGCTCTGCTTCAGCAGGACCACCGTGAGTTGGGTTGTATTTAATACCGCCATCTTGCGGTGGGTTGTGCGAAGGCGTAATGACAATACCGTCGGCTTTTTTATCGTTCACTAGGTTGTGCGTTAAAATTGCGTGAGATACACCTGGGGTTGGTGTGTAGCCGTTATCTGCTTGCGCAATAACATGAACACCATTTGCAATCAGTACTTCCACCACAGTCGCGAATGCTGGCTCAGATAAGGCGTGGGTATCTTTACCCACAAACAGTGGACCTGTCGTGCCTTTCTCGGCACGCACTTCTGCTACCGCTTGTGCAATGGCAAGAATGTGGTTTTCGTTAAACGTCGCTTTGTCCGCACTGCCGCGGTGACCAGAGGTGCCAAACTGAACACTTTGTGCCGTGTTGCCCGCTTCTGGTTGAATTAGGAAATAATTGGATACTAGCGCTGGAATATTATGAAGGTCTTGTGGCAAAGCCTTCTGGCCCGCACGTGGGTGTATAGCCATAACTGACGTCCTTTTAAATTTAAGCTTAAAAATACAAAAAACCTCATAATACTCGTTTAATTGTGAACATTATGAGGTTTAAATCGAAAATCTTAGATAGAAGCCGTGACTTTCTCGATGAGCTCAGCGGGGAACTCCATCATGGTCATCACCTGTTCGACCATCTGCCTTTTGCGACTAGTGTTGGTGTTGGTAATCACCCAGAGCGGCGTATTTGGAATGGCTTTTGGTTTGGTCGTATTACCGCTCTCTAGTAGCGTCGCTTCATTGTTTGCGAAGTAGACTCGCTTGCGGCCTTTTACTTGTGTCGCCTCAGAAAAGCTTTCTGGGTTTAAGCGATGCAACGTAGATAGCACCAGCATAAAGCGATCAATGGCTTTTTTCAGTCCGGCAAACTCGTCAGAAATCAGAAGAGAACGCATCTCTTTTACTGAATCAACAGTTTCTGCTTTTGGTGCCTGTTTACTCACGACAATCGTCTTAGCGGCAGCGGGTCTCTGTTCCGTCTCGGCTGCATCTACCTTTAATAAACGTCGTAAGATATCTGAAGCACTTTCGCCAATATGGTGGGTCTGGCTTGCAATGTAACGGTATAGATCCTCATCAACCTCAATTGTTTTCATTCGCTTTTCACAATCTCTATGTTTAAACTCTGGATGATTATAACGAGTTCCGCGATGAACCTCCACGTTAAACACATCACGAATAACAGAAAATGTCAGCTTTATTAAACTACAAAAGAGAAGGTCAAGGTACGCCAGTCGTTCTAATCCATGGACTGTTTGGTGACCTGAATAACCTTGGCGTGCTCGCCAGAGAACTGAAACAGGATCATGATGTCATTAGTGTTGATCTCAGAAATCATGGTCGCTCATTTCATAGTGACGATCACGATTATGCCTTAATGGCGAGTGATATCATCACGTTGCTAAAAGAGCTCAATGTCGAGAAACCTATCATTATCGGCCACTCAATGGGCGGTAAAGTCGCCATGAAACTGTGCAATTTTGATTACCCAATTGAGAAACTTGTGGTAATGGACATGTCTCCGGTCAAATACACCACCCGCCGCCACGATAATGTACTCTCGGGCCTCAATGCCGTCTGTCAACAAGCTCCGAAGAGTCGAGCCGAGGCCATGGCAGTCATGAGCGAGCATATTGAAATAGACGGTGTACGTCAGTTCTTGGGCAAGTCTCTATTTAATGCGGGTGAGCACATGGGGTGGCGCTTTAATCTTAAGGGGTTGGAGAAAAACTACTGGAACATTCTAGACTGGCAACCAATCAGCAAAACCAACACGCCAGTTTTGTTTCTTAAAGGTGCAGATTCCGATTACCTGCAAGCCGATCACCAAGCCCAAATCCAACAACAATTTGCGCAAGTTAAGGTGCACATTGTTGCCAACACCGGACACTGGCTGCACGCAGAAAAACCCAACGAAGTGCTGCGCGCGATACGCAAATTCATTTAATTTGACCTGTATCGTAACCGGGTTGATTTCCATGGATTAACTTTACCGAGTAACAATGGTATAGTTCCGCGCAAGCATATTGGCACAAAGGAATACCATGCTTTACGACTATATAGATAAACTCGAGTCCATTGGTTTGGATCTGTTGTTTGCGTCGATCTTTTTTCTGATCGGCATGGCAATCAAAGATGTACTAAAACAAGGCAATGTCCCGGTGTTTGGTCGACGTATTGTGTGGCTTGTGCTGTTCTTAGGCTGTGCAGGTTTTGTCGCGAAAGGCATTATTCAGCTAAGCTGGGAAGGTACAGGACTAGGCTAATTACCTCCATTCCTGAGTCCAACGAAGACAGATAAAAAGGTACTGAATTTATGGCAAGTGTAGGTCTATTCTTTGGTAGCGATACTGGCAACACAGAAGCTATTGCAAAGATGATCCAAAAACAATTGGGTAAACAGCTCGTTCACGTTCAAGACATTGCTAAAAGCAGCAAAGAAGACATCGACAACTTCGATCTGCTTCTACTTGGCATCCCAACTTGGTACTACGGCGAAGCACAAGCAGATTGGGATGACTTCTTCCCAGAACTTGAAGGCATCGACTTCTCAACTAAGCTAGTAGCTATTTTTGGCTGTGGCGACCAAGAAGATTACGCAGAGTACTTCTGTGATGCGATGGGCACAGTACGTGACATCGTTGAAGCGAAAGGCGGCACGATCATCGGTTACACACCAACTGAAGGCTACGAGTTTGAAGCATCTAAAGCGCTAGTTGAAGGTGATGAATCTCAATTCGTTGGTCTATGTATCGATGAAGATCGCCAGCCAGAACTGACTGACGAGCGCGTATCAAACTGGACTAAGCAGATTTACGAAGAGATGTGCCTAGCTGAGCTAGAAGACTAATCTCTACGCTTAAAAAAACCTCCTAACGGAGGTTTTTTTATATCTGAATATGCAGGCAGCAACATACATTGCTTCTGGGTTTGCCTCTAGGCATTAATCGATTCCGATTCCACGTCACGAAACTGCGCCTTTTTACGAATGTAGAGCTTACGCTGGATCGTCGACACTATCTCGCCTTTGTCATTTTGAATATGACTGACAAACTCAGGAAAACACTTTTCTCCGGTCTGAGTACTCTTCAAAATGTCATCTAACATGTCTTGGCTGATGACAAACTCTGCTCGCAAATCAGAAAACCCTGGCTTAATGAAGTCAATACTGGCCTCTTTATCCCAAACGTAATATTGCTCACGCAAAATTCCCATTAACATCAATGAGTAAATAGGATCCGTCATCGCAAATATGCTGCCACCAAACTGCGATCGATTGGCGTTTTTGTTCCACCAACGCAGCTTCAAGCGCACTTTAACACTGCAAAAATCGTCACTGATTTCCTCTATACGGATACCCGCTCCCCAAAATGGCGGCCAGATGTTCAGCGCGAACTTAACGTACTTAGGTTTGTATATTTTGGCGAGTCGTTTATCCATCTGATTCATCCATTACTGCAAGCCCATTAAATGTAAACAGATTGTAACTGGTCAGATGTGTTTGTAAAGTGACACAGTTCCACTTCTATGTTAATAGTTAGTAACCCTTTGAACTTCACGGTTTATTGTTACGCGCTAGTACCCTATAATGGACGGATACATGAAATCTGTTTATTGCTGCAGATCATCACAGGAAAGTTTATGTCAGACAATAACAAGGCACTTAAGGACGCGGGACTGAAGGTCACGTTGCCTCGACTAAAAATTTTAGAAGTACTGCAGAAGCCAGAGTACCAACACATCAGCGCAGAAGACTTGTATAAAAAGCTTATCGACCTTGGCGAAGAGATCGGTCTAGCAACAGTTTATCGCGTACTTAACCAATTTGATGATGCTGGCATTGTTACTCGCCACCACTTTGAAGGCGGTAAATCAGTATTTGAACTATCAACTCAACATCACCACGACCATCTAGTGTGTCTAGACTGTGGCGAAGTGATTGAATTCTCTGATGACCTTATCGAGACTCGTCAGAAAGAAATCGCATCGAAATACAACATTGAGCTGACTAACCACAGCTTGTACCTATACGGTAAATGTATTGGCGGCGCGTGTAAGACTGACCCTAAGGCGCATAAGCCTAAATAAGTCTTTATTTGGATATGAAAAAACCAGCCTAATGGCTGGTTTTTTTGTGGATTCGGTTTGGTGAGCGATGTTTTTTACCCCTACTAGCCTCCCGGCTGCGCGTCCCGCTAAAAAGGAGAACTAGAGGGGGTAAGCTCTACAGGCTCTTAAACCTACTTCCCTTCAATCTTCGCCCAAGTATCACGAAGACCAACCGTACGGTTGAACACCAAAGACTCAGCAGTGGAATCTTTAGAGTCCGCACAGAAGTAACCCATACGCTCAAACTGGTAACCTTGCTCAGCTTTCGCTGCCGCTAGGCTTGGCTCAACGAAACCGTTGATTACAACCAATGAGTCTGGGTTGATAGTTTCAGCAAAGTTATCTGCCGCTGCTGGGTTTGCTACGGTGAATAGGCGATCGTATTGGCGAATCTCTACTGGAAGACCTTTGTCCGCTGATACCCAGTGGATTACGCCCTTCACTTTGCGGCCGTCTGCCGGGTTTTTACCTAGCGTTTCTGGATCGTAGCTACAGAAGATAGTCGTGATGTTGCCCGCGTCGTCTTTCTCGATACGCTCAGCTTTAATCACATACGCGCCGCGTAGACGAACCTCTTTACCTAGCACCAAACGCTTGTACTTCTTGTTCGCTTCTTCGCGGAAGTCTTCACGTTCAATCCAAACTTCACGAGTAAATGGTACTTCACGAGTGCCCATTTCTTCTTTGCTTGGATGGTTCGCAAGCGTTAGCGTCTCACCTTCGCCTTCGTAGTTCTCGATAACAATCTTAACAGGATCAAGGACTGCCATCGCGCGAGGTGCGTTCTCGTTTAGGTCATCACGAATACAAGATTCTAGTGAACCAAACTCGATCATGTTCTCTTGCTTAGTCACACCGATACGCTTACAGAATTCACGGATCGATGCAGGCGTGAAACCACGGCGACGTAGGCCAGAGATCGTCGGCATGCGTGGGTCATCCCAACCGTGAACCAATTTCTCAGTCACAAGTTGGTTTAGCTTACGCTTAGACATCACTGTGTATTCAAGGTTTAGTCGGCTGAACTCGTACTGACGAGGCTGACAATCAATAGTGATGTTCTCAAGCACCCAATCGTATAGACGACGGTTGTCTTGGAACTCTAGCGTACATAGTGAGTGGGTAATGCCTTCTAGCGCATCTGAGATACAGTGCGTGAAGTCATACATTGGATAGATGCACCACTTGTTACCCGTTTGATGGTGCTCAGCAAAGCGAACACGGTATAGAACAGGGTCGCGCATCACCATGAACGATGAGCCCATGTCGATTTTTGCACGTAGACATGCGGTACCTTCTTCGAAGCCGCCGTCACGCATTTTCTCAAATAGCGCTAGGTTTTCTTCTACTGGACGGTCACGGTAAGGACTTGGCTTACCTGGTGCGGTTAGCGTACCACGGTACTCGCGGATCTGCTCTGGACTTAGCTCTTCAACGTACGCTAAGCCTTTGTTAATTAATTCAACCGCATACTCGTATAGCTTATCGAAGTAGTTAGATGAGTAGCATACTTCACCTGACCAATCGAAGCCCAACCAGCTTACATCATTCTTAATTGACTCAACGTATTCAACGTCTTCTTTTTCAGGGTTAGTGTCATCAAAGCGCAAGTTGCACTGACCCTGATAGTCCTGAGCAATACCGAAGTTCAAACAAATAGATTTCGCGTGACCGATGTGCAGGTAACCATTTGGCTCCGGCGGAAAACGAGTCTGCACGCTAGTATGCTTGCCATCCGCTAAATCTTTATCAATGATTTGGCGAATAAAGTTCGATGGACGAGCCTCAGCTTCACTCATCTATAACACCTCTATGTTTTAAGTATTGTCAGATATATAAACGCTAATGATCCACAATTCTTTGAGAAACCTCAACAAGAACTCGCATTTTCATTAGATTATTTTAGTACTGATTTATAGACAGGTGACTCGCAAGGTTAGGAAGGCATAAAAAAAGCCTCTCGGAAGAGAGGCTTTGATATGGAAATCAATGAGTCAGAGTGATTATGGCAGTTTCACTTCTGATAGGTCTTCACCAGCGCCGATAGACTTCATTTCGCCAGCGATGATTTCTGCTAGAGGGCCAAGGATAACTTGTAGGTTGTTTTCACCTAGTTTAACTACACCTTTAGCACCTAGCTTCTTAAGAACCTTCTCGTCAGCAACTGAGCGGTCTTTTAGCGTTAGACGTAGACGAGTGATACAAGCATCGATAGACGTTAGGTTATCGTGACCACCCAGAGCTTTTAGGTATTGGCGAGCTAGGTCACCGTTTTTGCCTTCACCAGCTACTACTTCTACTGCTTCGTCATCGTCTTCACGACCAGGCGACTTCAGGTTGAATGCGCGGATTGCGAAGCTGAATGTGAAGAAGTATAGAGCACCGAATGCTAGACCGATTAGTAGTAGTACGAATGGTTTAGTTGCTAGACCCCAGTTCAGGATAAAGTCAATTAGACCTGCAGAGAAGCCGAAGCCGTGTAGCGTACCGAACATGTTAGCAACCACTAGAGCAAGACCCGTAAATACTGCGTGCATTGCGTATAGCGCAGGAGCTAGGAATACAAACATGAATTCTAGTGGCTCAGTGATACCTGTTAGGAAAGAACAGAATGCTACTGAGAATAGTGCACCACCAACTTGACCGCGTTTTTCAGCTGGAGCTGCTAGGTACATTGCTAGTGCAGCACCTGGAAGACCAAACATCATTACAGGGAAGAAGCCGTTCATGAATACGCCAGCGCCTTTGTCGCCGCCGAAGTAACGGTGTAGGTCACCAGACTTAACTGTTTCAGTTACTTCTTTAACTGTTGCAGTGATTTCAGGTGTTACTGAGTTAGCAAATTCGAATGTGTGAGACTGGCCAGCAACTAGAGTCTTAGCAAGAGCTGGGTCAACACAAAGCTGTTGAATTGCAGGAAGAGCTTGACCCGCTGCTTGTGCACCAGTAACTAGAACTTCTTGACATGTACCCATACCGAACCAGAAGTACGAGTTTAGTACGTGGTGTAGACCTACAGGGATAAGTGCACGGTTAAGTGTACCGTATACGAATTGGCCAACTGCGCCAGATGTAGATACTGCGTGAGCTAGTGCGTCTAGGCCGCCTTGGATTGAAGGCCAAACCACACCAGATACCGCACCTGCTACTAGAGCAAACAGACCTGCCATGATAGGTACAAGACGCTTACCAGAGAAGAATGCTAGCCACTCAGGTAGACGAGTCGCGTGGAACGCATTGTAAGAGTGACCTGCGATGATACCTGCGAAGATACCGCCGAAGAACGACATGTTAACGTCTGCGTTGATAGTTGTTGCTGTTGCTGTCAGTACGAAGTAAGCAACCGCACCAGCAAGACCTGCTGCACCGTTACCGTCTTTAGAAAGGCCAATCGCAATACCTAGACCGAAAAGAAGTGGCAACTCGCCGAAGATCGCACCACCAGCTTGTGCCATAAATGGAATGTCTAAAAGGTCTGGTTGACCCAAACGTAGTAGAAGCGCCGCAATTGGTAGCGTTGCGATAGGTAGCATCAATGCCTTACCTAGCTTCTGCGCATATCCTAGAATATTCACCTTAAGTTCCCCCTATAGGATTTGAATTTTTTGGACGACTTATTTTAGCCGTTCAATTTAGTCCTATTCAGTGTATGGAATTAAATTCGCCCCGCAAATTAAAACCTTATCAATTGTGATCCTAATCACCAGTTTTTGCCAAAATACAGGCTTTTTGCTAGCGAGATCATAAAACTTATTTTATCATACGAAAAAATAGCTAAATCTAAGTAGGATTCTGGCCATGAGAGTTGCAAACACAAGCAGTTAAGTTGCGATATAAATCAAGTTTTATACCGTATTGATACGCTAAAAAACGATAATAACTCTCATGCAATCATTAAGTTACTTTGATTACTTTAACTATTTACAACTTGCTGACTAAAAAATTTGTTTCGTTACTAAGAGCTAGAAATCAAGTAAAGTCAATATGATTCAAGCACTGCGTCGTAACGGGCTAGAGAGAATACAACACAAGGATTCACTAACTATGTATGCATTAACGAACGGTAAGGTCTTCACAGGTACTGATGTTCTGACCAATCATGCGGTGATCATTGATGGCGACACCATCCAATCTATCGTCCACGAATCAGAGCTATCTGCCTCTATTGAGCGTATCGACCTTAACGGTGCGAACCTAAGCCCAGGTTTCATTGACCTACAGCTCAACGGATGTGGTGGTGTGATGTTTAATGACGAAATCACAGCAGAAACCATTCATATCATGCATAAAGCCAACCTAAAGTCTGGCTGTACTAGCTTCCTACCAACGCTTATCACATCTTCTGATGAGAACATGCGTCAAGCTCTATCTGCAGCGCGCGACTACCACAACCAGTACCAAAATCACTCTCTGGGTCTGCACCTTGAAGGTCCTTACCTAAATGTCGCTAAAAAAGGTATCCACAGCCCAGACTTCATCCGCCAATCTGACGAAGCGATGATTGACTTGATCTGCGAGCACCGTGATTTGGTTGCCAAAGTAACGCTAGCTCCTGAGCAAAATGCACCAGAGCATATCGAGAAGCTTCGTGAAGCGGGCATTGTTGTCTCCATCGGTCACACCAACGCCACTTATGAAGAAGCGCGTAAAGGTTTTGATGCAGGTATCACATTTGCCACTCACCTATTCAATGCGATGACGCCAATGACAGGTCGTGAACCAGGTGTTGTTGGTGCGATTTACGATACACCAGATGTGTACGCTGGCATCATTGCCGACGGTTTCCACGTTGACTACGCAAATATTCGCATCGCGCATAAAGTGAAGGGTGAAAAGCTCGTATTAGTGACGGATGCCACAGCTCCGGCGGGTGCTGACATGGAATACTTTATTTTTGTCGGTAAGAAAGTATATTACAAAGATGGTAAGTGTGTAGATGAAAACGGCACCCTAGGTGGCAGCGCACTGACCATGATAGAAGCGGTTCAAAATACAGTTGAACACGCTGGTATCGCTTTGGACGAAGCTCTTCGCATGGCCACGCTCTACCCAGCAAAAGCCATGGGCGTCGACAACAAACTTGGTCGCATCAGAAACGGCATGGTGGCTAACCTGACCGTATTTGATAGAGACTTCAATGTTCAAGGCACGGTTGTTAACGGACAATACGAGCAAAATTAAGCATGAATGGCGGACAAATAGGTAACGTAGATTTAGTAAAACAACTCAATAGCGCAGCGGTTTACCGTTTGATAGACCAGCAAGGGCCTATCTCGCGCATTCAAGTTGCAGATGTCAGCCAACTGGCACCTGCAAGCGTTACCAAAATTACCCGCCAATTGCTCGAACGCGGCCTCATCAAAGAGGTCGCTCAGCAAGCCTCAACCGGTGGCCGTCGCGCCATCTCCCTCACAACCGCTGTAGAGCCTTTCCACTCAGTAGCAGTTCGTTTGGGTCGAGATTACATCTCATTTTCTTTGTATGACCTTGGCGGCAAAGAGCTCGCGTTTGCTCACAAAGAGCTGTACTACACCAATCAAAACGAACTAAGTGAAGGCTTAATTGTTGAGCTACGTGAGTTCCTAAAAGAGCACAGCCCTAAGATTGAGCAGTTGATTGCCATTGGCGTCACTCTGCCAGGCTTGGTTAACCCGACGACAGGTGTGGTCGAGTATGTACCGAATACCGACATCGATAAACTTGAGCTCGCTGATCTGGTCAAACAGCATTTCAAAGTCGAGTGTTTTGTTGGTAACGATGTACGAGGTCTTGCGCTAGCCGAACATTACTTTGGCGCGAGCCGCGATTGCCAAGATTCCATTCTCGTTAGTGTTCACCGTGGTACCGGCGCAGGTATTATTGTTAACGGTCAAGTATTTCTCGGCCACAACCGCAACGTCGGTGAAATTGGCCACATCCAAATTGATCCGCTCGGTGAGCAATGTCAATGTGGCAACTTTGGCTGTCTTGAAACTGTTGCATCGAACCCTGCTATCGTTAAGCGCGTGCGCACACTGATCGACCAAGGCTATGAGTCAACACTGGCACTCAAAGAGCACATCACGATTGAAGATGTCTGCTCACACGCTCTCAATGGTGACGAACTGGCGAAACAAAGTCTCGTTCGAGTAGGCAACCAATTAGGTAAAGCCATTGCCATCACGATTAACTTGTTCAATCCACAAAAAGTGATCATCGCTGGTGACATCACTATGGCGAAGGACATCGTATTCCCGGCGATTCGTCGTAACGTTGAAAACCAATCTCTGACAACCTTCCACACTGACCTTCCGATTGTGGCGTCTGAAATTGATAAACAGCCAACGATGGGCGCATTTGCGATGATCAAGCGAGCCATGCTCAACGGCGTTTTGTTACAAAAACTCCTTGAAGATTGAACAAATGTTGCGAAATAACTCAGCACGCTGAAGATAATTTCGAGTAGAATATAGGCCGCACAATCGTGCGGTCTTTTTTATCGTGGATAGTTAATAAAATATATATGGAATTAATTCTCATCACTGTCGCCTTCGTCGCAGGCTTTCTCGCACTCAAATGCCAACTTCCCCCTTTAGTGGGCTTCCTGCTCGCTGGTTTCCTTTTGCATGACTTTGGCTTTGAGTCGACCCCCACTATTACCACTCTTGCCGATCTTGGTGTGACGCTATTGCTGTTTACCATCGGTCTGAAGCTCGATATTAAGACTTTGCTGTCCAAAGAAATCTGGGCAGGTGCCACCGTGCACAATTTATTGTCTACATTACTGTTTGCACTGTTATTGCTGGGGCTTAAGTTCCTTGGTGTGACGAGTCTTGCCAACCTCGACATCAACCAGCTCATTCTTCTTGGCTTTGCCCTATCCTTCTCAAGTACCGTATTTGCCGTCAAAACCTTGCAGGAAAAAGGCGAAATGAACGCCACCTACGGCACACTCGCTATCGGTATCTTGGTTATGCAAGATATCTTCGCGGTGATTTTCTTGACCGCATCCACCGGTAAATTCCCTGAGTGGTATGCCATCGCGCTGTTTGGGCTGCCGCTACTGCGCCCACTGATGTTTAAGTTCCTGGATAAGGCCGGCCATGGTGAAATGCTGGTACTAAGCGGTATCTTCTTTGCGCTAGTGATGGGAGCGGGTCTGTTCGAGCTTGTTGGGATGAAGCCGGATTTAGGAGCACTAATCCTTGGTATGTTGCTCGCCTCGCATCGCAAAGCCTCAGAGCTGTCAAAGTCTCTGTTTAATTTAAAAGAGCTGTTCCTAGTTTGCTTCTTCCTAAACATTGGCTTAGCCGACGAACCCACCATGCAAGGCTTTATCCTCGGTGCGTTACTGGTGCTACTACTGCCACTCAAAGGCATACTCTATTTTGTTGTCATTAACGCCTTCAAATTCCGCGTTCGTACCTGTCTTCTTACCACGCTCACGCTATTCAACTTTAGTGAGTTTGGTCTGATTGTTGGTGGTCTGGCTTTCAAGCTAGGCTGGATCTCAGGAGATATCTTGGTGGCACTCGCCATTGCGGTATCACTGTCGTTCATCATCTCCGCACCACTAAACCGTGTGGGTCACGCCATTTATCTGCGTAGCGCCAAGTGGCTCAAAGAACAAGCGGCTGAGAATATCAACACTCGTGATCAGTTCATCAACCCTGGTGAAGCTCAAGTGTTGATTTTAGGAATGGGTCGTATTGGTAGTGGCGCCTACGATGAACTATTCGAGCGTTATGGCAAAGTTTGTCTTGGCGTCGAGGTGCGAGAAGAGGCGGCTAAGCAGCATCAGCAAGAAGGTCGCAACGTCATAGCAGGTGATGCCACCGACCCAGACTTTTGGGAGCGCATCTTAGATACGGCTCATGTAAAGCTGGTATTACTCGCCATGCCCCACCACCAAGGGAACCAAACGGCGCTTGAACTGCTGCAAACCAAACAGTTTAAAGGTCAGGTTGCTGCAATTGCCGCTTACCCAGACCAACTTACAGAACTCGAAGAGATGGGTGTAAGCGCGGCATTTAACATATACAGCGAAGCTGGCAGCGGTTTTGCACGCCACGTATGTGAACAGCTACAACCTAACCTTAAATAATCGCCTTCAGTCAGCCACTTTTTAGTGGCTGACTTTTCCTTTCCTGACCAAAAAATAGCCCAAGCTAGAAAAAATTCACCTTTAAGGTCATTTTGGTGAATATATTTTAAAAAGACTCCGCTTTTATTTTATTTTTCCTTCCTCACGGTTGCTTTTTTTTGAGCAGATGGCAAATTGAACTCAACAGCGTTAAATTTCATCTAAAAGGAAGTTGTATGTGTTCAGTATTTGGTATTTTAGACATTAAAAGCGATGCCGCCGCTCTACGTCCAGTGGCTCTTGAAATGTCTAAGAAACTTCGTCACCGTGGCCCAGATTGGTCCGGTATCTATGCCTCAGATAAAGCAATTCTAGCGCACGAGCGTCTAGCGATTGTTGGTCTTAACAGTGGTGCTCAACCTCTGTATAGCCAAGATAAAAAACACATCCTTGCTGTTAATGGTGAAATCTATAACCACAAAGAAATTCGTGCACGCTATGAAGGTAAGTACGAGTTCCAAACCGACTCTGACTGTGAAGTTATCCTAGCGCTGTACCAAGATATGGGTGCAGACCTTCTTGAAGAGCTAAACGGTATCTTTGCCTTCGTACTTTACGATGAAGAGAAAGATGAATACCTAGTCGGTCGTGACCACATTGGTATCATCCCGCTTTATCAAGGTTACGATGAGCACGGCAACTACTACGTGGCATCAGAAATGAAAGCCCTAGTGCCTGTTTGTAAGACGATCAGCGAGTTCCCTCCAGGTAGTTTCTACGGCTCAAAAGATGCAGAGCCTCAGCGCTACTACATCCGTGACTGGAACGAGTACGCAGCAGTACAAGGCAACACCACTAGCAAAGAAGAACTCACTGAAGCACTTGAAGCAGCAGTAAAACGCCAACTTATGACGGACGTACCTTACGGCGTTCTACTTTCTGGCGGTCTGGATTCTTCCATCACTTCAGCGGTTGCTAAACGTTTTGCAGCCATGCGTATTGAAGACGATGAGCAATCTGCAGCATGGTGGCCACAGCTTCACTCATTTGCGGTTGGTCTAGAGGGTGCACCAGATTTGAAAGCGGCTCGCGAAGTGGCTGACCAAATCGGTACCGTACACCACGAGATGACGTACACCATTCAAGAAGGTTTGGATGCAATCCGTGATGTTATCTACCACATTGAAACGTACGATGTGACTACAATCCGCGCATCGACACCCATGTTCCTAATGGGTCGTAAGATCAAAGCAATGGGCATCAAGATGGTACTGTCTGGTGAAGGTGCTGATGAAATCTTCGGTGGTTACCTCTACTTCCACAAAGCGCCAAACGCGAAAGAATTCCATGAAGAGACGGTTCGTAAACTACTAGCCCTTAACATGTTTGACTGTGCTCGTGCTAACAAATCTTTGGCGGCATGGGGCGTTGAAGGTCGCGTGCCATTCCTAGACAAAGAGTTTATCGATGTGGCGATGCGTCTCAACCCTGAAGACAAGATGTGTGGCAACGGTAAAATGGAAAAACACATCCTTCGTGAGTGTTTTGAGCACTACCTACCAGAATCTATCGCATGGCGTCAAAAAGAGCAGTTCTCAGACGGCGTAGGCTACAGCTGGATTGATACACTAAAAGAAGTGGCAGAAGCTAAAATCACTGACCAGCAAATGGAAACAGCAGCATTCCGCTTCCCATACAACACACCGACAACGAAAGAAGGTTACGCATACCGTGAAATCTTTGAAGAGTTGTTCCCACTAGAGTCAGCGGCGAAATGTGTACCGGGTGGTCCATCGGTCGCTTGTTCTTCAGCGAAAGCGATTGAATGGGATGAGTCATTCCAAAACTGTGTCGACCCATCGGGCCGCGCGGTACAAACGGTTCATAACGACGCGTACTAATCGCTATACACAAAAAAACCAGCCTCGGCTGGTTTTTTTTGTGTATATAACTTAACCCGGATGACCATCCACTCTTGGCGTCACGAGCATTTTTCCAAAATAGAATACATACATCGCAAACGCCAGCGTCCAGAGACCCGCACTCACATCAACAAGAATGAACATATGCTGTGGCCATAAGGCGACGCCAACACTGCGTATTACGGCCGCTACAATCACGGCAACAAAAGCTATCGACATATTCGGACCTTTATATATCGCGCGCCCCGTATGGCCCATCGTTACTCGGCTTATCATCGCAAGCACTACACCACCCAGAGCACCAACCGCAAATAGATGCAACATTGCATGAGACGCAAATGCGTTGGAGAGCAACCCACGACTTAACAAGCTTAACGGCAAACAGAGATACGTCAGCATCAATGACCACACCAGCGGCTCAGAAAGAGTCAACCAAGGTTTCCATCGAGCCCAACGAGCCAGTTGAGCGACGCCGGCGACGAGCATCAACGGTTGACCTAACATTGCAAAAGAAAGCGGGAAAAAGCTCAATACAAACAGTGCCAACAGCGGCAATGTTGCTGCCCACTCTAACCACGCAATAGGCTGAGGCTTGTCATACTGAAAACGGCGAGCCGCAAAGAAAGGAATCACCCGACCGCCCATTATCGACAGCAACAAGGTAAACCACCACAACATAGCTTGCCAGACCGCACTTGAGCTAAACGGAGGCATGCCTTTAATCGTTGCGTAACTGGCAAAGTTAGCAAAAATAGCCAACATAAACAGCGGGACAAAAAACAGGTTACGCCAACCTTTTGCTCGATAGACTCTAAAGCCGACTTCATAGGCCACCAATGCAATGAATAGTGACTCAATCGATGAGACTAGCCACAGAGGCGCTGGCGTCCAAAACAGCACCCTGGTGATCGTCCAAAGCGCCACCAATAACAGCAGTCGGTAATGTTTAGTGCCGTTCACTCCTGTCCAAGTCTGCACGGCAGTGAGTACAAAACCAACCACAATCGCCATCGAAAAACCAAAAATCATTTCATGAGCATGCCACCACAAGGCAGGCACCGCCAATGCGGTCGGCTGGCCATGCTGGAACATCACGACCCAAGCTACAACTGCAAATACCGCGTAGATGCTTCCTAATAAGAAAAAAGGACGAAACCCTAAACGAAGCCATGCAGGAATAGCTTCTTCTGCCTTTTTATCAACGATGTTAATCATACCAATTACTCAATAAATCTAATCTTGTTGACTAAAGCACAAAATGTACCAATTTAAAAAACTATAATTATCAATCAGGTAAACAATATTAAGCCACAAGAAGAGTCTAATTGACTTATCTTCAAATCGCGTCTTTTTGACTACATGATTTTAATGTGACTTAGCCAAGTCCACCGATACTATTGGAACCTCACCGGCGTACGCTTTTAGTGGAGCAAAATTCGCTCTTTCACAGACAATAATTTCAAACTCTGTTTTTGCTGTGATTATTGTGTTGTGTTTATAGCCATTGAGAGTAAACTTGCCGCCCATTTAACCAAAACCCCAAAAATACTAGGTGAAAACAATGTCGAACCGTGCTTCAGCGCTCAGTAATAGAATGAACATCGTTGCGCTGACGTGGCCTATTTTTATCGAGGTATTGCTGCGCACAGCCCTCAATACCACCGACGTATTCATGCTAAGTGGCTACTCAGATCAAGCGGTGTCTGCTGTCGGTGTGATCACTCAGATCAGCTTCTTCCTCATTGTGATCTCAATGATGGTCAGCAGTGGTACTGGGATCTTGATTGCTCAATACAATGGTGCCTCTAAATTCGCTGAGGCGGCACAAACAGGTGTCGCAAGTATTCTGCTGGCACTTGTTGTGGGTTTTGGATTGAGTTTAGCGCTATTTTTAGGTGCCGAGCACTTTATTGCCTTATTTGGCTTAGAACAACAAGTTGCGGCCTTCGGTTACGACTATCTAATCATCAGTGGTTCGATGACCTTTAACGTGACGCTGGGTATTGTACTGACGACCATTCTTCGTAGTCATGGCTACTCTCGCTCACCTATGATGATTAACCTGATCGCTGGCGTGATTAACATCGCAGGTAACTACATCGCTCTGTATCAGCCTTTTGGACTGCCCGTCTTTGGCGTTAGCGGCGTTGCTACGGCCACGGTTGTGAGTCAAATCATTGGTACTTTACTGATGATCGGCATGGTGCGAGCAAAAAAAGTCGAGCTTCCATTTGCTGCATGGCGCGATATTCCACGACAGCTTTATAAGAAAATCATGAAAATTGGCGTTATGAACGCCGGCGAAGTGCTGTCTTATAACATGGCACAAATGGCGATTGTTTACTTTGTAGTGCAAATGGGCACGGCTTCGCTGGCAGCGTTCACTTACACACAAAACATCACGCGAGTCTCGTTCGCCTTTGCCTTGGCACTCGGTCAGGCAGGACAAATTCAAACCAGCTACTTCATTGGTAAAGGTTGGGTTGATGATATTCTCCATCGCGTGCAAAAGTACTATCTCGTCGGCCTTGCCGCGTCGACCGGAATAGTCGTGAGCTTGTTTATCTTCCGCTATCCACTGATTGATCTATTCACTCAAGACCCAGAGATCGTAGCCTTGGTCGCCCTGCTCATTGGTGGTTCTATTTTTGTTGAATCAGGCCGCGTCTCTAACCTAATTTTTATCGCGGCTCTCAAAGGTGCAGGCGACATTAAGTTTCCCGTTCAAATGGGTATTTTAAGCATGTGGGGCGTTGCCGTTATGTTCGCCTACCTACTTGGCATTCACTGGGGCTACGGCATACTCGGCGCTTGGATAGCGATCGGTATGGATGAGTGGCTGCGTGGAATAGTGATGATCCGTCGCTGGCGCTCAAAGGTTTGGACACGTTTTGCACTGACCTAACGTTTTCACACTTCCTAGCCCAACCCAACAAAGCTCGAGCCATCATAGCTCGAGCTACAAATTACTCTCTTGTATCGAACGCAATATGGACTCATATAATGCTTCTTTAAGCCACGTTGCTTTATCAGTAAGCTGAGACTGCTTTGGCCAAATAAGGGATATGTCAAAATCCGCCACGGGAACCGGAGGTGGCACAGCAGTAAGGTGTGACTGCATCAAACTGATTTGAGCCATTTTTTCTGGCACGATAGCAAACATTGCGCGCCCACTGACAAGTCGACCAATCGTAAGAAAGTTGCGTGACACTGCGGTCACTGTGCGGCTCAGCCCTACCGCGTCTAAGTGTTTATCAACATTGCTTGAGAACGCCCCCTCAGGGCTGACCAAGCAATGAGGTAACGAAACAAAGGTCTCTAGGTCGACCTGCTCAATATTCACCTTAGAGTGGTCATAAATGCACACATGCTTTTCGGTATACAGCTTCTGGCTTGCAAACTGCTCATCAAGCTCAGGAATGCTACCTATGATCATATCTAGGCTTTCCTGCTCACTGAGATGCTTATAGCTATTTCGGTTAACGTTGACGAAGCTGACTCTTGAATAGGGTGCATCGGCCAAGATAGCGTCGTAAATCACTGGCCCGAAAATAAACTCCGCGTAATCGGTCAAACCAATTTTACAGACTCCTCGATAATCATTAGGATCAAACTCGCTGCTGGGCAGCACCTTGTACTCAACAAGGTTGAGGATCTGCTCCACTGCGGGGAACAGCTCACTTGCTCTCTCTGTCGGTACCATTTGATGCCCTTTGCGTTCAAACAATCTATCACTACACAGCTCACGCAGCTTGGCAAGACTGTGGCTCATCGCAGACTGACTGACAAAGCTTTTTTGTGCCGCTAATGACACACTTCGAGTCTGATACAACCGATAAAACACAATCAACAGATTGAGATCGATGCGTTTCCAGTCGAGATTTTCTTGTCCCATTTCATTCATAGTAGATATCAAAACTATCGATTTGAATCATTATAAGTCAGGTTCTACTATCGGTACCAACTGAAAGTTTCATTATCAATCGGATTATATTGTGTCTACTCCAAATACCACTGCGCAAAACAACGCGCATAACAATGGGCAGTCATCACTGTTTGCTATCTTCAAAATCTTTTTTGCTCTTGGCTGGGTAAGTTTTGGGGGGCCTGCGGCGCACATTGGCTATTTTCGCAACACCTTTGTCGAAAAGCTCAGCTGGCTTCGTGATGAAGAGTACGCGCAAATCGTCGCTCTAAGTCAGTTCCTACCGGGGCCAGGCTCAAGTCAAGTCGGCTTTGCGGTAGGCTATCAACGTGCTGGTCTTGGTGGCGGCATCATGGCTTTTTTGGGGTTCACCTTGCCTTCAGTGATCATTATGCTGCTGCTCGCTGTGCTCAGTAGCCAGCTCACTGAATCAAGCTATTTTCAAAATGTCGTACACGGTCTAAAACTGTTAGCGGTTCTGGTTGTGGCTGATGCAGCCTGGGGCATGTACAAGAGTTTCTGCAGGTCGCCACTGACTGTCACCTTGTGTATCGGCACCGCAATCGCACTTTTACTCTTCCAAAGCGTTGCAAGCCAAGTATTAGTACTCGTGATAGCCGCTGCTGTCGGTGTACGCTATCTCGCTGCAGACAAGCCAGCACAGACCAATACAAGTGTCTCATTCTCATGGCTACCTCTCGCAAGCTTTTTTGTATTGCTTGTCGCTTTGCCTATCATAGGTGATTATTCACCAACTGTGCAGCTGTTTTCGGACTTCTATCAAGCCGGTAGCCTAGTGTTTGGCGGTGGACATGTGGTTCTGCCATTACTCCAAAACATTGTTGGCGACCAACTTAGCCAAGATGCTTTTCTGACTGGCTATGCTGCCGCCCAAGCAGTCCCCGGCCCTATGTTTACCTTTGCCACTTACATCGGCTATGAACTTCTTCCTTCCGCTCCGCTATTGGGTGCCATCATTGCCACTTTAGGTGTTTTTGTTCCGGGTTTCCTACTGCTCGTTGGCGTACTGAAAAACTGGCAACACCTCGCTGCGATTCCCTCTGTTTCAGGGGCCTTGGTTGGCGTTAACGCTGCAGTAGTGGGTCTGCTGTTATCTGCACTGTATCAGCCGGTCTTTGTCAGTGCAGTCATTACGTCGCTTGACCTTTGTTGGGTGCTGTTGGGCTCACTGTTGATGAAACAGTTCAAGCTACCCATTGTTTGGATGGTCATCTACTTTGTTGCCGTCGGTTTGTTGGCTCCAACCCTTGCAAACTTAATCTAAATCAAAGTTCTAGCGGATTACCGCTGTAAGAACTCGCAACCTATTAGAAGCGTTTCTACACTATTTATTGGGGGCAAATGCCCCCAGTAATACTTGCAATAAAAGGGTTAGCGGTAATAAAAGACAATTGATGATCCGATTCACCTAAGACATGCATGCTCCATCAGAGTACACTTCACTCGATATGCCTCCATGACAAAGGGTGATATTCAGGAGGTGAATTATGGATAGCACAAAACTGGGACAATCTCTGCATACGAGCTCAAATGCTGACACTATTGGTGAAGCGATTAAACACACCCATCGCGAAATCTCTCATCAAGCTCCTGAAATTGTAAGACTGGCTTTTGCCAGTTACGACGATGGGCGAGGCGCACTGAAAACTTTTGCGCACAGCACAGAGCTTGGCAACCCACTGCTTCATTACAGTGCACCAATCAACAGTCAATCTTCTCTTGGTAAAAGTATTACTCGCCAACAAGCGCGAGTGCTCAATGACATACCATCAACCGTAACCAGTGCTAGTAGCCATTCATATTGGTTGCTCGAACAAGGTTATCAATCGTCGTTAACAAGACCTATTTTCGATGATGGCCAATTTCTTGGCATGCTGTTCTACGATGCCACTCACTCGCACTACTTTGACTCAGCAACCCGAGAAGAACTCGTCGCCCATTCAGCACCACTGATCGAAGCGATTACTCATCAACGTCGCTGCGTCAACGCGATGACAGATCTGGGTCTTGTAGTGAGACGCACCAGTTTTGAGCACCAAAATGAGAGCTTAGATCACGCCTATCGGGTTGGTCAGTTCGCCCACCTTATCGGTACCGAACTTGCTCAGCTGTATCAGTTAGATGATGAAACTTTGGATCATATTGTGCAGTTTGCTCAGCTGCATGATATTGGAAAATACTCAGCGCTTGGCACCTCTTCGCAAAGCCTATGGCTTGAAGATTGGGGGAATCACTTACAGTTGACCGCTCAAATCCAGCACGGTTTAAACCTAGTTAATGATTTGGCACGACAAATCCATGAGCAGCAACACACCTGCGTGCAATTGCTCCGAGACATCATTCAATATCATCATGAATATTTAGATGGCAGCGGCGCCCCAAAAGGTTTGCGACACGCTGATATACCAGTGTCAGCTCGCATTGTTACGGTTGCTAACATTTTTGATGCTCTAACCAGTCACCGCTATTACAGTGAATCTTGGTCATTGACTCACGCCCTGCTTGAGCTTGAAAAAATGGTGGCCATGGGCAAGCTTGATGGTAATTGTGTACAAGCACTACGAGCCCAGCAGGACGCGGTCAGGCTTGTGATGCAGTCTGTTCACGTACCAAGAGTTTGACACTCAATTGAGCGCAAGTGATCTCATGACTTGCGCTCGACATTGGAGCGACTCCTCATTAACAAAACTGAGTTTTTACTCAAATTATGTGCTAAAGGCCTCATTTATCAGCATCTCCCTTCTTGCAGTCCCTAATCACAGTGACTAGTATTGTATTGTTAACAATCAATTAACATAACTACAATTATAAAATCTATCGTTCTACACGTAAACGGAGTTCAAGAATGATACTGCCTAATAACGAAACGACTACTTCTAGCTGTACGCTACCGCCGCCCAATGAAATGATCCTAAAGTGGGCGCATGAAAAACCAAATGAGGTTTATCTCAAACAGATCATCAATCGTCAATTCGTCGAATTTACTTATGCCGACGTTGCCGATAAAGCGCTGAGACTCGTCAGCGCACTACGATCACTTGGGGTGCAACCTGGCGATAAAGTGGCACTGATATCAAAGAACTGTGCCGAATGGTTTATCTGTGATTTGGCCATGATGCTTGGCGATTATGTTAGCGTGCCAATTTTCCCAACGGCTGGCCCAGACACAATTGAATACTGCTTAACGCACAGTGAGAGTAAAGTGCTTATCGCCGGTAAACTTGATGACCCAGCAGCAACCAGCGAAGTCATCAGTGGAATGGATTCGCTCATCACCATTTCCCTGCCTTACGATACCGCGCCTAGCTGCCAGCATAGTTTTACACAGCTTGTCGCCGATCATCAGCCTAGTGAAGAGCGCCCAGTTCACTATGACGATAAGTTGATGTCTTTAGTGTATACCTCTGGTACTTCCGGCCTGCCAAAAGGGGCAATGCTCACATATGGCGCGTTCAACTGGTCAGTACAAAGATTGATTGATCACATCGGCATCGAAGCTAACGACCGTTTGTTCTCATACCTACCATTGGCTCACATTACAGAACGTGTCTATATCTTCGGCTCATCGGTCATCGGCGGAGTGCCAACTGCATTCCCAGAATCGCTCGATACCTTTATCGAAGACGTGAAGATGCAGCGCCCAACATTATTTATCTCGGTACCACGACTGTGGAACTTATTCCAACAACGAATCCAAGACAAGCTGCCACAGAAAAAGCTCAACATCTTATTGAAGATCCCATTTGTAAATTCACTCATTAAGAAAAAGCTCGCCGATGGTTTAGGTTTAGACCAAGCCCGCGTACTTGGCTGTGGCTCAGCACCAGTTTCACCAGCTCTGCTTGAGTGGTATCACAGTGTCGGCCTTAACATTACTGAAGCTTGGGGGATGACTGAATCGTTCGCCTACAGCACGATTAACCATCCATTCAGAGCGGACAAAATTGGTACCGTAGGCAATGGCGGACCAGGGATTGAGCTGAAAATTGCTGATGATGACGAGATCATGGTACGCAGTCAGGGTATGTTCTCCGGCTATTACAAAAATGACATTGCCACTCAAGAATCATTCGACAGTGACGGCTGGCTGCATACCGGGGATATTGGTGTTATCGATAGCGAAGGCTACTTAACGATTCGTGGCCGTAAGAAAGACACTTTCAAAACGGCAAAAGGTAAATTTGTCGCGCCAGTACCAATTGAGAATAAACTCGCGGAATACAGCCGCGTCGAGATGATGTGTCTAATTGGGCTTGGCCTACCTGCGCCTATCTTGCTAGTTGTCCCGCATGATTTCCCTAATTTTGATCGTGAGCGTTATGCTCGCACCGCGGAACGCGTCGTCAAGCGTATGAACCAAGAGCTCGAATCCCATGCCCAGATAAAAGGCGTATTGATGGTTAAAGAGCCTTGGACCATTGAGAATGGCTTGCTAACTCCGACGCTAAAAATTAAGCGCCACCTTCTCGAGCAGAAGTATCATGAAGTGGGTCAGAACTGGCCAAAAGGTCAACTGGTGGTATGGGAAGAGTAATAGATATTTATTAGCACACATAAGAATAACGAGCATAAAAAAACCCGCCGAAAGGCGGGTTTTTACTATCTGAAGTCAAAGACCAATTACTTGTTGTCTTCTTTCGCTTTAGCGATAACTTCTTCAGCAACGTTTGCTGGACATGCTGCGTAGTGTTCGAACTCCATAGAGAACTGACCACGACCTGAAGTGATAGTACGTAAGTGACCGATGTAGCCAAACATCTCTGATAGAGGAACGTTAGCTTTAATACGAACACCAGTAGTACCAGCTTGCTGGTCTTTGATCATACCACGACGACGGTTAAGGTCACCGATTACATCACCAACGTGATCTTCTGGAGTGAACACGTCAACGTGCATGATTGGCTCAAGAAGCTGTGCACCAGCTTTTGGCATAGACTGACGGAATGCACCTTTCGCTGCGATTTCGTAAGCGATTGCCGAAGAGTCAACTGCGTGGAATGAACCGTCGAATAGCTCAACTTCAACGTCTAGCGTTGGGAAGCCAGCTAGAACACCGTTGTCCATCATGCTCGCGAAGCCTTTCTCAACTGCTGGCCAGAATTCCTTAGGAACGTTACCACCAACAACTGAAGAAGAGAACGTGAAGCCAGAGTTCGCTTCGCCTGGTTTGATACGGTAGTCGATTTTCGCGAACTGACCAGAACCACCAGACTGCTTCTTGTGCGTGTAGCTATCTTCAACTGGTTGAGTGATAGTTTCACGGTAAGCTACCTGTGGAGCACCTACTTCTAGCTCAACGCCGTAAGTACGCTTAAGGATGTCTACCTTGATGTCTAGGTGAAGTTCACCCATACCTTTCAGGATAGTTTCACCTGAATCTTCATCAGTCTCAACTTGGAAAGATGGATCTTCTGCAACCATCTTACCGATCGCGATACCCATTTTCTCAGTAGAACCTTTGTCCTTTGGAGAAACAGCAATAGAGATTACTGGTTCTGGGAAGATCATAGCTTCTAGAGTACATTCGTGCTTAGGATCACATAGAGTGTGACCAGTTTGAACGTTCTTCATACCGACTACAGCGATGATGTCACCAGCTTGTGCTTCAGTAAGTTCGTTACGCTCGTCAGCCTGCATCTCACACATACGACCGATACGCTCAGTCTTACCAGTTGCAGAGTTAAGGATAGTATCACCCTTCTTCATGCGACCAGAATAGATACGGATGAACGTTAGTGCACCAAAACGGTCGTCCATGATTTTGAACGCTAGCGCTTTTAGTGGCTCATCAGCAGATACTGTAGCAACTTCACCAGTCGCTTCACCAGTTTCTGGATCTGTTAGAGGCTGAGGATCAACTTCAGTTGGAGCTGGTAGGTAATCTACAACAGCATCAAGAACGAGTTGAACACCCTTGTTCTTAAATGCAGAACCACAGAATGTTGGGAAGAATGCTAGGTCACGAGTACCTTTACGGATACAACGCTTAAGGTCTTCGATAGAAGGCTCTTCACCTTCCATGTACGCTTCCATTAGGTCGTCGTCTTGCTCTACAGCAGTCTCAACTAGCTCTTCACGGTAAGCTTCTAGATCGTCAGCCATGTCAGCTGGAACGTCTTGGATTTCGTAGTTCTCTGGAAGACCAGAATCATCCCAAACGTAAGCTTTACGAGTTAGTACGTCTACAACACCAACGAAATCGTCTTCACGACCGATAGGCAGAGTCATTACTAGTGGGTTAGCGCCAAGAACGTTCTTAACTTGGTCAACAACGTTGAAGAAGTCTGCACCCATACGGTCTAGTTTGTTAACGAAGATCAGACGAGATACTTCTGATTCGTTCGCGTAACGCCAGTTTGTTTCTGACTGAGGCTCAACACCACCAGAACCACAGAATACACCGATACCGCCGTCTAGTACTTTAAGTGAACGATATACTTCTACTGTGAAGTCAACGTGTCCCGGAGTATCGATAACGTTTAGGCGGTGGCCGTTCCACTCACAAGTTACCGCAGCAGACTGGATTGTGATACCACGCTCAGCTTCCTGCTCCATGAAGTCAGTTGTAGACTCACCGTCGTGTACTTCACCAGTTTTGTGGATTTTACCAGTAAGCTTAAGGATACGCTCAGTGGTGGTAGTTTTACCCGCATCAACGTGCGCGAAAATACCAATGTTTCTGTACTTTGATAAATCTGCCATTGTCTTACTCTGTTTATAAGGTATAAATTGCGCGCAGAGTATATCACAATCTGTAAAGACCGATACCTCTGCGTGCATGTGTATTAAAAAAAAGTTACCCGAACCCTACTCGAACACACTCAGCCTTGGAAAAAATGTTCTCTCAAGGCTTATGTCATCAAGCTTCAACGGATTTGGGTGTGTTACCAGATCGCAGTTAATTTTAGCTGCTCTTGGTGATTTTTCGATGTCATTTCGCAAAATCATACTTTTGTTGGCGGTATTCTACCTGAAATCAGGCAAAAACCACCATTAAAGTTCATCAAATGCTGAAATCGCTTCTGAAAGCTTCTTCACGCCGTGGATTTGCATGCCTTCAATGCCGCCTTTTGGCATGTTCGCCGCTGGCACAATCGCTTTTTTAAAGCCATGTTTAAACGCTTCCATTAAACGCTCCTGGCCACTCGGTACCGGTCGAATTTCGCCGGCTAGACCCACTTCACCAAATACCACGACATCTTTTGGCAATGGTCGGTCACGGAAACTGGACAGCAGTGCCATAACCAAAGCAAGGTCGGCGCTGGTTTCTGTTACCTTCACGCCCCCCACTACATTAACGAATACGTCTTGATCCGCCATTTGTAATCCGCCGTGCTTATGCAGCACTGCTAATAACAAGGACAAACGGTTTTGCTCGAGGCCAACCGCCACTCGGCGCGGGTTCGCCAGTTGGCTATAATCCACCAGCGCTTGGATTTCAACAAGCAGCGGACGAGTCCCTTCCCAAACCACCATGACTGAGCTGCCCGAGGTTTCTTCTTCACCACGAGATAAGAAGATAGCCGACGGATTGCTCACTTCTTTTAAGCCCTGCCCTGTCATTGCGAATACACCCAGCTCATTCACCGCGCCAAAACGGTTCTTGTGGCTACGAAGTGTTCTAAAGCGGCTATCAGTACCCCCATCCAGAAGTACGGAACAGTCAATAATGTGTTCGAGAACTTTAGGGCCCGCCAACGTACCATCTTTGGTTACGTGGCCAACAATAAATATCGCCACGTTGTTTTGCTTGGCGTAGCGCGTTAACGCAGTCGCAGACTCACGAACTTGAGCCACACTACCTGGGGACGATTGAACATCGGCCACATGCATAACTTGAATCGAGTCGATGACCATCAGCTTTGGCTGTTCTTTTTCAGCGATTTGGCAAATACGATCAACATTGGTTTCAGACAGCATTTTGAGATGCTCTTTAGGTAGCCCTAAACGAGAAGCTCGCATCGCTACCTGCTGAAGCGACTCTTCGCCAGTGACATAAAGCGTCGGCATTTGCGAAGACAACCAACACATCGCCTGCAAGAGCAACGTCGACTTACCCGCACCAGGGTTACCACCAATCAGAATCGCAGCGCCTGGTACAACGCCTCCACCTAGCACTCTGTCTAGCTCCTTGAAGCCACTGGTAAAACGAGGGACTTCTTGCAAGTCTATCTCAGACAAGGTTTGGATCGTCGATTCGTTTGCACCACCAGCATAGCCCGTTAGTCGCTCGTTGCGCGCCACTTGAGGAGATGCCGCTAAACGTACCTCACTGATGGTATTCCAACTGCCACAAGCATTACATTGCCCCTGCCAGCGTGGAAAATCTGCGCCACAATCGTTACACACATAAGCTCTTTTCGCTTTTGCCATATTTTAAACTAACCTACTTACTCTGGTGCTCTAAATGCACTGGTTTGCATTAATGATTGATTAACCTATTAGTTTTGAGCTTCCAAACGCTCAAAGTATTGTCAAGATATGACAATACACAAAGAATAAGGTGAAAGAATACCTTATCTTTCTTGTACATACCGTTAAGGTTTTCGGCATGGTAGCCGATATAAGGCATTACGCTGTACTTATTTTGATGACATCCATCATCGCAGGGACACTTTAACAAAACTCATGCAGCAAACAGAAATACTTTCCATCACAGAGCGCTTGATCACAGCCTATCACGCAGAAGACTTCGATCTGGTGCTGAATCAAGTCACCGAAGGTGAATCTCCTTCTACCAAATTATTGGTAAAGATGGAGCTCAATCGTCTTATGGCCCCTTGTCATAAGCGCATCGATCTACGTGGCCGCGTATCGACTAACTGTCACGAATATCAATTGGACGGACTGTCTCACTGGCTCGACGATCGTGCATTTGACTCCTATCATCGACTAACCCGAAAATATGGCAGTTATACCGAAGGCGTGTGGGAGCTTTTGGTCGACAAAAAAACACTCAGTAACTTGGGTGATGAGCAGCGCAACGCCAACCGAGGCGATCTCACCGATCCTCAAAGCCCATATGCGGCGAGCCCAATAAACTTAGGTTATGACCTGAAGCGTAAAGAGTGTCGATTAAAAGTTGAATCGCAAGTTTCAATCACGCTAGAAAATGGAGAAAACGTTATTGGTCTGAGCGTTGACCTATCGAGCTCCGGAGCCAAGTTCAAAGTCCCAGGTACCTTTGACTACGATTTGGGCCAGATCATTAGCGTGAGTTTCGATGAACTTGCCGAAACCAGTCAGCTAAAAGAGATCACCAAGCCAATAGAGTATCGCGTACTCGGTGTCGATGGACTGCATGGCATCTCACCTGTGAAGTACTTACGTACCTTGAGACTGACTCGTACTAACGCCGTTGAGCTCGTGGTCAACAAAATGCTCAACACTGAGTCTAAAAAAGTTCGCCACGACAACCAAGACCGTATTACTCGTGCCCGAACACGCGGCTTTGAACACACCTACCTTAAGCACGCCTGCAATCTACCGCTATTTTTCAGCGGCAACGATCTTAAGGTCGCCCTGCTTACCGAAAACAACCAAGATATCTGGCGTTATTGGAACGACGAGCGTAACCAGCAATCACTAGCCTCATTATTCTCCACTGAGCGTATGGAAATGTTGGTAAAAGCCGGAATCAAAGGTTGTAGCAACGTTCTTTATACCTTTACTCATGAGCACAACGGCATGAAGCTGTTTTACTCAATGATGATGCCAGAAGCCGAGCGCCAAGAACGGCAACTGTTCTGGCATGTCGGTGGACGACGAGCTAGTTGGCGCGCATTCCGTCTATCGGTGTTTGAACTTTCCACCGATGACATGCTGACTATTTCGAAACATTACGGCGAACTGGTCGGGCACGATGAAAAACTGACCCATTTTGGCATTTTGCAAGAAATCAGTGACGATAAGTCGGCCAGCGACTACCTGTTTACAGAAAAGCCGCGTCTACCAGCGAGTACCCTGAACCGATTTAGGCACCCAAGAAATGTTAGATCTCAGCCACGCGGACTTTATTTTGATGCCAAATCTCGCCGCAAAGAGCCTAGATATCAGTTTCGTTCTCCATTAGTCATGACAACGCCGGAAGGTAGCACTCTATCTGGTGCCACAGTCGACTTATCCAAACATGGCGCCAGCATTCAGCTAAGTGAACCGCTCAACATCCCCTCGGGCTCGATTATCTCTGTCGACTATCTAGAGCTAAAGCGATACAACCAACGCATTCCGCTTAACCAAGTGCCATATGAAATCGTTCGCTTTTCGGCAGATCGAAAAACGGCGCACTTAAAGCTCGTCGAGTCCGGTAAGACCTTCAAAACCATCGCATTTTTCCGCGGCATTATTGAAAGTAATCAGGACAAACTGGTCGCTCAACAAGAGATATTACCAAGCTCATCGCTACTTGAAGCGCTGCATAATGTGCTGCTTGGAAAAATGGTGTCGACACCGGTTTATGTCGACAAACGAGGTACGTCTGTAAAATGCCGATCGGTTGGTGTTAACTTCCCACTACCTGGTTACTTGCAGTTTTTTGAACGCATTGGTCACGATCAAAAGCTCGCGCTCGAGCCTATTTTTAAAGGTCGCAGCAATTCACTATTAGCGGAACCACTGAAACGCAAACCGGGCGCCAAGCCTGTCGCATTCGAACTTTACATAGGTGTACTTAAGCTTGGAGACAGGATCCAATCGATTCACACCAAGGTACGCGACGAGTTTGAATCTACTCAGCAACGCATCAAGTTCATTAAAGATGCCCTCAATATGGGCGAACTCTATATTCTGCGTGTGACTTCTGGTCCCGTGTATGATGCGTTGACTACGCTGATGAAGAAAGACATTAATGAACTCTTGTCACTGAGTCTCAGTCACGCACGAAATCTCGAAAATGAAATGACTTCTATTATCGGCTACTGCGAGTTGGTGGATATCACGGAAGAAGTGTTGATTCGTTTAGAAATGAATAATAGCTAACTAAGAAGACGAATAGCTGTCAGAAAAACGGCCCTTACTCTAAGGGCCGTTTTTTATAATCGCTTCTATTTAAACTCAGCCTACCAGCCAATTTTTTTCTGCCTTGCCAGCAGTCCCGACAAGATACAAACAATCCCGCCCAAACCAGCATGCTTAATCGCAACTTGTGCCTGCGCTTCCACTTTCGGTTTCGCGTGATAAGCGATACCAAGTCCAGCAGCACCCATCATCACTAAGTCATTGGCGCCATCTCCAACCGCGATAGTGTTATGCGGCTCTATGTCATACTCTTCCGCAAGTTCTAGCAAGATGTCTGCTTTAGTTTGTGCCGATACCACATCACCTAAAACTTCACCTAACAGCTTACCGTCTTTGATTGCTAGTGTATTTGACTGGGCAAAATCCAAGCTCAACATCTCTTTGAGATGATCCGAGAAGTACGTGAAGCCACCGGAGGCAATCGCCGTCTTCCAGCCATAGCTTTGCAGCGTTTTTATCATCTCTTGCAGCTCTGGCATCAATGGCAGCGACTCACGTACCTCAGCCAAAATCGACTCATCCGCACCTTTGAGCGCAGCAACGCGTTGACGTAAGCTTTGCTCAAAGTCCAACTCCCCCTGCATCGCGCGCTCTGTCACTTCAGAGACCTGCTCACCAACGCCAGCGAGTATGGCGATCTCGTCAATACACTCAATTTGAATCGCAGTAGAATCCATATCCAGCACGATGACGCCAGGCTTGTTAAGATCGGGGACATCACACAAGCGCGCATAATCGACATTCAACTCATCCAATATTTGGCTATGCTCGGCGGTTAAGTTGCCTTCCATCAGTGCAACCTCATAACGACCGACTTGCCAAATATCTAAAATGCGTGTGGTTTCTCCAACGTAAAAGTCCAAATCGTTGAACACGTCTGTCGACAAGTACGGTGCGTACACAATCCATGTTGCTGTGCGTCGCTCTAAAGAATGAGCGAGAAGCGTCTCTGGGAATCGTTGTTTAAGTGGAATACGCTTACTGATTGCAAGCGGCTTAATAGCATCCATGGCTAATCCTTCCTTTAAATGTGCTCCCAAAACGTTACCTATTGCAATTTAGTTGTGCAAGCATCAATATGAACCAATTCGTCATTTCTTAGTACTTTTGCACTTTTATGGATGGTTCACTGTTTTCGTTTAGAAACTTTTTACGCTTAGTCGCGCTTTGTCTGATTGGTGCCATGGTGTTTTTTATCACCACCAACAGTGTGCTGATCAGTAAAGGCAACGAGCGTATTCAAGCCAATCAGCTCGAAGTTCTCTCTAAAGTTCTGATTTCTCAAGCCTCGCAATCGGCAAGACAGATGCTGATCGACCAAGATCAAGAGCGGCTTGGTGCTTTGACCAACCAGCTTGCTAGCGAACGCCTAGTACTTGATGCGACCGTGTATGATTCGGAAGGGGTCAAAGTTGCAGCCAGTGATGCAGAAAAAACGGTTCGTGACGTGTTAGGGCTCGATACCCCGCTGTCCACTGCGAGCATCGGCCGCCAGCAACTCGTCGAGCCAATCATTAACGACCACACTATCATTGGCTTCGTGCGCATTACCTTTGAAACCGGTAAAGTGACCGCCATCTCTGATCATCACTACCGCAAGAGTGATCGCTTTATGTACATGATGATCTTAATGAGTTTCTTATGTGGGCTACTGCTGATGGTACTGCTTCGCAAGCAGCCAAAGAACAAAGGCGAAAACCTACTGCTTAAGCAGCCCTAACGAAACAGTTAGCCAAAACTAAAAAAGCCTCGCATTCGCGAGGCTTTGTCTATTCACAAGGAGCGCTAAATTACTCAGCGTCACCCAGAAGAACAGAATCCAGTGCAATTTCCATCATTTCATTGAACGTAGTTGCACGCTCGTCAGATGTGGTTTGCTCACCCGTTTTAATGTGGTCTGAAACCGTACAGATAGCCAGAGCTTTCGCGCCGTACTCTGCTGCAACACCGTAGATGCCTGCCGCTTCCATTTCCACGCCAACAATGCCGTATTTGTCCATCACGTCGAACATCTCTGGATCTGGCGTGTAGAACAGCTCTGCTGAGAACAGGTTACCCACTTTTACGTCGATACCACGAGCTTTTGCTGCTTCTTCCGCATTTTTCACCATTTTGTAGTCAGCGATTGCTGCAAAGTCATGGTTCTTGAAGCGAATACGGTTCACTTTTGAGTCGGTACATGCGCCCATGCCGATAACAACGTCGCGTACTTTAATGTCTTCGTTTACCGCGCCACAGCTGCCCACACGAATGATCTTTTTCACGCCAAAGTCTTTGATAAGTTCAGTCACATAGATTGAGCACGAAGGAATACCCATGCCGTGACCCATTACAGAGATACGACGACCTTTGTAAGTACCTGTGTAACCGTACATATTACGAACATCACACACTTGTACAGCGTCATCTAAGAAGGTATCCGCGATGTATTTTGCACGTAGTGGGTCACCCGGCATCAATACTACGTCAGCAAAATCACCCATTTCCGCGTTAATGTGAGGAGTTGCCATTATTTTTTCCTTTATGTTGTTCGTGTAAATTTTAGGATTGGAGCAAGATACAGCTGAGTACCTAAGGTGCTCAGATGCTATTAATTATAGGAAGTTCTTCCCGTAATCCATTGAGGATGTACCAAAGTAGCTTGCAAGGCTTTGACCAATATCAGCAAAGCTGTCACGAAGGCCCAAAGAACCTGCTGGTACTTTCTGACCGTAGACGATAACAGGGATATGCTCACGAGTATGGTCAGTACCCTGCCATGTTGGATCGCAGCCGTGGTCAGCCGTCAGAATCAGTACGTCATCTTCTTGCATCAGTTCAATCACTTCATGAATACGAGAATCGAAGTATTCAAGCGCCGCAGCGTAGCCCGCCACATCACGGCGGTGGCCGTATGCTGAATCAAAGTCTACAAAGTTGGTGAAAACGATGGTGTTATCACCCGCTTTTTGGATTTGCTCTTTCGTCGCCTCGAAAAGCGCAGGAATACCGGTTGCTTTTACTTTTTGAGTGATACCGCAGTTAGCGTAGATATCGGCAATCTTACCGATGGACACCACTTCACCTTGCTTCTCTTCAACAAGCTTAGACAGCACAGTCGGTGCTGGCGGCTCAACAGACAGGTCGCGACGGTTACCAGTACGCTCAAATTGACCTTTACCTGCACCAATAAATGGACGCGCAATCACGCGGCCAATGTTGTAATCCTCTAGCTCTTCACGTGCAATCTGGCAAAGCTCTAGTAAGCGGTCAAGGCCGAAAGTCTCTTCATGACACGCAATTTGGAATACCGAATCTGCAGAGGTATAGAAGATAGGTTGACCTGTTTTCATGTGCTCTTCACCTAGGTCATCCAGTACTTGCGTACCTGACGCATGGCAGTTACCAAGGAAACCATCAAGGCCTGCACGCTCTAGAATACGGTCAGTCAGCTCTTTCGGGAAGCTGTTCTCTTTGTCAGTGAAGTAACCCCAATCAAACAGAACCGGAACACCAGCAATTTCCCAGTGACCTGACGGAGTATCTTTACCAGAAGATAGCTCAGCCGCGTGACCGTAAGCGCCGATGATCTCAACGTCGTCACGAAGACCCAAAGCTAGCTTACCTGTTGATTCTTTATGAGCCATCGCTAGACCTAACTTAGATAGGTTTGGTAGCTTCAATTCGCCGCTACGCTGGTCGTTGTCTGCCAGACCTTTCGCGCACTGCTCTGCAATGTGACCCATAGTGTCTGAGCCAACATCACCAAATTTGTCCGCATCCGCGGTAGCGCCAATGCCAAAAGAATCCAACACTAAAATAAATGCACGTTTCATAACTTCTCTCCGTCCTTATGCCAAGTCTTCCGCACGAATATGGCGGTACACACAAGGAGTTTCTGTATAAGATTCATCTGAGACAGTAATCGCTGCTTTCAGCGCATTTGCCGCCTCTTGCCACTGAGCTTCACTGCGAGCATGAATCATCGCAAGTGGCTTGTCTTGATTTGCCGTTTCGCCAAGTCTAATGAACTGGTCGAAACCAACTGCGTAATCGATAGCATCGGTAGCGACACGACGACCACCGCCCATACCTACTACAGCCATACCGATTGCGCGCGTATCCATAGCAGAAACGATGCCCTCAGCATCCGCAAACACCGGTTTAATGATTTCTGCTTTTTCTAAGTAGTTGTCGTAGTTTTCAACAAAATCAGCCGGGCCACCAAGACCTTTGACCATTTTGCCAAAACACTCAGCCGCTTTGCCGTTATCAAGTGCTTCGTTAAGCATAGCTTCTGCTTGCTCTGTATCTTCTGCAAGCTTAGCCAGCACTAACATTTCGCTACATAGCGCCATGGTCACTGCGTACAAACGTGGGTTACGGTATTCACCGGTTAAAAACTGCACCGCTTCGCGCACTTCAACAGCATTACCCGCAGACGATGCCAGTACCTGGTTCATATCGGTCAAGATAGCCGTCGTCTTAGTGCCCGCACCGTTAGCAACAGCAACAATAGAATTCGCCAGCTCTTCCGATGCTTCATAAGTTGGCATAAACGCGCCTGAACCCACTTTGACATCCATAACCAGAGACTCTAGGCCTGCGGCAAGCTTCTTCGACAAGATAGACGCTGTGATTAGCGAAATGTTATCCACTGTCGCAGTAATATCGCGAGTCGCGTAAACGCGCTTATCTGCTGGTGCAAGATCGCCAGTTTGGCCAATGATCGCCACGCCCGCATCCTTGGTCACTTCACCAAACACGTCGTTGGTAGGCGTAATGTTGTAACCCGGAATAGATTCCAGTTTATCCAACGTGCCACCAGTGTGGCCGAGACCACGACCAGAAATCATAGGGACAAAACCACCGCAAGCGGCAATCATAGGGCCAAGCATTAGCGAGGTCACATCACCAACACCACCGGTTGAGTGCTTATCGACAACCGGACCGCCAAAGTTCATATGGCTCCAGTCGATAACCATGCCAGAGTCACGCATAGCACAAGTCAGTGCAATACGCTCTGGCATGGTCATTTCATTGAAGAAGATAGTCATCGCAAATGCTGCAATTTGACCTTCCGATACCGTGTCTTTCGCAACACCTTGAATGAAGAAGTTGATCTCTTCTGCGCTTAGTTCATGACCGTCGCGTTTTTTACGAATTATCTCTTGTGGTAAATACATTAGTGCCTCCACAGCGAAGTGCTGAAGTACAGAATAAGTGTAGGGTAGATGTAGCGGAGGCTAGGAGTGGTGGGTTTTACCCCTCCTAGCCTCCCCTTATCAAGGGGAGCTAGAGGGGGTGAAGCGCAGAACCAACGACCTACACTCCCGCAAAGTAACTTAGTAAGCGCTTGGGTCCGCTGTTTCGTCAGTTACTTCTAATGTATTCAGTAGGTTCGTCAGTAGGCTTGATGCACCAAAGCGGTAGTGCATGTTGTCTGCCCAGTCTGCGCCTAGGATCTCGTCTGCCATTGCTAGGTATGCAGCTGCATCTTCTGCAGTACGTACGCCGCCAGCTGGTTTGAAACCCACTGTTTTTGCAACGTCCATATCACGGATAACTTCTAGCATCATGCGAGCGTATTCTGGCGTTGCGTTAACTGACACTTTACCTGTAGAGGTTTTGATGAAATCTGCGCCTGCTTTGATACAGATTTCTGATGCTTTCTTGATCAGTGCTTCTTCTTTTAGCTCACCGGTTTCGATGATCACTTTCAAAAGAATGTCGCCGCACGCTTCTTTACACTGTTTCACAAGCTCAAAGCCCAGTTCTTCGTTGCCAGCGATAAGTGCGCGGTATGGGAATACTACGTCTACTTCGTCTGCGCCGTAAGCAACTGCTGCTTTGGTTTCTGCTACAGCAATTTCGATGTCATCGTTGCCGTGTGGGAAGTTAGTTACCGTCGCGATACGCACTTCTGGTGTACCTTGTTCGCGAAGGGTTTTCTTAGCAATAGGAATAAAGCGAGGGTAAATACAGATCGCTGCTGTGTTGCCCACAGCGGTTTTCGCGTCGTGACATAGTGCGATCACTTTTTCGTTTGTGTCGTCGTCATTTAGCGTGGTTAGATCCATAAGTTTAAGTGCACGTAGAGCTGCTGATTTTAAATCGCTCATTTCTATCTCCGGTCAATATATTCAATTAATTATCTGACAAACACGTCAGCAATAAATGAACGGACTTGGTTCCTTGAAGACTCGGTATGGCAAACTCAATGCCTTACCAATTGCTATCCTTGTCACCGCACAGTACCTGCTCGTTAATATCACCTGATTCCTATCTGGGTGAGAACTGGCTCTGGCTGCATAACCCATGAGTCTACAATAAAGAGAAAACATCACGAGTTACTGAGTAGCCTATACAGTATAGGAGCAATATCTAAAACGGTAGTACTGATTAAAACGCAAACGGTTTGTATCTCAAAAAAGTTCCGTTGTCTATTCATATCCCAGAGTCCTATCTGGGTCATTGGAAGGTTCACCCCTCCAAATAACAAAAAAGCCCCGCAGCAATCTCTTGCTACGGGGCGATTTATAATGGCGTCTATATACTGTTTAACCTAACGCGAGCAATTACATGCCAGCTAGGGTTAGACAGAAGCCTGCAATCGTTGCAGCCATCAAGTTAGATAGCGTACCAGCGATTACTGCTTTCACACCCATGCGAGCGATATCACCGCGACGCTTAGGCGCAAGGCTACCCAGACCACCTAGTAGGATTGCGATAGAAGATAGGTTCGCAAAACCACATAGAGCGAATGAGATGATTGCCTTAGTTTTCTCAGAAAGAACAACTGGCGCAGCTTCGCTTAGGTAAGGGGCAAACTGAGAGTATGCTACGAATTCGTTAGCAACGGTCTTCATACCGATGAACTCACCTGCGATAGTCGCTTCAGACCATGGCACACCTAGTAGGAATGCTAGTGGCGAGAACAACCAGCCTAGAATCATTTCTAGACGTAGTTCAGGCATACCAACCCAGCCACCGATGCCACCAAGCATACCGTTAACTAGTGCGATAAGGCCGATGAATGCGATGAGCATTGCACCAACGTTAAGTGCTAGTTGAAGACCTGCTGATGCACCGCCCGCTGCTGCGTCGATAACGTTAGCTGGCTTGTCTTCGCCTTCTGCGCTCATGTCGTGTAGCTGTTCAACTGGCTCATCAGTTTCTGGCTTGATGATTTTAGCAAATAGAAGACCACCAGGAGCTGCCATGAATGATGCTGCAACTAGGTACTCGATTGGCACACCCATTGATGCGTAACCTGCTAGTACACCACCAGCGATAGAAGCTAGACCACCACACATTACTGCGAATAGTTCAGATTGCGTCATCTTAGGTACGAAAGGACGTACAACTAGAGGTGCTTCTGTTTGACCTACGAAAATGTTAGCTGCTGCTGACATAGATTCCGCACGAGAAGTCCCTAGTGCTTTTTGCAGGCCGCCACCAAGAATCTTGATAACCCACTGCATAACACCTAGGTAGTAAAGTACAGAAATAAGCGCAGAGAAGAAGATTAGTGTAGGTAGTACACGGAAAGCGAAGATGAAACCGCCGCCGCCGAATACTTCAAACATTTTACCTGATACTAGGCCACCAAATAGGAATGACGTACCGTCATTACCGTAGTTGATCACGTTAGATACAGCGTCAGAGAAGCTGCGTAGTACTTCTTGTCCCCAAGGAACGTAAAGAACGAATGCACCTAGTGCGAATTGGATAGCAAATGCGCCACCCACAGTTCTGATATTAATAGCTTTGCGGTTGTCTGAAAGCAGTACTGCGATTGCAATAAGTGCGACCATACCAACCAGGCTCATAAACAGGCTCATAGTTTATGACTTCCTTATAATTAATAATTTGGCGTGTAACAAAATTTGAAGCTCAAAAGCGGGGGCGATTATACAAACCCACAGAAAAGAAAGTAGTACCCCTCTCACACTTTCGTCCTGAACACATGGGAGATACACTAAAGTTTGCGATCTAGATCACACAAAGCAAGTGCAAACGATTTCGAATTCACAATTTAACGCATTTTTAATCACAAAATTTAAACGTCAATTTGCCATTAATTGACAGTTGTGAGGCAACCGTTTGCCCAGATTCATTTCGCAACTCAATTAAAGACGTTAGCACCATGTTTACCATTTTTGGTTCGTTCGCAAGCCCTTGATAGCCACTTAATGGCATATCAGGGGCATCCGTTTCTATTAACAAACTTTCCAACGGCAGAGCGGCGATAGTAGCGCGTGTTTTCTTAGCTCTTGGGTACGAGATCACACCGCCGACACCGATTTTTAACCCCATTTTGATGAAGTCCATCGCCTGTTGAACGCTGCCGCTAAATCCATGAACCACGCCACCGTATTTGGGAGGGTTGCGTTTTAATAACACCACGAGATCCTGATGCGCTTTTCGGCAATGGAGTAAAATCGGCAATTGGCTCAGGTTAGCAATATCAATTTGAGCGTTGAGATACTGTTTTTGCAGTGTTTCATTTTCTCGGCCGTGATAAAAATCCAGACCGCACTCCCCAATGGCGACACACTTTTGAGGCACCGCAGAGCCAATTCTCGAAGCCAAATTATCCAGACTGTGTTCACTCAGCTCATCGAGAAACTGTGGATGAAAGCCGAGAGCGTAATAGATGTCATCATTCTGCTCACTGAGCATTTGAACCGTTGCCCAGTTACTTTCATTAATAGCAGGGACAATAATTTTCTCGACCCCTTGCTGTCTCGCATCGCTGAGCACTTGTTGCAAATCTTTTTGCTGTGCGAGCAAGTCAAGATGACAGTGACTATCTATCATCGTCTTGTGGCTCTTTCTTGTATGGCACACAACTGCGCTTATTTTCTGGCGTTAAGCCTAGTGACTCACACCATTGGTCATATTTAGCAAGCCATCTCTTGAACAACTTCAACATGATGCTCCGTTCCTTCGTCAAAAAACATTGTAATCGATTGCAATAACAAGATGTTGCGCACCGATATACAAAGAATAGCTGTAATAGTTAGTGTTTTGTCACTAAGTTGTGACTTACACCTCAATGCTGCCATGCAAGGCGTTTTTTTTGCACACGCAAACGATAAAATGTCGCACATTGTTTGTAAACTGAACGGTTTGCTATCAGCATGACTGTTCGGATATTTACAAGCGACTACTTTCTAGGCACGAGTAATTTGGACATCGCCTAGCCTATCGAAACGTCAATGATGCCCCATCATTCGACACTATAAGGGAATTGATCGTGAAAAAAACTATTCTAAAAATGTCTGCACTCGCAGTGGCAGTAACTTCTTTTGGTGCATTCGCAGCAAAACCAGCAGTGGTTTACGATACAGCCGGTAAATTCGACAAATCGTTTAACGAAGCTGTATTCCAAAACGGTGTTAAAGTTTTCAATGCAGACAAAGGCATCAAAGTACGTGAATTTGAACCGCAGAATGAAGCACAGCGCGAGCAAGGCCTACGTCGTCTAGCAAGCCGTGGTTTCACTCCAATCGTGGCGGTCGGCTTTAACATGGCATCTGCTGTTGAAAAAGTCGCGACTGAATTCCCAGACATTCAATTCACTATCATCGATATGGTAGTAGACAAGCCAAACGTTCAATCTATCGTCTTTAAAGAGCACGAAGGTTCATTCCTAGTGGGTGCGCTTGCCGCTAAAGCGTCTAAAACAGATAAAGTAGGCTTCGTTGGTGGTATGGATATCCCACTGATTCGTAAGTTCGAGTGTGGCTACCGCCAAGGTGCGAAATACGCAAACCCACAAATCGAAACCTTCCAAAACATGACTGGCTCTACGCCAGCAGCATTTGCTGACCCAGCAAAAGGCTCTGAGCTTGCAAAATCTCAGTTCTCTAAAGGCGCAGACGTTATCTACGCAGCAGCTGGCGGCACAGGTATGGGTGTTTACCAAGCAGCGAAAGATGCGGGCAACTTCGCTATCGGTGTTGACTCAAACCAAAACCACCTACAACCAGGCACTATGCTGACTTCAATGGTTAAGAAAGTAGGCGTTGCCGCTTACAACACATGGGAAGATGCAGAGCAAGGCAATTGGGAAGCTGGCATCAAGGTACTAGGTCTTAAAGAAGGTGCGGTTGAGTGGGCATACGATGACTACAACAAAGATCTGATCACACCAGAAATGAAGACTTACCTAGACGGTCTTAAAGCTGACATCGTATCAGGCAAAATCGCCGTTCACGACTACATGTCTGACAACACATGTAACATCTAACGACTTCTCATTCAGAATGAAGGCCTAGGATTGGTATTTTTATCAATAACCTAGGCAACCATAACAACGCCGTTGCCCTCAAGCAGCGGCGTATAATTATAAGGCAGTATCTAGTGACACATGGACAACCTATTGCCATCGAACTCAAGCAGATCGATAAGCGATTTGGCGCGGTGCACGCCAACAAAACTATCGACCTCAAAGTTCCGCAAGGCACGATTCACGGCATCATTGGTGAAAATGGTGCAGGCAAGTCCACTCTTATGAGTATTATTTACGGTTTTTACCACGCAGATGCAGGCGAGATGACCGTCAATGGCGAACGTTACAAGCCTGCGAACTCTCAAGAAGCCATCAAGGCAGGCATCGGCATGGTGCACCAACACTTTATGTTGGTGGAAACTTTTACCGTACTCGAGAACATTGTTCTCGGCGCTGAAGATGGATGGAAGCTACAAGAGAGTCTTGGCAAGGCTAAGAAGAAACTCAAAGCACTGGCCGAAGATTATGGTTTGGAAGTCCCTTTAGACGCCATTGTTGGCGAGCTTCCGGTAGGTCTTCAGCAGCGAGTGGAAATCTTAAAAGCGCTCTATCGCGGAGCAAAGATCTTGATCCTCGATGAGCCAACCGGCGTGCTTACTCCTCAAGAAGCGGATCACTTATTTAAGATCCTCGACAAACTGCGTCAGCAAGGCACCACTATTATGATCATCACGCACAAGCTGCGTGAAGTATTGGCGATCACCGATAACATCTCCGTTATGCGCCAAGGGGCGATGGTAGAGCATGTTGTTACCGCCGACACCAATAAAGAGCAACTGGCTGAGCTGATGGTGGGACGCAAAGTTCGCCTCAAAGTCGATAAGTCAGAAGCCACTCCAAAGAAAGAGCTGATCAAAGTCGACAACTTACAGTACTTCGATGACGCAGGCGTCGAGCGCGTGAAAAGCGTGAGCTTCGGAGTGCGTCAAGGCGAAGTCGTCGGTATCGCTGGTGTTTCTGGCAACGGGCAATCAGAAATACTCGCCCTGCTTTCCGGCATCCTCCAGCCTTATTCTGGGAGCATTGACATCAACGGCAGCCACATTGATAAGCACACCATGCTCGATCCGCAGCAAGTTCGCGCGATTGGTGTGGGGCATATTCCAGAGGATCGCCACAAGCAAGGGCTTATCAACAAGTTCGAAGCGCAGGAAGCCTATATCCTTGGCTACCATCACCTGCCGCAATACAACAAAGGTCTTTTGCAAGACAAGCAGGCCATCAAAGAGAGCTGTCAGGCGAGCATGGATAAGTGGGATGTGCGTCCTAACGACACCACTCTGAAAACCGCTAACTTCTCCGGTGGTAACCAGCAAAAACTGGTGATTGCCCGTGAAATGGAGCAAAACCCGGATGTGCTTTTGGTCGGACAGCCAACCCGTGGGGTTGATATCGGCGCCATTGAATACATCCACCAGCAAATCATTGCAGCGCGTGATGCCGATAAGGCAGTACTTTTAGTCTCGGTAGAGCTTGATGAAATCTTAAGCCTTTCTGACCGAATTCTGGTCGTGTTCGATGGCGCGATTGTCGGCGAAGTTTCGATTAAAGATGCCGATGAGAAAACCTTAGGTCTTATGATGGCAAACATCATGCCTGACCACCTTAAATCGGCAGCCGCCGATCAGCCACAAGGAGAAAGTGCATGAGCCAAGCAAAAGTTCCAGCTTGGGTAACCGTGGCTCTGCTACCAGCGATTAACGTGTTGGTGGCGTTCCTAGTGTCTGCCCTGCTGTTTATGTATATCGACATCAATCCGATTGATGCCGCAAAAGTGATGTGGACGGGTGCCTTTGGCTACGCCGAAGGCTTTGGCTACACCATGTATTACGCCACAGGCTTTATTTTTACCGGACTTGCTGTTGCCGTCGCGTTTCACGCGGGTCTGTTTAACATCGGTGGTGAAGGTCAAGCTTACATTGGTGGCCTCGGTGTCGGTCTTATCTGTCTCACCTTAGGCGAATATGCCCCTTGGTATATTGTGTTTCCGGTAGCGATTGTTGTCGGCGGCTTATTTGGCGCAGCTTGGGCATTTATCCCAGCTTACTTACAAGCCAAACGCGGCTCACACATCGTGATCACCACCATCATGTTTAACTTTATAGCCTCATCGCTGATGGCGTATTTGTTGGTCGATATCCTCAAGCCAGAAACGACAATGGCAACAGAAAGCCGTGTCTTTGCGGTTTCAAGTTGGCTACCAAAGATGCATGAGATCCTCGCGGTCGTTGGGATTGAGATGGCACCAAGCCCAATGAACCTGAGCTTTATCTTTGCTCTTTTATGCTGTGTGTTTGTGTGGCTACTGATGTGGCACTCACGCTGGGGTTACGAAATCCGCTCTGTGGGCTCTAACCCATCAGCTGCTGATTACGCAGGCATCAAGTATGTGAAAATCATCATCTTAACCATGCTTATCTCTGGTATGTTGGCAGGCTTCTTTGGCCTCAACGTACTTCAAGGTGAACTGCACCAAATCAAGCTGAACTTCGTTGAAGGCTTTGGCTTTACCGGTATCGCTGTCGCACTTATGGGTCGTAACCACCCGGTAGGTGTACTGCTGGCAAGCTTGCTGTTCGGCTTCTTATACCAAGGCGGTGCGGAGCTGAGCTTTGAGTACGGTGTTGACCGAAACATCGTTGTGGTACTGCAAGGTTTGGTGATCCTATTCTCTGGCGCACTGGAGCACATGTTCCGTCCTTCTCTAGAGAGAACCTACCTCAAACTGTTCGGCAAAAAACAAGCTGAACAACAAGCAGAGAAAGGAGTCGCTTGATTATGTTTGAAACGATTATTCTCATGCTTGATGCCACAATGCGTGTGGCAACCCCGCTTATCCTTGCCTCACTTGCCGGTATGTTTTGTGAACGCTCGGGTATCGTTAACATCGCTCTAGAAGGCAAGTTGCTCGCGTCGGCGTTTGCTGGTGCAGCTATGGCACATATTACTGGCTCGGCTTGGCTTGGTCTGTTTGCAGGCATTGGCGTATCTGTGTTACTTGCCCTGCTCCACGGCTTTGCTTCGATCACCCACCGCGGCGATCAAGTGGTCAGTGGTATGGCAATCAACATCCTCGCTGCCGGTCTCACCATTACCCTTGGTCGTCACTGGTTCCAACAAGGTGGTCAAACACCAGCACTATCTGGCGACGCACGATTTGCGCCTATCACCTTCCCGGGTGCTGATGCGGTTGCGGATGTGCCTGTGCTTGGTCTGCTTTACTCAGAGCTTATCAGTGGTCACTCGATTCTGGTTTACATGGTGGTGTTCATCGTCCCAGCTTGCTGGTACCTGCTATTTAAGACGCGCTTTGGACTTCGTCTGCGCGCGGTAGGCGAGTCACCATCAGCCGTTGATACCGCGGGTATCTCAGTGGTTCGTATGCGTTATGCTGCGGTCGCTATTTGTGGCGTACTGGTGGGTATCGGTGGCGTTTATTTGTCTGTAGCACAAACGGCGCAGTTCATTCCTAACATGAGTGCAGGTAAGGGCTATATGGCTCTGGCGGCGCTTATCTTTGGTAAATGGCGACCGTTTACGGCAATGGCTGCGTGTTTGCTGTTTGGCTTCTTAGACGCATTAGCGATTCGTATGCAGGGTGTATCGATTGGTGATTTCCCAGTTCCTGTACAAGCGATTGAAGCGATTCCGTATGTGTTGACGGTGTTCTTGCTGGCTGGATTTATTGGTAAGGCGGTAGCGCCTAAGGCGATTGGGGTGCCTTATACTAAAGAGCGTGAATAGATAACGCTTCGCGTTGCCGTAAAATTCAAACACAAAAAAGCCGCTCTCCTGAGCGGCTTTTTCATTCAATTAACCAGTATTAGTGCTCACGCGTCGCACGGAACTTAATATCTGGGAAACGCTCTTGCGCTAGATTCAGGTTCACCATAGTCGGCGCAACATAGCTTAGGTTGTCGCCACCATCCAGCGCTAGGTTGGTTTGGTTCTTACGCTTAAACTCTTCTAGTTTCTTATCGTCGTCACACTCAATCCAGCGTGCTGTCGCAACGTTCACGCTCTCGTAGATCGCTTCAACGTTATACTCAGACTTCAGACGCGCAACAACCACGTCAAACTGAAGCACACCAACCGCACCAACGATCAGGTCGTTGTTTTGTAGCGGACGGAATACCTGCACAGCGCCTTCTTCTGATAGCTGAACCAGACCTTTCAGTAGCTGCTTCTGCTTCAGTGGATCTTTTAGGCGAATACGACGGAATAGTTCTGGTGCGAAGTTTGGAATACCAGAGAACTTCAGTGATTCACCTTGAGTGAAGGTGTCACCAATCTGGATAGTGCCGTGGTTGTGAAGACCGATGATATCACCTGCGTACGCATTTTCTGCGCGCGCACGGTCACCCGCCATAAAGGTTACTGCGTCAGAGATGCTGACGTTTTTACCTGTACGAACGTGGTTCATCTTCATACCTTGCTTGTAGGTACCTGATACGATGCGCATGAAGGCAATACGGTCACGGTGTTTAGGGTCCATGTTTGCTTGGATCTTGAACACGAAGCCAGAGAACTTGTCTTCTGTCGCTTCAACGTCGCGCTCATTCGCTTGACGTGTTTGTGGCGCTGGGGCCCACTTAGTTAGACCATCTAACATGTGGTCAACACCGAAGTTACCAAGTGCAGTACCGAAGTAAACTGGCGTGAGTTCACCTTTTAGGAATGACTCAAGATCAAACTCAGGGCATGCGCCCATCACCAGTTCAAGCTCTTCACGTACGCTCTCTGCAAGATCAGCGCCTACAGCTTCATCAAGATCTGGGTTATCAAGACCTTTGATGATGCGTACTTCTTGGATTTCGTGACCGTGGCCAGATTCATAAAGAATCGTTTCGTCACGGTGGATGTGATACACACCCTTAAACTCTTTACCACAACCAATTGGCCAAGAGATTGGCGCACACATCATGCCAAGTTCGCTTTCTACTTCGTCCAATACTTCCATTGGGTCACGAACGTCACGGTCGAGTTTGTTCATGAAGGTAACGATAGGCGTATCGCGAAGGCGGGTAACTTCCATCAGTTTACGAGTACGATCCTCGACACCTTTTGCAGCGTCGATAACCATCAAGCAAGAGTCAACTGCCGTCAGTGTACGATAGGTATCTTCCGAGAAGTCTTCGTGTCCTGGGGTATCGAGAAGGTTAACCAAGCAGTCGTTGTATGGAAACTGCATCACGGAAGTTGTTACCGAGATACCACGCTCTTTTTCCATTTCCATCCAGTCCGATTTCGCGTGCTGTGCACTGCCACGGCCTTTTACTGTACCTGCTTTCTGAATCGCGTTTCCGAATAACAGTACTTTTTCAGTAATGGTGGTTTTACCCGCATCCGGGTGAGAGATGATCGCAAACGTTCTACGTTTAGAAACTTGTTGCAAAAATTGAGGATTTGACATGAATCTCGATCTTCTTGATTTGTAGAATAGCGTTTGAAGGCATTGACCCAACCACTACTCGAAGGCGTCGAAAAAATAATGGGCGCTATTTTCACCGATCTAGCTTCGATTCTCAATCACTAGTTTCTAATTACGCTTAACTCAAAAAACGGACCCTATAAAAGTAGACTGGATAACTCCAGTCTACTTTTGTTTAAATCACTGCTGCCAAGCATGACCAACGGTAATATAGTACGCCCACTCTTCCGGGCCTTTGGCTGCATCGACACCTACTCGCATGTTGAGTTGGCGCGCCACTAGATAACGAAAGCCGCCCCCAACAACACTTTGATAGTCGGCATCAGAAAAGCTTTGTCCATCCTCTACTGCTTTACCTGTTCCGGTAAATCCAACAATCGACCAACGCGGCGTCACATCATAACGAGCTTCAAGCTCAGCCAATGCCATATCTTGGCCTTGGTAGCGCATCGCGGCAATGCCACGCATGTTAATAAATGGCCGTGCATAGTATGGCGCATCATCGCTCACCGTTTGATAGTCGCCACGCACACCGATAATGAGATCCTCTCGCACTGGCGCAAAGTAATTCACCTGAGCTCGCGCTTTTTGGTAATCCACATCGCCGCCAAAGGCTTTATTGTGAAAATCCGTACTGAATTTCGCTTTTAGACCATCATTGGGTGTGAAGATTGTGTCACGACTGTCGTAAGTCACTTTAAGCTCGACACCAGCGTCTTCGAGATCAAAATCAATCGGTGGAATACCTGAAATAGAGTTGCCAATATCAAACGTACTCTTTGAAGAAAGAAGTGAGTATTTCGCACCAACAAACCAATTACTGCCAGCAATCCGATAGTCGATGTCCTGCATAAAGTAGAGACCATCGATATTGAAATCGAACGGCACATCGCCAGCGTAATACTTTAAGTTAAACGAGCCGTAAAACAGGCCGCCTTGGTAGCGCCAAGTATCTTCCTGCCAAGAGCCAAAGTGAAACGCTCCGGTAAGCCACGAGCCATTTTCGGTGCCTGCGGCTGCGACCGCTGTTACGCTAGGTGGCAATCCAACCACTTCATCAGGGTTTTCTTCACGAAGCTGCTTGCGCTTTTCAGACTCATGAAAAAACATCAATGCGGCACCACCACCAACACCAACCGCAGGGTCCGTGATGATAATAGGCACAGGCATAAAGCCAATGGCATTGTCCAGCACCCATTGACTTGCATCAAACATACCATCTTTAGGATCGATGAATTGCTGCATCGCATCCGTAGCGTACGACACACTTAAAAGTGACAGCACCGTCAGTAACTTCTTACACCTTGCCTTTTCCATAACAATTCCTTTTGAAAAGCACATCAAAAAACCAATGCGCATATGGATAGTTACACAATAAGTATTTTTAGGTAACAAAAAAACTGCTAATGTGTAACTTTAAGTGGGTATTGTTAGCAAATTTTTTCAGGAGAAGGAACTTCAGATGACCACAACCATCCGTCTTACCACACCCTCACTTCACGCCGAGCACGTCCCTGAAGATATCTTAGCTATCCTAGACAAAATGAATGGTTGCCGCGGTTTTCGCTCCACTAAATGGCCAAGCAAGATCCTTAACTACCTGATAAATAGTTACTTCAACGATCCTACCCAAAAGATACAGCAGTACGATCTCGCTTTTGATGTGTTTGGTAAAAACGCCGATTTCGATCCATCTCATGATCCATTGGTTCGCATTCACATGGGTAGACTGCGTCGCACGTTAGAGGTGTATTATCAAAATGAAGGGCAAAACGATTCTCTTCGATTGAGAGTACCTACAGGTCAATACAATCTGCATATTGAAACTTCAACATCAGACAACTCTGACAATACCGATACCAATATCATTAAAAATGAAGCGACCCACACCAAGTCCTGCGTTCCTTCCGTTTCGGTTACTGTTAACAGTGAAAGCTACGAGTTCTTAGCGAAACTGCTCTGTACAACACTGCACCCCTTCGCCACCTTAAATGTGGCACCTTTCGGGCTGCGACAGAACACCCGCTACACGATTGATCTCACGCTGAACAAAACCAGCCTTGAACGCGGCATTTTGCTGGCAAGTCTGAATGACAATCTAAACCAACATCAGTTGTGGTCACAGAGTTTTCAGATCCAAATGAGTAACGTGTTCGATAATGTTGAACTTAAAATCAACAAGATTGCCAACCAAATCGCTGATGAGACGGGGGTAATTGCAACACTTGCCCATCGCCACTCACACCTGAATAGCGAAGTGTTTACACTAGGTATGTCACTGAGTCCTCTCATGGGCAACCCAAGAACCATTGAGCAATTTACCCAGCGTTTAAACCACTACATTCCCGCACCTGCCAATTGCTCTATCTCAAAGGCAAGGCAAAGCATTGTGGCACTAGATGCGTTTACCTTGAATACGCCACTAGCCGACAGCTACTATATTTTGGCCTACAACTTAGCGCAGCAAGCCATCAATGCCGATCCGCATTGCATCTACGCACAAATGGCGATGTGTTACTTGTCTTTGATCAACCGAGACATTGACGACTTACAAAGCAACGCTCGGCAGATCCTTGAAAGTAAACCTTACTCCGCCTTTGCCAACATGGTCTGTGGGTTTTGGCTCTATCTAAGTGGTGCAGTAAACGAAGGGTTAAGACTCATTGACCATGGTGCTACGCTCAATCCCCACTACCCATCATGGCTCAATATGGCTTACTTTATCGATAGCTATCGCAACGGTAATTACCGTAATGCTTATCAGATAGCCAAAACCATCGACAGCCAAAACCTCTACCTTGGCCCTATGATGCGAGCAATCAGCTGTACTAAGCTGAATAAGCGCCGCTTTGCTCTGATTGAAGTGCAAAAACTCCAATCCATCGACAAAAACTTAGCCACCAATATTGAACTGCTACTAAGCCAATACTTACTCGATGACGACTTAGTCCAGGCCATGAGCCAAGATTTACGCCAGGCATTAGAGCACTACAAACACAGCCAGCTGTCCAATGAACGCTTAATGCTAGTAAAGTGATAACTGGGCTAATCAAGCTAAGCTCTACTATAGTTAACAATAATAAGTGACTGGTTTTGAGTAGCATTTTCATAGCATACGTTACTATTCTCTACGCAAGTCAGCAACGAAGATGAGTTTTTAGCTAAGAAGTGAACTCGTTACTATTTTTCAATGTCCTAAAGTGGCAAAATACTCAGATCCTACAAAAAGAGAGTCAGAAACGGTGTCAGAACAAGCTCCATTAGATATTCGAATCGAAGAAAATCAAACACGTGTGAAAGATCAACTTAATCGTATTCTTTCCAGTAAAGCGTTCGATCAAAGCCCGAAGATGAAGCAGTTACTCTCTTTCGTCGTCGAACAGACTTTGGCGGGCAATGGAGACCGACTCAAGCAGTTCACCATCGCGACCGAAGTGTTTGATCGTGATGCCGACTTTGATCACCAAGCTGACCCTATTGTGCGTATTCAAGCGGGGCGTGTTCGCCGCACACTTGAAACCTATTACCTGACAGAAGGGGTAAACGACCCGTTAGTACTGTCGATCCCTAAAGGTCGTTATAGCCCGATTTTCACCCCTCAGGTCCCTCAAGCGGCTCGTCAATCAACCACGCTGGCACAAATCGTGGGTGACACCAATAAGGCACTAAACCCAACTCTGACTGTTCTACCTTTTTTGTCGCTCTCCGATGATGCCGAGAAGCGCTTCTTCGCCGAAGGTTTTGGTGAAGAGCTTGCCACTGAGCTCGCTCGTTTTGACATGCTTAAAGTGGTATCGATGCACGCGCTGGGTGACACCAATATCGACCCTCGCACCTCTGCTGACGTAAAAGGTCTGGGCGAAAAACTCAATGTCTCTTTTATCACCTCAGGCACTATGCAAGCCCTTGGCAACAAAGTACGCATTTACGCTAAGCTTTATCGCACTGACAGCGGTGAGCAGATCTGGGCTGAAAAGTACACCTGCGATTTAGCCACCGACGATCTGTTCTCTGTGCAAGATGACATCATCGCTGAAATCGTCGCTGAGCTTGCTTCGAGCTTTGGCATTATCCACCGTGAGATCTACGCCAGCTGCAATCAGAAAAAGATTGAACACCTGTCAACGTACGAGGCAACCTTACGCTATCGTCACTATCTTATGACGCTGACCGAAGATACCCACCTGCAAGCCATGCAGGCACTGCTAAGTGCAGTGCAGAATGAACCAGATATTGCCCTGATACATGCGATGCTCGCTGTGCTCTATTTCGATGCCGAGATGCTAGGCATGGGTCAGGTCGACAACGCGGTAGAAACTGGCCTGAATCACGCTCGTCGAGCCGTGGAACTTGAGCCAAGCAACCAAGAAGCACAAATGGCTATGCTGATGGCATATCAGCTAAAAGAAGATGTCAGCGGAATTATCGAAACCGTTGATAAAGTACTCGCCATCAACCCAAATGCAGCCTATCAAATTGGCCTGTGTGGCTGGGCGTTGTGCATGGCGGGAGAGTTTGAACGCGGCCTTGAGCTACTAGAAAACTCCAAAGCGCTTAACCCATTCCGCCCACCTTGGTTCTCATTGGTTTCTGTGGTGCACAAAATCATGCAAGACGACTTTGACGGCGCAGAAAAATCCATCAGTAAGCTGTCGCTACGCCGCCTATTCTGGGTACCGATGCTGAAAGCTGTGATTCAAGTTTACAAAGGCGAATTCAAACAAGCGCAAGCCAGCTACAAAGAGATGCTGCAGATCCGTCCTGACTTTGAGGGCAACGAAGAGCGCTACCTAGGTGCGTTTATCTCCAGCCCCGCGATTAAAAACAAGTTGCTTGAAGGGCTTGCTCGTTTGTAATCCAAAGGAAACAAATAGTAGATAGCAAAAGAGAGCCAAACGGCTCTCTTTTTAGTTTACGCTTCATTAGATGACAGTCAGTACAAACTAGTAATCGTAGATATCATCGTCATACGCCTCTTCAAGGTAGTCCTCTTCGATTTGCTCCTCGACTATTTCTTCTGCGATGTATTCTTCTTCGATGATCTCTTCCGCCACCACTTCCTCAGCAATGTACTCGTCTTCAATGATCACATCAGTTGCCACTTCACACTCAGCTTCATAGTAAGCGCCATCAATTGCACCGCCAACCGCGCCAGCGCCGCCGCCGATCAAGGCTCCAGTTTTTGCACCATCACTACCATCAACAATGCCGCCAACAATCGCACCGGTAACCGCACCATCGACGGCACCGACGACAGCACCTTCCGCTTCTTGATCGCAGTAGTAACCAAAGCTCATCGAGCTTAGCATCATCAAACAGGCACCAATAATTAGACTTAACTTGTTCATTCTACTCTCCTACTGCGCAAGCTGATTGTACGCATCGATACTCATGCCTGCGCTAAATCCGCCATCGACACCAATTGACTGACCGTTCACAAAACTGCTGTCTTCTGACGCTAAAAAGTGCACCACTGCCGCAACTTCTTCTGGCTTCGCAATGCGCCCGAGTGGTACCGCACGTTTTTCCATTCGCAGTTGAGGTTCACCGCCCGAAGCGTAAGCGCGCGGGGTATCAACAGAGGTTGGGCACACGGCATTAACACGAATTTGCTTCGTGCCAAGCTCAAGTGCCGCTGTTTGGGTAATGCCTAACACCGCCCATTTAGAGCTCGCAAGCGCGCCAAGATAGGGCACCCCTTGAGTTCCCGCCACCGAGGCAATATTGATAATGCTGCTGCCCTTTGGCATATATGGCACCGCATGCTTAATGGTGAGTGCGGTACCCAGCGCGTTGACTTCAAAGTTGGCGTTATATTCGGACTTTTTCGATTCCATTATGGTGCTGTAACCATTGGTCGAGCCCGCACAGTTCACCAGTACATCGATTTGCCCAAAACGTTCAAACGCAATCGCCATCAACTCACTTAATGAAAATTCATCGGTGACGTCGGCATAAACATAGTGTGCCTCTAGGGTTTGCAATGCAGGTTCATTGGCATTGATGCCAGCAATCATCAGTTTGGCGCCAGCATTGATTAAGCGTTTGGCTATCGCTTCGCCGATACCTGAAGTACCACCAATTAACACCACGACTTTATCTGTGAGCTGAAAAGGCATAGACATTGTTCTGCGTCCTCATCGATTAAACAGGGTTAGAATTTCACTGTGAACCAGTGTAACGATTGAGCGCATTAAGCAGCAGTTAGTAACTGGAAACGATCCAGTAACAGGCAGTAAATAAGTTGAAAAATAAAGGGATTTGATTAATGAAGGGATTTTTAGAATATGAGACTAAGGCATCCTTGCCTTAGAGTTGAGAGGAACTGTTTTGGCTACCGGGTTAGAAGAACCAAGTCGCACCAATGCGAACTTCACGGTTGCCATCAAGGTGTTTCATGCGTGACTCGCCACCCGCTTTGAAGAAGTGCTCAGAGTAAGTCAGGTTACCCCAAATACTACCGTCAGATGTTAGCGGCACACCACCTTCAAAGTTAAGCTCAAGCGACTGCTCGTTTTTACCAAATGCGTTGTTGTAGTTAGCATATTGTGGGTTTACCGTTACGTAGTGACCTTTCTCTGATAGGTAGAACGAGTTGAACCAGTTTGCTTGCCAACCGTTCTCTGAACGACCGTTGTCGTACTCGTTACGCATCACTGCCACATTTGGGTACGAAACCCAGTTTTCAAATGGGGTGATCACTTTCGCGACCGCACCGATTGCAGCTGTTTGCTCAGTACCGCTTTGTTTCGCTACCCAGTTAGAACCGTAGCTAATGTAATCAAGCGAGAAACCAATTTCAGGAAGCACTTCTAAGCCCGTCGCGTGTACTTGGAAGTAACGTGCGCGGATACGAGATAGACCAAAATCCTTCGACTTGCCTTCTTGTCCGTCTAGGTTGGTTTGAAAATCAGTTTCAAATTGACCTAGGTAACCGATGTCCTCGTTGTAAGAACCTGCCATGTTCAGTTGCAGGCGAGTCAGGCCATCTTTGCCTTTCGCGCCAGAATCGACTTTAAGGTAAGTTTGTGGGCGAGTCACGTCAGCTGGATCATTCGTTTGCTCTTCCGTCGCTTGCGCATTGAACGCTAGCGCGGCAAGAACTGCTGCAGAAAGAGTTGAAAAGTGCTTCATGTTTTTAATCCCATGATTATCAATAATTACTGGGAAGTATGAAGCACTGGTAGGGTAATCGAAGTAACTCTGGGTAATGTAACCTATATGCAAATCAAAAGGCTAAATACCCCTTCTATCGCTACATTTTATACAAGATGGACAATAGCACTACCTCGGCGTCCGACCGTCACTAAACTGAAAACATGAAGTGATAACACATGATGACGGCGTCTTCGCGCCCTTGCTCCGTTGGGTAATAATCTCGGCGTCTGTCTACTTCGTTGAAGCCTTCTGATAGATAAAGCGACACTGCGGTATTATTACTTTCACGCACTTCAAGCCACACACTGTCAGCTTGGCAAGATTCACAGTAGGCCAATAGGTGCTGAATTAATTGACGACCATAACCTTGCCCTTGATGACTCGGCGACACTGCAACATTAAGTAATGAAACTTCCCCTACCACATTCTGGGCGTAGAAGTAGCCCACCACTTTATCATCTTCAAGCATCACCACATTGTGGGCACCACGTCCATTTAGCTCAGTGAGCATAGACGTTTTCCAAGGGTGGCTGTGTGCTTGCTGCTCAATAGCGATAACATCATCAAGGTGTGTTTCGCTCATCTGAGTGAAGCTAATATTATTGTTTGGCACGGATTTGATTCCAAAGTTGACGCTTGTGGGCATCTTGACCTTCTATCTCTGCCAGCGGTGGCGAGATTAAAGTACGTGGCGATTGGTTTAGCTGATTGGCGTGTTGCTCTGTCCATTGTTCCAGTCGCTGTTGCGCCGATTCGACACCACAAAGCCAAATCCAATCCGGCATCGGCTTTGCGTCCAATTGACTCAGCATGTCCGGCGTAATATGCAGCGCCTGTGACAGTTCAAGCTTCATCGCTTTGAGGATCTTTTCAAAAAAGGCAACCTTGTCGTCCTGTGGTTTCATAGGCGAAACAAGTAACAACTGACAAGATTCGGGCAAAGAAAAGCGAGCTTGAGCACTGTGCGGTAGTCGCTCAGGGTGCGTCAATTCCCAGGTCTGGATCCCCATCAACTGTAACGTAGTGCGGTTATGCATAGATTGGCCTGTATCTCAGGTTTGAGCAAAGGTGTTGCGCCGTTTGAGGCAATTGAGCGAAGTGTAACAGAGCAGGTAGGGTTAGCCAAACGGCAAGCCATTCTAAAAACGGACGTAAGTCAAAAACGTATGTAGGCCATAAGGGTATGGCCTACGATAGACGACAAGTTTGAGCTGAGTTCAATTACAACTCTAAAAATTCAGGACTGTACTCAATGGTGCCAGTTTTGCCTTCCAATAAGCCTGGAATCGTCTGCTCGGTTAATGATTGCACTTGGAATGCGCCTTCTGGCACTTCCCACTGGCACTTTAGGCCAAACTCACTGGCTGAAGTAAAACCAAATTTCGAGTAGTAACTCGGGTCACCAAGCACTACACATGCGGGATAACCAAAATCGAGTAACGTTTCGAATGCCTCTTTAACCAACGCTTTCGCGATGCCCTGCCCTTGGTATGACGTCGCCACTGAAAGTGGTGCAAGCCCTTGCCAAGACAGCTCTTCGCCATCTATCGATACTGGTGTAAACAGTACATGACCAATCACCTCGCCTTCATCACTGCACGCAACCAAAGAGAGCGTTAATCGGCTGTTTTCACGCAGCACCATGACCAGATTGGCTTCGGCGTCGGTTTCAAACACCGACTTCAGTAGGCGGTCAATCGCCAATATGTCGGCAGGTGCCTCAGTTCGAATAAGCATTGGACACCTCTTTCACCTCAGAGTCGGGTTGCAACCCTTTATGTACAAATTCAGCTAAGTGCATGAGTGCAGATAGCATCGGCTTTGGCAGCGCATCAAGATCGACACTGTCCATCAAGTTTTTCACTTCTAAACCCAACTCAGTATCGCCCTCGATACTTAAGCGGCGTTGGAAGAATAGCGTATCCGGGTCTTCTTTACGACCGGCGATCAAAACTAAGTCATTGAGATTACCACTGAAGCTGACATCTTCTTGTGGCTCGAAATCGGCAATAATCAGCGATTCATCACTGTAGGAAATATACCAACTGAGGTTTAGATCACGAATATGGACTTTCAACCACTTATCTTCCAGAAACTCGAAGTCACCGTCCTCAAGTGCTTCTTTAAAAACGGTTTTTAGTCCTTCAAGCAAGGCTCGATTCTGAATTTTGTTCGGCAGAAAATGGACTGGAGATCGCAAAATTTGTGCTGCGTTTTTAACTAGTTGACTACGAATCTTGTCTAACACGCGGTTTTTCCGTTAGTTTGTACTTAAGAAACGCCATAATACGGTATTCGTACAAAAAAAATCCTGTTGTGCGTCAAAAACTTTTTGCTTTTGTCTTAACCCTTTCCTAACTGATAAATCACAGTTATAGTGTGTGGGTTACTGATATATAAGCGCTTCAGAGAACTGGTAGTACATTGATGTCATCCAAATTGTTAAAGGAATACTTTGCTAAGTTAACGTCTAATAGCCCCTTCTTTTTTGCTATTTTAGACGACGAGCACCGTTATTGGATGGTCAATGATCGCTACTGCGATGTGGCCGGTCTTACCCACAGCGACCTCGTTGGTATGAATGATCATGAGGTACTTGGCACCCGTTTGTACCACCAGCTCAAACCTTATTACGAACGCGCCTTTCTTGGTGAGTCGATTGAAGCTGAAGTGACTCTCGACGAATCCGACATCGAATCCAGCCTGCATTTTAGTGTCTCTCCCATTGAGCTCAATGGTGTGGTCGAGTATGTGGTTTTTCATGCCATTGATACTTCTGAAAAGCAGATCATTACCCGTTCACTCGAAGAGTCTGAAACTAAGTTTTTAAAGCTGACGGAACTGATTCCTGACGGACTATTATTGGTCGAAGACGGTTGTATTATCTCAGCTAACCCAGCTTCAGCGCGACTATTTGGTTATTCAAGCCAAAGTGATTTACTAGGCGAGTCACTCACGCGTTTGCTTCGCAGCGAAAGTGATAACCAACGAGTGCAGCTTGATCTGTATCAGGTCAACGCCAAAGAACCACTGCACTTTATGACCAGTGAGTATTGTGGCATCCAGCGACGCTTGGCGTTGCATGTCGACACTGCGAATTTATTTGGTGCCAATGCGCATTTGATCTTAGTGCAAGATCTCGATGAAAAGCCAAGCCCAGTAACACAAACCAGTCACGAAGATGCCAACATTGATGCGTTAACGAAACTCTATAATCGACTTGGTTTTACCCGCTGCCTTGACCATTTTATTGAGGCTGGCACACCGTTTGTCATGCTCTACCTGGACATAGACAACTTTAAGAATATCAACGATTCACTTGGTCACCACATTGGCGACCGAGTGATCCAAGAAGTGTCGGCACGCCTTAAGCGTTACTTACCACAAGAGGCGGTATTAGCTCACTTAGGCGGCGATGAATTTGGTATCATTTTACCTGAGCCCGATAGCAATATCGCTGCCGACGAACTGGCAGAAAAAATCATCGGCTTGATTAACCAGCCCTTCGATCTACACCACTTTAGCAAACGGCTCGCTTGCTCCATTGGTAGCGTACAATCACCGAACGATGGCAATGATGCGCGTATCCTGCTGCAAAATGCCGACACTGCGATGTACGAAGCCAAAGCGCGCGGTCGTAACCGATTAGTCAAGTTTAACGACCAGATGAACAAAGAGGCGCGAATGCGTCTATGGCTGGAAATTGAACTGCAAAAAGCGCTGCAACAAAATGGCCTCGAGGTTTGGTATCAGCCTAAAGTTAATGCGCGCGATTTCAGCATCAATGGCGCAGAAGCTCTGGTGCGATGGAAGCACCCTGTAGAAGGCTACATCAGTCCAGCCTCTTTCATCCCAGTTGCTGAGCAAGCGGGCTTAATTGAAAGCCTCGGTCGCGTGGTCATGCGCGATGTGTTCACCACGGTAAAACGCTGGAAGCTGCAAGGTATTCTACCTGGACGTGTCGCCATCAACCTATCTCCAGAGCAATTTGGCAACCCTAAGCTCATTGATTACATGGAGCGCTTACTGCGCAGCACTGGGCTCGATCCTAGCTGCATTACCTTCGAGCTGACCGAAAGTGCCGTTATGAGCAATAGCGAACACACGCTGCAGATGCTGAACTCCATTAAAAAGCTTGGCTTTGCACTGTCGATTGATGACTTCGGTACGGGTTATTCTTCGCTATCGTATCTGGCTCATTTCCCTATTGATGAACTTAAGATCGACCGCGCTTTCATCATGGATATTGATACCCTGCCCAAGCAGCTCACGGTGATTGAAAACATCATCAACTTGGGCAAATCACTCAACTTATCTGTGGTGGCCGAAGGGGTGGAGACGCGTCATCAGGCGACGCTGCTGTCAAATCTCAACTGTAACTCTATTCAGGGCTTCCACTTCCACCGTCCGCAGCCTAAACACGAAGTAGAAGCACTATTTGCCCAAAATCGTCGCCACCGAAACTAGTTATAATTGTTATCCAAAGAGGGCAGATGTTGACCTTCCAGTAAACTTACCTCTTTGGTGTTAATTCATTGCTTATTAAGCGAAACCTGCCTTATATCAAACTCGCCTACAGTAACTTTTCATAAAATGCGCTCTACTGACAGAATTATGGTATTGAGCATATGGAACTCTTATGCCCAGCGGGTAACTTACCTGCATTAAAAACGGCAATTGATTGCGGTGCCGACGCCGTCTATATCGGCTTTAAAGACGACACCAATGCCCGTCACTTTGCGGGTCTTAACTTTACAGGTAAGAAGCTTGAGCGCGCGGCTCAATATGTTCACGACCACAACAAGAAACTGCACATTGCACTGAACACGTTCGCTCACCCGAATGGATTCGAACGCTGGACTAACGCGGTTGACCAAGCCGCCGATCTCGGTGTGGATGCGTTGATCGTTGCCGATATCGCCGTGCTTGATTATGCAGCGAACAAATATCCGGACCTTGAACTGCACCTTTCAGTTCAAGCCTCTGCGACCAACGTGGCGGCCATCGACTTCTATCACAAGAACTTCAACGTCAAACGTGTGGTACTGCCGCGCGTGCTGTCGATCCATCAAGTAAAACAGCTCTCTCGAAACATGACATCTGATGTCGAGTTAGAAGTGTTTGCCTTCGGCAGCCTTTGTATTATGTCTGAAGGTCGCTGCTACCTTTCGTCTTACCTGACAGGCGAATCACCAAACACAGTAGGTGCATGTTCTCCGGCAAAATACGTTCGCTGGCAAGAAACAGAAACCGGTTTAGAATCACGTTTAAATGACATTCTGATTGACCGCTATGCACAAGGTGAAAACGCCGGCTACCCTACTTTGTGTAAAGGCCGATTTGAAGCGGAAGTCGATGGTGAGCGTAAGCGCTACCATGCTCTTGAAGAGCCAACCAGCCTGAACACCTTATCAATGCTACCTGAGCTGTTTGCTGCCAATGTTGCATCAGTGAAAATTGAAGGCCGTCAACGCAGCCCAGCCTACGTCGAGCAAGTAACTCGTACATGGCGTGAAGCGATTGATATGTACCAACGCAATCCAGAGCAATATCAAGTGAAACCAACTTGGGACAGTGCACTGGCGAACGTTTCTGAAGGTACGCAAACAACACTCGGTGCTTACCACCGCAAGTGGCAATAAGGAGCAAATCACATGAAATATGCATTAGGTCCGCTGCTGTACTTTTGGCCAAAGCAAGATGTAGAGAGCTTCTACGAACAAGCGAAATCAAGCTCTGCGGATATCATCTATCTGGGTGAGAGTGTTTGTTCTAAGCGCCGTGAGATGAAACCTGCTCATTGGTTTGATATTGCTAAAGAGCTCAGCGCATCTGGTAAGCAAGTGGTGCTGTCCACTATGGCATTGCTCGAAGCACCGAGTGAAGTGAATATCATGAAGAAGTACATCGACAACGGTGACTTTGCGATTGAAGCTAATGACGTGTCTGCTGTCCAACTTGCCAGTGAAAGTAAGGTGCCATTTGTCGTAGGACCTGCGGTCAACACCTACAACGCACGCACGCTGCAGCTGTTTGCTAAACAAGGCATGATCCGTTGGTGTATGCCGGTTGAGCTATCACGAGAGTGGCTTGAGAACGCGATGAACCAAGCCGAAGACTTAGGTATTCGCGGTCAATTCGAGGTAGAAGTGTTTAGCCACGGCTACCTGCCATTGGCTTACTCTGCACGCTGCTTCACTGCTCGCGCGGAAAACCGAGCAAAAGATGACTGCGAAACCTGCTGTATTAAATACCCAACAGGCCTTCAAGTAGAGAGCCAAGAAGGTCAGTCAGTATTTAATCTAAATGGAATCCAAACCCAGTCAGGTTATCAGTACAACCTAATCAACGATCTTAAATCGATGGAAGGCTTGGTCGACGTTGTGCGTCTTAGCCCACTTGGACTGGATACCTTTGCCGAAGTGGATCGTTTCAGAGCCAATGAAGACGGCAGCAATCCGCAAGCGTCGCTCGATCGTCAGTGCAACGGCTACTGGCATCAGATTGCTGGTCTCGATATCAAGCAAATCTAAACAAACGAGCCTCGCCAATCAGCGAGGCTCTTTTTTAATGGCAATGTTCGGATTCAGTGATGTTAAACCGTTGCCGTCTCATAGCCGTTCGCACGCAGCTTGCGAATGTCTTTCCACATCATGGCTCCAACCACCAAACTCAACGCGATGTTTGACAGAGGATACGCTATCCACACACCGTTCACTCCCCAAAGCTTTGGCATAACGTAGAGGAATGGCAGTTGGATCAGCATGTTTCCTAATGTCACGAACAGAGCTTTTCGGTTATGACTGATCGCTTGATAATATGCGGCTGCCACAACGATGAACCCATCAAGGAACATTGAGAACAAATGCAAGCGGATACCGACCACCGTATATTCGATAAGTTGTGGTTCACTGGAGTTAAACACTGAAACTGCCTGGTAAGGAAACAAGTTAAGGAGCCCCACAAAAACCGCACCACCAAGTACGGAACTGAACATAGCGACATTGAACAGCTTACGCATGTTGTCTTCACGACGAGCACCATAGTTGTAGCTCAATAGTGGCTGCATCGCATTAGCGATGCCTTCGGCAATTAGGTAATAGAAAGCAACGATATAACCTAAGATAGCGTAGGCGCCGACTAAGGTCATCGAGCCATACTCCGCAAACAGTGCGTTATGCAGTGCTACCATAAAAGAGCCGTAGGCGTACATGAAGAAGCTTGCGATACCAATGGAGAATATCTTAGGTAGCAGTGGCCATTGGAACCTAAAATCACGCAGTGATAGGCGCATTTTCGCTTTTGAGGTAAAGAAGTATCCTACCCCCAACACGGTCACCACAGCTTGAGCTATCGCTGTTGCAAGCGCTGCACCGGTGAGTTCCCAATCGAGAATTGCGATAAACCAGTAATCGAGGACGATGTTAATCACCGCGCCAAGTACCATCAAGATAGTCGCCATATTTGGGCTGTCGTCATTTCTCAATAAAAACGGCACTGCAATTGAGCCTAGAGTGAACACACCGCCTACGATCAAGATGTCGAGATACTGCATCGCGAGATCGTACATACGTCCCTGTGCACCTTGAATCAGGATCATCTTGTCGGCGTATTGCCAAAGTAGGACAGCAACGACTGGACTCAACGCTAGCAATGCCATTAAACCGGTTGCCAAAGCTTGCTTGGCACCAACAAGATCGCTCTCACCTTGTTTAATCGATGCCAGCGCTCCAGTACCGACACCAATCATCATGCCAAGGCCAAGAATGACACTAATCACTGGCCAGGCGACATTGATGCCCGCAAGGCCATCGCCTCCCATATACTGTCCAATAAAAATGCCGTCTACCACTTGGTATAAACCGTTGACCAGCATAGCGGCTACGGTAGGTACGGCATAACGCCAAAACTGTTGGTAAATTGATTTTTGATTCATCACGACGTTGCTACGATTATTTGTTATCAAATGACTCTTCAGAGTCTTACTGTTGATTAAGAACTAGCAGGAATTAAAGCTTTAGCGCTTTAGTCAGAAGGTGGTTGAGGGAGGTAAACTCGCTGTCTGTTAGGTTCACCTTTAATTTATCAGCAACCACACTATAAATTTCCAACTCTGACGCTAGAGGGATACGTGCCTTCTCTGTCAAAACTACCCGTTTAGCACGAGCGTCTTCTGGACACGCTAAACGTTCCACTAGCCCCTTCTTCTCCAACCGTTTGACCATATTGGTGGCTGACGGCTTGGACACCTCTAACTCTCGGGCCAAGTCAGTGAGCCTAATCGGCTCCTCGAAAGCTTGCACGGTTTTGAGATAGTCATATTCATTAAAGCTAAGGTGAGACAGTGGATCTTCTTTACTGTAACTGCGCCAAACCTTAGCAGTGAGGCGTTCCAATCTCTCTAAATTGACTTCTATAGACATTCACGTCACTTATTAATTAGCCTAGCTAACTATTTTAAGGGTATTGGAAGTAAACTGCAACGCATAAAAAAACACCAGCGTAACGCTGGTGTTTTAAAGTCTTGGATTTATTAAGAGAAACTATGCGTCGCTTGGTTCCGCGCTCGCTTGTTCTTCTTGCTGTTTCTTCGCTTCTTCTGCTTGCTGAGCGCGAACAATTTCAAAGATTTTGGTGAGCTCTAGGAATGCGTACTTATGCTCTGCAAAATCATACACATTTTGTGCGATAGCTAGCTTGTAGAGCGAGACGGCGGTTGGGTAGTCACCGTCGATTTGATGACGCTTAGCAAGGTAGAAGTACACCTCTGTCAGACGCTCTGCCAATACATTGTTATCTCGGCTGCTCGCTAGGATTGCTTGAAATGCTTGCTCTTCTGACACTTGTTCAAGCATCAATGCGACCAAAATCCAGCCCCAGTCGTTATTGCGAGCAAGATACTGTTTATTTAACGTAATCGCCGCTTCCGATGGGCTCGCTTGGCGAGAAATGATGTAAAGCCACAGCGCTCGGTACGGATCGGATGGATTCTCTTGGTAGTAACGCGTCATTCCTTCAATCGCTAGAGGAATACGGTCGCCGTAGTACAGTGCGATAGAACGGTTACGAAGTGCATAAGAGTTAGCTGGATCGAGCTCTAGGCTTGAATCAAACGCTTCATACGCAGAGTCAAAATCACCAATCTGAGTGAAGTATTGACCGACTTGGTTGAACACCACTGGCTGAGCAGGGTTTAATTGAAGCGACTGGTTGAAATCAAGCTGCGCCAAATCGCGCATACCTAGACTATTGAAATAAGAACCACGCTCGAAATGCATTTTGGCGCGCACATCGTTATCGAGATCGCTGCGCTGAAGTAGCTGAGTCAGTCTTGCAACCTGGACTTCATATTGAACGTTGGCTTGTAAAGGCACAGCCATCGGTGGATTCAACCACTGCTGATCTTGCGTTGATGAGTTGGATGCACAACCCGTCACGACGGCCACTAAACTCAATCCTAAGATTCGAAACCACTTCACTATATTCTTCTCCTTAATGCCTGCTATCGCTAAGCGTAACTGACGGCTTTTATTAAATTTTTTTGCCGTGCTGCTTTAATGGTATAGCAGGTAATTTCCTTCGCGCACTAAAAAAGGGGGCGATTGCCCCCTCTTTATAGCATGCTTTTAGACGCAATGGTCTAGAAATGCGAATTATTCTGCGTCAGGTGCCGCTTTTTCATTCGCAGCTTCAGCTGGCTGTTCTACCGCTTCTTTCATGCTTAGACGTACACGGCCTTGGCGGTCGATTTCAAGTACTTTAACTTGAACTTCTTGGCCTTCTTTCAGGTAGTCAGTCACTTTCTCAACACGCTCTTGAGCGATTTGAGAGATGTGTACTAGACCATCTTTACCTGGAAGAACCGTTACGAATGCACCAAAGTCTGCTAGACGAGCAACTTTACCCGTGTAGATCTTACCAACTTCAACTTCTGCAGTGATAGCTTCGATACGAGCAATCGCATCTTTCGCTTGGTCACCGTCAGTCGCAGCGATCTTGATAGTACCATCGTCTTCGATCTCGATAGTCGTACCCGTTTCTTCAGTTAGCTGACGGATAACTGCGCCACCTTTACCGATAACGTCTTTGATCTTGTCTGAGCTGATCTTCATTGTGTGGATACGAGGAGCGAACTCAGAGATATCTTCACGAGCACCAGAGATAGCTTCATCCATTACAGATAGGATGTGCTTACGTGCACCTTGCGCTTGGTTAAGAGCAATTTGCATGATCTCTTTAGTGATACCTTCGATCTTGATGTCCATTTGAAGTGCAGTGATACCAGTGTTAGTACCTGCTACTTTAAAGTCCATGTCACCTAGGTGGTCTTCGTCACCAAGGATGTCAGAAAGAACAACGAAGTCATCGCCTTCTTTCACAAGACCCATTGCGATACCCGCAACAGAAGACTTGATTGGAACACCCGCATCCATAAGTGCTAGAGACGTACCACATACAGAAGCCATTGAAGATGAACCGTTAGATTCAGTAATTTCCGATACAACACGTACTGTGTATGGGAATTCTTCAACAGAAGGCATTACTGCTGCGATGCCGCGCTTAGCCAGTTTACCGTGACCGATTTCACGACGCTTAGGAGAACCTACAAAACCTGTTTCGCCAACACAGTACGGAGGGAAGTTGTAGTGTAGTAGGAAGTGATCTTTACGCTCACCTGTTAGCTCATCGATGATTTGAGCATCACGCTGCGTACCAAGAGTCGCAGTTACGATTGCCTGAGTTTCACCACGAGTGAACAGTGAAGAACCGTGAGTACGTGGAAGAACGCCAGTGCGCACGTCTAGTGCACGAACCATGTCTTTTTCACGGCCATCGATACGTGGGTTACCCGCGATGATGCTGCGACGAACAACTGTCTTCTCTAGATCGTGGAAGATAGTGTGGATTTCTTTCGTGTTCGCTTCTGGATCTTCAGCAAGAAGAACATCGTTCACTTCTGCTGCAATCGCGTGAATGCGGTCGTAACGAGCCATCTTCTCAGTGATTTGGTACGCTTCAACAAGCTTAGCTTCTGCTAGTTCAGCGATGCGGTTGTTAAGAGCAGTGTTCTCTTCTGGAGCAACCCAATCCCAAGCTGGAGTAGCAACTTCTGCTGCAAACTCGTTGATTGCTTTGATAACAACTTGCTGTTGGTCGTGGCCGTAAACCACTGCTGATAGCATCTCTTCTTCTGTTAGGTTGTCTGCTTCAGACTCAACCATAAGAACAGCGCCTTCAGTACCCGCAACAACTAGGTCTAGTTTAGAGTTTTCTAGCTCAGTGTTGCTTGGGTTTAGTACTAGTTGACCGTCGATGTGACCAACACGTGCAGCACCGATAGGACCGTTGAACGGGATACCAGAGATAGCAAGAGCCGCTGAAGTACCGATCATTGTTACCATGTCTGGTTGAACGTTCGGGTTTACAGACATTACTGTCGCGATAACCTGAACTTCGTTTTTGAATGCGTCTGGGAATAGTGGACGAATTGGACGGTCGATTAGACGTGCAGTCAGTGTTTCGCCTTCAGAAGGACGACCTTCACGCTTGAAGAAACCACCTGGGATTTTACCTGCCGCGTAAGTACGCTCTTGGTAGTTTACTGTTAGTGGGAAGAAGTCTTGACCTTCTACCGCTTCTTTTTTACCAACAACAGAAACGAATACTGACGTATCGTCCATTGTTACCATTACAGCTGCAGTAGCTTGACGTGCGATAACGCCTGTTTCTAGCGTCACAGTGTGGTTGCCGTATTGGAACGACTTAACAACTGGTTTTTCGAACATTGTATTTCCTTTTTTCTGGAGCGAGTCCAGATCATTTGATTGTGCGCTCAATGCATTACAAATCGCGACTAGTTCAAACAAACTTAGCTCTTTGCTCTAAGCAGCTAGTTCTATGCCCCTAAAAGCGAGCAAATGTGCTTGGAATAGTCGCGACCCTGCGGTCGACAAAATGGACTGTAATGTACTGAGCAGATTGTGACTAAACGAATGTACTTTAGACAACTCTGTTTAGACGGGACGTAGTATAAACTACTTAGTGGAAGTTTTGCCATTAACTAAAGAATTTAGCTAACAAAAAAGGGGCATATAGCCCCTTTTAACAAACTTTCTATGCAGACGCTGATTAGCGACGTAGGCCTAGACGTTTGATTAGGTCTTGGTAGCGAGCTAGGTTTTTACCTTTTAGGTAATCTAGAAGCTTACGACGACGAGAAACCATACGTAGAAGACCACGACGGCTGTGGTGATCGCCTTTGTGTGCTTTGAAGTGACCTTGTAGGTGGTTGATAGAAGCTGTAAGTAGAGCTACTTGAACTTCTGGTGAACCAGTGTCGCCTTCGCCTTGTGCGTATTCTGCAACGATTGCTGCTTTAGTTTCTGCATTCAGAGACATAATTCTCTCCTAATAAGAGTAAGTTTAAAAATTGTAGCAGCCAATCTCTGATTCAGCCGCTACGCGAAGCGCGAATTATAGGGAATAATTCTAGCTAGAGCAAGAGGTATTCGTCGCTCTATTGAGCACTTTCTTCCTCACGAAAAACAACCAAACGCTTAGGCGCCAGCTTACCATCGTCATTCATAGCCCCAACACCAATAAACAAACGCTCTTCACCCATGGTCATACGCACCGGCGCATCCACTGGCAAACCTGAAACTTGCACAGGCTGGCCATGCTGAAGCAAATCACCAAGTTCAGGCGTGACATTCGCTTCTTGAAGATCTTGTACTGCACTGTCCATTGGCATCAGCAGTGGGTCAAGCAACTCACGTGGCTGGCGCTCTTCGCGCTTTGCCTGCTCAAATAGCTCGTTTAGCTGCTCAAGAGTCACCATGTTCTCATAAGGGTACTTAGCAACCGCAGTACGGCGAAGCATAGTCACGTGCGCGCCACAGCCTAGCATTTCACCGAGATCATCAACGATAGTTCGGATGTACGTGCCCTTAGAGCAGTGTACTTCCATCTCCACTTCATCACCTTCAAAGCGATGTAGAACGATTTCATATACGGTGATCTTACGGGCTTCACGCGGCACTTCGATACCTTGGCGAGCGTACTCATAAAGTGGCTTACCTTGATATTTCAATGCTGAAAACATTGACGGAACTTGATCAGACTCGCCGCGGAACTTATCGATGCACTCGTCAAGAAACTCTGGAGTTACGTTGATATCACGAGTTTCAACCACTTCACCATCAGAGTCAGAGGTATTGGTACGTTCACCAAGTTTAGCGATCACGCGGTAGCGCTTGTCTGAATCTAATAGGAATTGAGAGAACTTGGTAGCTTCGCCCAAGCAAATTGGCAGCATGCCAGTTGCTAATGGGTCAAGAGCACCTGTGTGCCCTGCTTTCTCAGCGAAGTAGATACGCTTTACTTTTTGCAGAGCATCATTCGATGAGATACCGGTAGGTTTATCTAGAAGGATAACGCCGTTGACTGGACGTCCCTTGCGACGTCTAGCCATTACTGCTCTTCTCCCTCAGTACCGTTTTCTTCGCTGCGACCCGCTTCGTCTTGCTTACGCTTGTCTTCGCTAACCACTTCGCTCACTAGATTAGACATACGCATACCTTCAACAAGTGTGTTGTCGTATTGGAAACGTACTTCTGGTGTTAGACGCAGGCGAATGCGTTTGCCTAGCATCATACGAATATGAGCTTCGTGCTCACGAAGTGCCGCAATGCTTGATTCAGGGGTTTGCTCACCCACACATAGGAAAGTCACGAATACTTTTGCGTATGCTAGGTCACGAGACACTTCTACGTCTGAAATCGTCACCATACCTAGGCGAGAATCGCGAACTTCGCGTTGAAGGATAAGAGCAAGCTCTTTTTGTAGTTGCTGCGCAACACGTTGTGTGCGGCTAAATTCTTTTGACATTTCTTTTCTCACTATAGAAAGAATGGGGGGATGGTAATAACCAGCCCCCCATGGCGTATTCAACAACCATCAATACTCAAGTTAGAAACTGAGTAGCGATTTTGTCAATTAGTCTAGAGTACGTTTGATTTCAACGATTTCGAATACTTCGATTTGGTCGCCAACGCGAACATCGTTGTAGTTCTTAACGCCGATACCACACTCGTAACCGTTCTTAACTTCTTGAACGTCATCTTTGAAGCGGCGTAGAGATTCTAGCTCACCTTCGTAGATTACAACGTTATCACGCAGTACGCGGATAGGGTTGTTACGCTTGATAGTACCTTCTGTCACCATACAACCCGCGATAGCGCCAAGTTTTGGAGACTTAAATACGTCACGTACTTCTGCAAGGCCGATGATTTCTTGCTTGAATTCAGGAGCAAGCATACCGCCCATTGCTTGTTTCACTTCGTCAATCAATTGGTAGATGATTGAGTAGTAGCGTAGGTCTAGGTTTTCAGTATCGACAGTACGGCGAGCAGAAGCATCAGCACGTACGTTGAAGCCTAGGATGATAGCGTTAGACGCTGCTGCTAGTACTGCATCAGTTTCTGTAATACCACCAACACCAGAACCAACAATGTTCACTTTAACTTCGTCAGTAGACAGTTTCAGTAGAGAATCAGAGATTGCTTCTACAGACCCCTGTACGTCCGCTTTCAGTACTACGTTAAGCTCAGCAACGTCACCAGCAGTCATATTAGAGAACATGTTTTCTAGTTTCGCTTTTTGCTGACGCGCAAGTTTCACGTCACGGAATTTACCTTGACGGTAGTTTGCTACTTCACGAGCTTTACGCTCATCACGTACAACTGTTGCTTCGTCACCTGATGATGGAACACCAGATAGACCTAGGATCTCAACTGGGATAGATGGACCTGCTTCAGTTACTTCTTTACCTAGTTCGTCACGCATCGCACGTACACGGCCGTATTCTTGACCACAAAGTACGATGTCGCCTTTACGTAGCGTACCAGATTGAACTAGAACTGTAGCAACTGGACCACGGCCTTTATCTAGGAATGATTCTACAACCACACCAGATGCCATGCCGTCAGCAACCGCTGTTAGCTCAAGTACTTCTGATTGAAGTAGGATAGCTTCTAGAAGACCGTCGATGTTAGTACCTTGTTTCGCAGAGATGTGAACGAACATGTTCTCACCGCCCCACTCTTCAGGGATAACGTCGTATTGCGCCAGCTCGTTCTTAACGTTGTCTGGGTTCGCGTCTTCTTTATCGATCTTGTTCACAGCAACAATCAGAGGTACGCCAGCCGCTTTCGCGTGTTGGATCGCTTCAATTGTTTGTGGCATTACGCCATCGTCCGCAGCTACAACTAGAACAACGATATCTGTCGCTTGAGCACCACGAGCACGCATTGCGGTAAACGCCGCGTGTCCAGGAGTATCAAGGAAAGTGATCATGCCGTTGTCAGTTTCTACGTGGTATGCACCGATGTGCTGGGTAATACCACCCGCTTCGCCTGATGCAACGTGAGTACGACGGATGTAGTCAAGTGTCGATGTCTTACCGTGGTCAACGTGACCCATGATAGTTACAACAGGAGCGCGAGAAACCGCTTCTGAAGTTGCATCACGGTCAGATAGTACTGCTTCTTCGAGCTCATTCTCTTTACGCAGAACAACTTTGTGACCCATTTCTTCAGCAACTAGCTGTGCAGTTTCTTGGTCGATAACTTGGTTGATAGTCGCCATTGCGCCCATCTTCATCATCACCTTGATAACTTCTGTTGCTTTAACAGACATTTTACTTGCTAGCTCAGAAACAACTACTGTTTCGCCAATAACAACGTCTTGCTTAGCAACTTGAGCTGTCTTATCGAAACCGTGCTGCATAGACGTTGGCTTAGCCAGCTTACCTTTTCTGCCACGTTGGTTACGACCGCCGCGACCACCACGGTTGTCTTCTTGTGGGCTCGCTTTCTTCTTACGACGACGAGGCGCTTTCTCTTCTTTACGATCTTGAGCATCTTCTGCTTCACGAGCGTACGTAGAGGTTGTCGTGTGGTAATCAGCTTTTTCGTTGTCTTTAGATTTTTTCTCTTCTTCAGACCAGCGTGCGGCATTCTCTTCCGCTAGTTTGCGAGCTTCTTCAGCTAGACGAGCCGCTTCAGCTTCCGCCTTACGTTGCGCCTCTTCTTCTTGACGACGTTTTAGTTCGTCCGCTTCTTTCTTCGCTTCAGCATTCTTTGCGTTCATTTCTTTCTTGGCCTTTTCCGCTTCTTCGCGCTTAGCAGCATCTGCTTCAGGTTGCTCAGCCTCACGTGTAGCTTTTTCCTCTGCTAGACGTTTTTCTTCGGCTTCGCGCTGAGCTTTCTCTTCTGCTTCACGCTGTGCTTTCTCTGCAGCTTCACGTTTGGCTAGCTCTTCGGCTTCACGTTGGGCACGCTCTTCCGCCTCACGATTTGCTGCTTCCTCAGCTTCACGTTTTGCTTGCTCGTCGATCGCACTGCGCTTGACATAAGTGCGCTTCTTGCGCACTTCTATTTGTACATCTTTGCTCTTACCGCCACCGGCAGAAACAGACAGAGTGCTACGAGTTTTACGCTGCAGCGTAAGACGAGTAGGCTCTGACTCACCAGATGTATCACCATGTTCTTTCTTCAGGTGAGTAAGAAGCGTTTGCTTCTCTTCATCATTCACCTGATCGCTTTCTGATTTTTTCAAACCAGCATCAGCAAGTTGTTCAATTAGGCGTTCAACTGGCGTACCAATCTCTTCGCTAAGTGCTTTAACCGTAAGTTTTGTCATGCAACTACCTCCTTGCTGATTATTATTCTTCGTCGCCGAACCAACAGATGTTACGTGCAGCCATGATTAGCTCACCTGCGCGCTCTTCTGTTAGCCCTTCAATGCCCTCTAGCTCATCGACACCTTGGTCTGCAAGGTCTTCAAGAGTAGCTACACCTTTTGCAGCCAGTTTAAATGCCATCTCACGCTCTAGACCTTCTAGTGCCAGTAGGTCTTCAGCTGGCTCAACACCTTCGAATGATTCTTCCTGAGCAAGAGCAAGTGTCGTTAGGGCATCTTTTGCACGGCTACGAAGCTCTTCTACAAGCTCTTCGTTTAGGCCGTCGACTTCTAGAAGTTCGTTAACTGGCACGTATGCCACTTCTTCTAGTGTTGAGAAGCCTTCCTCAACAAGCATTTCCGCGAAGTCTTGCTCGATGTCTAGGTGCTTCATAAAGTTTTCGATAGAAGCTGATGCTTCTTCTTGATGTTTCTTCTGAAGGTCTGCAACCGTCATAACGTTCAGTTCCCAACCAGTTAGTTGAGAAGCTAGACGTACGTTTTGACCGCTACGACCGATAGCTTGCGCTAGGTTGTCAGCTTCAACCGCGATGTCCATAGAGTGTGCATCTTCATCGACGATGATAGAAGCAACGTCTGCTGGCGCCATTGCGTTGATAACGAACTGAGCTGGGTTATCGTCCCAAAGTACGATATCGATACGCTCGCCGCCAAGTTCACCAGAAACCGCTTGTACACGTGCACCACGCATACCTACACACGCACCAACAGGGTCGATACGCTTGTCGTTAGTTTTCACCGCGATCTTCGCGCGAGAACCTGGATCACGTGCTGCGCCTTTCAGCTCGATAAGCTCTTCAGCAATCTCTGGCACTTCCACGCGGAATAGCTCAGCTAGCATTTCTGGCTTAGAACGAGTAATGAATAGCTGGAAGCCGCGAGCTTCTGGAGCCACTTTGTATAAAAGACCACGTACACGGTCGCCTGGACGGAAATTTTCACGAGGAAGCTGGTCATCACGTAGGATAACGGCTTCAGCGTTGTTACCAAGATCTAGGATGATGGTGTCACGGTTAACTTTCTTAACCACACCTGTCACTAGGTCGCCTTCGTTGTCGATGAACTGCTCAACGATTTGCGCGCGCTCAGCTTCACGTACTTTCTGTACGATAACTTGCTTAGCTGTTTGCGTGGTGATGCGGTCAAACGTTACTGACTCGATCTGCTCTTCAACGAAGTCACCCAATTGGATAGACTCGTCGTCGTATTGTGCCGCTTCGATAGAAATTTCTTTCGTTGGGAATTCAACTTCTTCTACTGCCATCCAGCGGCGGAAGGTTTCGAATTCACCTGTTTTGCGGTCAATGGCAACACGTACATCGATTTCGATTTCGTGTTTTTTCTTAGAAGAGGTTGCTAGTGCAATCTCTAGCGCTTCAAAAATACGCTCACGAGGAACAGCTTTCTCGTTAGAAACTGCTTCTACTACCGCTAAAATTTCTTTACTCATTTATCTAGCCTCTAAGCTTTTATTATTAGGGACCTAAAATTTAGGGATAAGGTTAGCTTTGGAAATGTTGCTTAGCGCCATTTCTTCTTCGTTACCATCGGCAAGGATGGTTACTGTCTCGCCATCAATAGATTGGATTACACCTTTCCACTTACGACGGTTGCCGACAGCCATTTTCAACACGATGCTGACCTCGTGACCAATAAACTGTTGGTAATGTGCTGCTTTGAAAAGTGGTCTTTCTAGGCCTGGTGAAGACACCTCTAGGTTATAAGCCACCGTAATTGGGTCTTCGACGTCCATTACTGCACTTACCTGATGACTTACTTCTGCGCAGCCATCAACAGTAATACCATTTTCATGGTCGATATAGATTCGAAGGGTAGAATGCTCACCTGCACGGATGAACTCTAAACCAACAAGCTCGTAGCCAATTGCCTCTACAGGCGCTTCGAGCAATTCTGTAAGTTGTCTTTCTAAACCAGTCATTTAACCACTCCAGAAACAAAAAAAGGGCATATAGCCCAATTTAAATTCCAAGCACTTGTATTTGCTGCTTTTTAAAAAGCGCAAATAACAAAAAACCCCGAAAGTCGGGGTTTTTTGTTGCTGGACCCTGATCATCGAGAAAAAGTAACACCCTAAAAAGATAGTTGTTGTTTTCTCGATGTGCAGTGATTTTTTCACACTGCTAAACTTGCAATCCATCAACACTCAGAAAGTATTGGTTGCGGGGGCCGGATTTGAACCGACGACCTTCGGGTTATGAGCCCGACGAGCTACCAAGCTGCTCCACCCCGCGTCCGACTTGGTGTGCATTATACGCTCACCAAACTGTATTACAAGTTTATAAATAATGGTGCCGAGAGAGGGACTCGAACCCTCACACCAAAGGCACTAGCACCTCATGCTAGCGTGTCTACCAATTTCACCATCTCGGCATCTAAGCTTTTCGATTCGTTAGAATCAATCGACTTATTGAGGGATCTCGTCGCTGTTTTCAGCTGGAACATCACTCGCTGCATCAGCTGCTTGCTCAATTACTTGACCTTGAGTAGGGTCAACCCATTGAGACTCACCTTTGTGAGTGTACATGTTGCCAAGTACTAAGCTGATAACAAAAAATACGATTGCAAAAATTGCAGTCATTCGGGTTAGGAAATTTCCTGAGCCACTAGCACCAAACACTGTGTTTGAAGCGCCAGCACCGAATGAGGCTCCCATATCTGCGCCTTTACCTTGTTGAATCAACACTAGGCCAATAACACCAAGCGCAGCCAACAGGTAAATCACAAGTAGAACTTGAATCATATGTCCACCTATGTTCCTAATTGTTGAGCCAGCGCTGCTTTCCTTGCTGTACGCACTGAAAACCTGGCTATGGCCTCCTAAGCGAAGGCGGTGGCAATACTAGCGAATGCCGCACTGACTGACAAGAGAAAAATGACAAAAATCTTTCGCCGAGCAACTGAACGCTCAAAAAAAGGGCAAAAGAACAATTACCGATAAGAATAAGCGAGTAATCATATAAAAAATAAGCAAGAACCAAAAGAACTAATTTGATTCTTGCTGATGCTAAACAGTCGATATTTAGCAGTTTTCTTTTACGATATCAGCGATGTATTGTGCTGATTGATTAACTAACACGTCATCTTCGCCTTCAACCATGACTCGCAGCAAAGGCTCAGTACCCGATTTGCGAAGCAGCACACGACCTTTGTCGCCAAGATCGGCCTCTGCTTTCGCGACCGCCTGCTTCACAGCTTCCGCTTCTAGCGGGTTAGCGTCACCACTGAAACGAACATTGATAAGCACTTGTGGGTAAAGAGTCATACCACTTGCTAGCTCATTGAGCGACATCTTTGCGCCAATCACTGAAGCAAGCACTTGCAGTGCAGCTACAATCGCATCACCCGTTGTCACTTTATCCAGCAAGATAACGTGGCCTGAGTTTTCTGCACCAATACGCCAGTCACGCTCAAGCAGTTGCTCCATGACGTAGCGGTCACCAACAGCTGCGCGTACAAATGGAATGCCAAGCTGCTTAAGGCCGTTTTCCATGCCAAGGTTAGTCATTAGGGTTCCAACAACACCACCTTTTAGTTCACCACGACGAAGCGCGTCACGGGCAATAATGTAAGCGATTTGGTCACCATCTACTTTGTTACCTAAATGGTCAACCATGATGATGCGGTCACCGTCGCCATCAAAAGCAAGCCCAAGTGCGGCATTCTCTTCAACCACTTTTGCTTGCAGAGCACGCACATCTGTCGCACCCACTTCCGCGTTGATGTTAGTACCGTCTGGGTCAACACCAATTGCTACCACGTCTGCACCTAGCTCTTTAAATACCGAAGGCGCGATTTTGTAGGTTGCACCATGCGCACAGTCGATAACAATTTTTAGGCCCGCAAGGCTCAAATCGTGTGGAAATGTGCTCTTACAAAACTCGATATAGCGACCAGCAGCGTCGTTAAGACGGCTCGCTTTACCAAGCTCGGAAGACTCAACACATTCAATGTTTTTATCCAGCTCTTCCTCAATCGCAAGCTCAATGGAGTCTGGCAGCTTTGTACCTTCCGAAGAGAAGAACTTAATGCCGTTGTCATAGTATGGGTTGTGCGATGCAGAAATCACGATGCCCGCTTCCGCGCGGAAAGTCTGGGTAAGGTATGCCACTGCTGGCGTAGGCAATGGACCAGTGAAGATCGCTTTAAGCCCGGCTGCCGACAGACCCGCTTCAAGCGCCGACTCCAGCATATAACCTGAGATACGGGTATCTTTACCAATGATCACTTTTTTAGTGCCTTGCTTTGCAAGCACTCGACCAGCAGCCCAACCTAGCTTAAGTACGAAATCGGGTGTGATTGGGTACTGACCCACTTTGCCTCGAACACCATCGGTACCAAAATAACGTCGTTGTGACATTTTATTTCCTTATTCGTTTTTATAAATTTGATTGCATCATCTGAACGATCTTCACCGCTTCGACCGTCTCTACCGCATCATGAACACGGATAATTTGTGCCCCTTTTGCTGCAGCAAGGGTAGCGCAAGCTAAGCTCCCAGCTAAACAGTCGGCAGGTGCTTTATCAAGCAATTTAAAAATCATTGATTTACGCGACATACCGGCAAGCACAGGTAGTCCAAACTGATGAAACTTGTCCAAATGTGCTAGCAGATGATAATTGTGTTCCAGCGTTTTGCCAAATCCGAAGCCGGGATCCAAGATCAGTTTATCGCGTGTAATGCCTACCGCTTCACACGCTGAGATACGCTCTTGTAAGAATTGCGCCACATCTGTCAGAAGATCGTCATAGGTAGGATTCGCCTGCATCGTGCGCGGCTGTCCCTGCATGTGCATAAGACAGATTGGCACACCCGCGGCTGCGGCTACCTCCAGAGCACCAGGCTCTTGTAAAGCACGGACGTCGTTGATGATATCGGCACCGGCCTCCACAGCTTGGCGCATGACTTCCGCTTTACTGGTGTCGACGGAGATCCAAACATCAAATCGCTCACGTATCGCCCGAATCACAGGAATAACACGCTCAAGCTCTTCTTGCAGCTCAACATCAGGTGCTCCTGGGCGCGTTGACTCACCACCGATATCAACAATCGTCACACCTGAAGCGATCATCGCTTCAACCTGCTCAAGCGCAGCATCCACTGAATTGAATTTGCCACCATCAGAGAACGAGTCAGGTGTGACATTGACGATACCCATCACTTGTGGCGTATCGAGAGAGAGGGTTTTCTGGTTTGCTTGTAAAATCATAACTGCTTTAAACGACAAAAGCCCCGAGCAAGGCTCGGGGCTTAATCACTATTTGTTACTCTGAGTCTTTCTTAGTTGGCTCAGAAGACACATCTTCAGCCTTAGTTTCTGAGTCGGCAGCTGGCGCTGTAGGCTCATCGTCTTTAGGCTCAGGTTTCGCTTCTGCCTTTGGCTTATCCTGCTGAGCAGCCGCTTGGTCTGCCCAACCAGCAGGCTCACGAATATCACTCTTACGCTCCATCAGGTCATCAATTTGACCCGCATCGATGGTCTCGTATTTCACAAGCGCATCTTTCATGGAGTGCATAATATCCATGTTTGCTTCAAGGATTTTCTTAGCACGATCGTAGTTACGGTCGATGATATGACGAACTTCTTCGTCAATCAGCTTCGCTGTCTCACCAGACACATGTTTAGTCTGGGTCACACTACGACCTAGGAATACCTCACCTTCGTCTTCCGCGTACAGCAGAGGCCCCAGTTTTTCAGAGAAGCCCCACTGCGTCACCATCTTACGAGCAATATCAGTTGCACGTTCGATATCGTTGGATGCACCAGTCGATACTTTATCTTTACCGTAGATTAGCTCTTCCGCTAAACGACCACCGTAAAGACTAGAGATCATCGATTCTAGGTGTTGACGAGACATGCTCACACGGTCTTGCTCTGGCAAGTACATTGTCACACCAAGCGCACGACCACGTGGGATGATAGATACCTTGTACACAGGATCGTGCTCAGGAACCAAACGCCCAACGATTGCGTGGCCCGCTTCGTGGTATGCCGTCGACTCTTTGGTTTCTTCCGAAAGAACCATAGAACGGCGCTCAGCACCCATCATGATCTTATCTTTCGCTAGTTCAAACTCAACCATAGATACGTTGCGCTTGTTACCGCGTGCAGCGAATAGCGCCGCTTCGTTAACTAGGTTGGCAAGATCTGCACCAGAGAAGCCTGGCGTACCACGTGCAATCAAAGATGGTTCTACATCTGAAGCTAGAGGTACTTTACGCATGTGTACTTTCAAGATCTGCTCACGGCCACGTACGTCAGGTAGACCAACCACAACTTGACGGTCGAAACGACCAGGACGAAGTAGTGCAGGGTCAAGTACGTCTGGACGGTTGGTTGCTGCAATAACGATAATACCTTCGTTACCTTCAAAACCATCCATCTCTACTAGCATTTGGTTAAGGGTTTGCTCACGCTCATCGTGACCACCACCAACACCAGCACCACGCTGACGACCTACCGCATCGATCTCATCGATGAAGATGATACAAGGTGCTGCTTTCTTTGCTTGCTCGAACATGTCACGCACACGAGATGCACCAACACCAACGAACATTTCTACAAAGTCAGAACCTGAAATCGTAAAGAACGGTACCTTCGCTTCACCTGCAATTGCTTTTGCAAGTAGCGTTTTACCTGTACCAGGAGGACCAACCATTAGAACACCCGTAGGGATCTTACCGCCCAATTTCTGGAAGCGGCTTGGATCACGTAGATAGTCTACTAGCTCTTTTACGTCCTCTTTTGCTTCGTCACAACCTGCAACGTCAGCAAACGTGGTCTTAATCTGTTCTTCGCTCATCATACGAGCTTTACTCTTACCAAACGACATGGCGCCTTTGCCACCGCCGCCTTGCATCTGGCGCATAAAGAAGATCCAGACACCGATAAGAAGAATCATTGGGAACCACGAGATGAAGATAGTGCCAAGTAGACTCTGCTCTTCTGGTGGAGTACCCGAAACTTTTACGTTTTGGTTAATTAGGTCATCAAGAAGTTTTTGATCATAAACTGGCATGTAAGTCACAAAGCGACTGCCACCACCACGACGAGTAAAGGTTATCTCGCTGTCTTTGAATTGAGCTTCCTGAATCTGGCCATTGCCAACTTCCTGTACGAACGTGGTGTAATCTACCGCTCGACCGTTACTTTCTCCCGGTCCGAAGCTTTGGAATACCGACATCAACACAACGGCGATGACTAACCACAAAATTAAATTCTTTGCCATGTCACTCAAGGTGTCAGCCTCTCGATAACTAATTGTAATTAAAGGTAGGGTACTACAGTTTTTAGGCTGTAGCTACATTGTTAATTTTGTCTTTGTAAACTAATGTTCAGCCTTTGAAGCCATTAGCTACAATAAACACCTCACGAGAGCGAGCTCTAGATGAGTCCGGCTTGCGAATCTTCACCACTTTGAAGGCTTCACGCACCTGTTTTACGTATTCGTCAAACCCTTCGCCTTGGAACACTTTCACTACGAAACTGCCGCCAGGGGCTAAAGTTTGATGACACATATCTAATGCTAGTTCAACAAGATACATAGCTCTAGGCTGATCGACAGATAAGTTACCTGCCATGTTAGGAGCCATATCAGACATTACTACGTCGACCATATCCGGTTGGATTCTTTCTAGTAGTGCATCAAGCACCGTTTCTTCACGAAAATCGCCCTGAAGAAAGCTCACACCAGAGATAGGATCCATCGGCAGTAAGTCACAAGCAATCACTTGTCCCTCGTCGCCAACAACTTTAGCGGCGTACTGAGACCACCCGCCAGGAGCAGCACCAAGGTCAACCACAGTCATCCCAGGTTTCAGTAGCTTATCCTTGTTTTGAATCTCTTCAATCTTAAAGATAGCACGTGAACGATAGCCTTTTCTTCTGGCCTCATTAGCATATTTATCATCAAAATGCTCTTTTAGCCAACGGCCCGAACTGGCCGAATGTTTTTGCTTACTCATTCAATTTCCAACTCAATAAGGGCATGCCCTTAGAATAAAGTATAGTCTTCGTCATAAGATGGCGTTAAAATACGACTTTTCAACCCTAATAGTAAATAAATTTGGCCGCGTTATGAACCTAAGCACCAAACAAAAGCAGCACCTAAAAGGCCTAGCACACGCACTGAAACCCGTTGTGCTTATGGGCGCAAATGGACTAACAGAGGCTGTACTAGCGGAAATCGAAATCGCTCTTGACCACCACGAACTGATTAAAGTGAAAGTGGCGTCAGAAGACCGTGACACTAAACTGCTGATTATCGACGCGATTGTGCGCGAAACTAAAGCAGAGAAAGTTCAGGTTATCGGTAAGACACTTGTTCTTTACCGTCAGTCAGAGCAAAAGAAAATCGAACTGCCACGCAAGTAATTTGCCCAGCAGTTGGTTTTATAGAAACAATTTGTTTCAAAGTGGAAAAGGTCGCTTAGGCGGCCTTTTCATTTTTCTGACAAGATGTGTTTGCCAAACGAGTACGACGCCACCATCATGGAGACACAAAAAAAGCCGCCAAATTGGCGACTTCCTTTCGACCTTTCGGTCAACAGCGTTGCTTAAACGTAAGCAACCTTGTCAATTTCGAAGTCTTTTTGACCGCCTGGGGTCACGATAGTCACTTCATCACCTTCCATTTTACCGATAAGGCCACGAGCGATCGGTGAGCTTACTGAGATACGACCAGCTTTGATGTCCGCTTCATCATCACCGACAATTTGGTAAGTCTGCTCAGCATCGGTATCGATATCAATTAGAGTCACTGTAGAACCAAAGATGATCTTGCCCGTGTTATCTAGCTTAGTCACGTCAATTACTTGCGCGACAGATAGCTTGTACTCGATATCACGAATTTGCGCTTCACAGATGCCCTGCTCTTCACGAGCCGCGTGGTACTCTGCGTTCTCTTTTAGGTCACCAAGTTCACGAGCTTCTGCAATTGCTTCAGAAATCTGTGGACGAAGTTTAAGTAGACGATCTAGCTCTTCACGTAGCTGCTGTTCGCCACGTACAGTCATTGGAACCTTTTCCATTATAACAACCTCTTTTCCAAAGCATCCTTTGGACAATAAAACCCTACTCAAGCGAGCCTGAGTACAATTTGAAAAATAAACTGGATTAAGCCTAGTGTAATCAATCCGCGGATACAAATCACTGTGATTCGGATACTGAGGCAATAAGGAAGCACTTATTGCTGGCACTGGCTGTGGTGCTCTTTCTGATAGCAATCAGAGTTGTTCTTTTTGAGCAACGCAACAATATAGCCTAGTTGGCTTTGATTTCGCAAGGTAAACCACGCTGACGATAGTATGAAAGTGTGAGCAACCTTGCGTCCGTTTCGCCGCATCGTACAAAGACTATTCGAAGCGACTTTTTGCGAAAATTTAACGCTTTATCTCGACTTAATAGGTTGTTAGCCTACATTAAAAATTAAGCCCACCCTGATGAATTCGCTATGACAGCCAAACTCTCGCTCACCTGTTTACTTATTTTCTCCGCTGCGACGTTTGCAGATGGTGCCGATGCGACCAAACATCTCCCTTATGGAAGCCGCAGTGCGCAGCTCATCGCGCCTCTATCGGCTCCGCAGCAGGCACTAGTTGAGTACAATACTGAGCAATTTTTTCCCCCAGCTAGCACACTAAAAGTCGTGACAGCCTTGGCGGCCAAACTGGCACTGCCTGATAGCTTTCGCTTTGAGACGACACTCTATACTTCAGGTAATGACCTCATTATCAAATACTCTGGTGACCCTACGTTTAGCCGAGCTTCACTCACAACGATGCTAAAACAGGCCAAGTCAGAGGTAGGATCTCGGTTTAACAATATTTGGTTGGATGACAGCGTGTTTACAGGTTACCAGCGCGGTGTTGGCTGGCCTTGGGATATTCTTGGTGTTTGCTATAGTGCACCGGCCTCTGCGATTACGCTTGATGGCAACTGTGTTCAAGGCGCGCTATACACCAATAAAAATGGTACGACGCGCATCAATGTGCCTTCACATCAACCTATCAGTGCGTCAACGTCTGCAAAGAGCGTCTCTAAGGACTACCAAGAGCAGAGCCATTGTGATCTGCAACTGGAAGTGAGCCCTAACAATCAATACTCGCTGAGTGGCTGCGCGGTCGAGCGAAAGTCGCCAATACCGCTCAAGTTTGCCGTTTCGTCGCCTGAGCAATTTACCGTCGATGTCATCAAATCAGAGCTTCAGCGTATCGGCGTGACGTTATCCGGTGAAGTCAAATTGGGTGCGCCAAACATCAAGGGACAAAAGCCGCTGTTTGTTCAGCGCTCACGACCACTCAATGACTTGCTCGCTGTGATGCTACAAGACTCTAATAACCTCTATGCCGATAACATCACTAAAACCCTTGGAGCCAACTATTTTAACGAGCCAGGCTCCTTTATTAATGGCACCGAAGCGATAAAGGCCATTGTTAAGCAAAAGGCTGGTATCAACCTTGATCTCGCGGTGCTGGAAGATGGATCTGGGCTGTCCCGCAACAACCGCGTCACAGCCAGTCAAATGCGTGAGGTTCTGAGCTACATTCACCGCAACGACAGCACTCTCAAGCTCGCTCGACTCATGCCCGTTTCCGGTAACAACGGCACATTAAAGTATCGTTCAAGTATGCGTAAGGTACCGATTAAGGGCGCGCTAGTGGCAAAAAGTGGCTCTCTGTTTGGCACCTACAATATGATGGGATTTGGTCTTGGCAGCAAAGGAGAGCGTGAAAGTTTGTTTGTCCAATTTGTCACTGACTACCATCCAAAGAAAGCAACCACCAGCAAGCCAGTTGAGTCACCGTTGACACAGTTTGAGAAGGCCTATTACCGTCAAGTGGTTGACTACAGTTATTCGTTGGAGCGCTCAAACAACAAAGCGCAGCCATAGCTGCGCTTTATCATCATAATATCGACTTAGTAGATTGCGGTTAGTTAAGATAAACCCAGGAAGTGATTAACTACGGTAAAGTAAATCCACATACCCGAGATATCAACTATCGATGCCAGTACTGGGCTCACCAGCACTGCAGGATCGAGTTTAAACACTCGAGCAATGATAGGCAGAACACCGCCCAACGTTGTCGATACCGTGACCTGAATAAACAGCGCCACCGCTATCGCCATCGCGATAAGGTTGATATCAAAACCACCTGCAGAATTCACATCACCAAAGACCAGAATACGCCCAACCATGACCAGTGCCACTGCGGCAGCCAGACATACTGCGACACGACTTTCCTTCCAGAGCACCTCTAACCACTGCCTCTTGCGAAGCTCACCGGTTGCCAGTGCACGTATCACCAGAGTTGCGGCTTGGGTACCCGTATTACCACCAGCGGCGGCAATCACTGGCATATAAACGGCCAGTAGTACTAGTTGGCTTAAAGTATCTTCATACTGTGCAATGATAAGCCCTGAAACGATACCTAGCAGTGCTAAAGTAACAATCCACCCTATGCGCTGCTTGACGTGCTCGAGTACACCCGTCGTTAAGTAACCACCTGTGGTTTCTGCTTCTGAGTGAATCAAACCCAAGTGGTGAGCGTAAAGTCTTGCTCGTTTATCGTGCCCTTGCAAATCAAGCTCTTCAATTAAGTACTGAACTTGCCCCAAGGCGCAGTGTTGCAGCACACCTACCGCTTCATCGATCGGCATTACCGTTAGCAGGTTTAACTGCTGCTCTGTGTCGTATTGCAGAAATGCTTTCGTTGCAGCACTGATCTCCTCTTCAGAGAAACGAGGTGCTGTATTTTCAATATATGTATTGCTCATTACCGTCATGGCGAATCTCCCGATTAGCGTTGGTAACGACCATCAAAAAGTCGGCTCACTAATTGACAAAATAATGCCAAAAGCATGACCAGATGCTAAGTGCGATGACATAGTCTAGACACACCGATGTCAGGCCATGTACACAGCCAAAACACGCATCAAAAGACATACTCATTGAGTGACTCAATAGTAGTAAAGGAGAAAAATATCAGGATATTATAGAAGGGAAACACACCTACCTCAGCGGTAGGAACGAAGATCGCAATTACCGACGCGAGGCTATTTTTCTCCTTTCATACTAGGAGGATGGTCGGTATTGTTCATAGTTATCTCCGAAAAAACTACCCTACTGGTAGCGCGGCGTAGGATACCAAAATACGCCCATGAGTAAAGTCCATTTTCTCTATGGAAATCATTTTTTACGTTTGTTCATATAAGTGTCATATCACATGTCTCGTTCCACTCTTTTTGCATCCGTTTTGATGCTATGCGCCAGTGTTTTGCTCTCTGGCTGTGATTCTTCAAATAGCGGGGGAAATACGCCTTCGCAACCACCCAGTGCCAATCGCTGTGATGTCGATTGGCAACAAACCTTTACCGACCTCAACCGAGATTGGACTCGCTCTCAATACGATCACAACTGTGATGAAACGGCTCAACCTGCGCCTCAGTTCGCAACTAGTTCGGACGCCTCGTCTTCGGTTCAATACGCCAATATTTTTGATGGTGAGCGAGAACGCTACGGTTACAACCCAAGGTTCATCCCTGGCCGTCCCTATTTTGATGCCAACAACCTACCATGGATGATTGTCAACAACATGAACCAGTTCAACGTCGGTGACGGTCAACCAGGCCATCATCAAGACCCCGTGACTCTCGAGAAAACCAATAAGCCTTTGCACGCACTGACTTATGACGACCGTGTCTATTCATCACTGTATAGCGACGCCAATCCATGTACCGACTGTGACTCATACTTAGTAAGACTGACGCCAAGCGGCGAATGGATCAGCACATCACTGAGAGCCATGGAGCAAGAGTTTGGCTTTAGGCAAAACGCCGATGGGTTAGACGGCTATCGCTACCGCTATATAGAACAGGTGTATTTTCAAAACAATGGCGATGTGTTCTTCAAACTTGATCATGGTGCTATCCGCTATCAGGCTCAAACCCAGACTTGGCGGGGCTATAAAAAGAACTGGCTAGCTCAAACTGAAATGGTGGGGAATGGCAGCCAGCCACCGCTGTTCATCCGCACATCGAATAGCAATAGCGAATACGCCATCTCCCGCTTAATCGATATTGGCAATGATGAACTCGACTGGCAAGAAGAGACGCTATCACTGCCCATTCGCCTAGGTCTATATCGAGGTAGCAAGCCTGTCATTTGGGAAGGCAACACCTTACATATCGCAGCCATTAGCTACGATGAGAGCGCATTAAATCGTCTTGATTTCAACACGGGGCAATACTATGTTCGCTATCAGCTTGGTACTGAGCAAGCAGACGTTCTGTTCATGGGGTGGAGCGGTTCGACCTCTGAGGCAACACCGGATGGTCACAATCAACCCATCCTTTTACTCGATAGCCAAAAACGATTGCACTTCATCTCAGGCGCTCACAATCACCAGATCTGGCATCGTTACTCCTTAGCACCTGTCACCAACAGTGAATGGAGCAATGGCGATAATTTATGGGGCAACGTTGCAGCAAACGATAAATTTTCTTACGGACGAGAGACACCCGTTGACCGCACTCCAGAAGAGACATCAAGTGATAGCAAAGTCAATTATGTCGGTCAGCCTTTGGGACGCTATACCTACGTCCACGCTGCTATCCAAAGCGATGACACCATTGTGTTGGCGATGCGTAACACCGCGCCAGAGACCGATGCTCCGAGTGGCTATCGACTTGAGTGGATAACTGGTACGTCACAAGTAAGTGGTCAATACCAATGGCAAGACAAAGGGGTCATTGTGATGCCAAACTGGCAGCAGTATTCAAACTACACTCAGAAACTGCATCAGGATAAGCGCGGGAACTTATACCTACTGTATACCTATGAGATCCAAAACTTCAACGATGATACTTGGTTTAACCAAGCGCTGCGTGTTTCTAAATCGAGTCAAGAAGAGTGTGCACTGTTGTCTGATACCGAGGATTGTATCCATGTGGTTAGTGAGCATTATCGCCGCTGGCCTAATGAAATGCTGGCCGGTAGTCCAAGTCGTTACAGTCAGCAATTTCAGCACCACCCTGTATTGCTTGTGAGCTCTGATAAAGGAGTGTCTTGGCGTTTGGCGACTACAGAAGGATTGTTGTCGCAGAAGATGAGGTAGTTTGGTCCTTGGTCCTTGGTCCTTGGTCCTTGGTCCTTGGTCCTTGGTCCTTGGTC